>NZ_CP108039.1:3080357-3388392 GCF_036173045.1 Streptomyces sp. NBC_00299
CCTTCGCGATGAAGCACTTGGATCAGAGTACGGATAATGTCCAAGCCTGCGCCCTTGGTCGCCAACTGTTAACAGAGTCGACGGTCGCGCGCCCACGAGGTAGATCTACGGCACGGGCCACAGGCACCTTGCTGTTCCCTCCTGGACCTCCGACCGCATGGCCGAAGCAGGGCATGCCGTGACGAAGCGGGCGCAGGGTGAGTAGGGTCATCGCCCCCCAGTCAAGAGGTGGGCATGGAAGTACCTACGGACAGATTGTCCGCGCGAATCCTGCACGTGCCGGAAACCCACCTTCACCACCCGGCCGCAGAGAGTAGCCAGGCGCTTACGTCGACATGATGGGCGGGTGTGAGCTCACGTACGCTCGCAGCCGCGGGGCAGTCCCGCTCTGGTCAAAGACAAGGAGTTGGGAGTGGTTGAAGCCGGACGGTCCTTGGTGTTGTGGGACATAGACCGCACCCTGCTGTACGTCGGTGAGATCGATCGGCAGGTATACCGCGAGACCTTCGCCGAGATCGTTGGGCGCCCCGCCGAGCGGCTTCCGGCTCGGGGAACCGGCGTCACCATGCCCCTCGCGATCCGATCCCTGCTCCTGGAAAACGGGGTGCCGGCATCGGACGTCCCCCTACTGCTGCCGCGCATGGTTGAACTCCTGCCGAAGTGTCTCACCGCGCACGAGAAGGACTTGCGCGATCAGGCCGTCCTAATGCCGGGTGCCGTGTCGGCCCTGAAAGCGGTGCACGAGCAGAACCACTGCGTACCGACCGTCGTCACGGGGAACCTCAAGTCCAGCGCACTGCTGAAGCTCGAAGGGTTTGGGCTCGACGCCTTCCTGGACACGGAAATCGGCGGGTACTCCTCAGACGACGAGCACCGTCCGGCCCTCGTCGCCGTCGCACAGAGGCGAGCTCAGGCCAAGCTCGGGGTGGCCTTCACTCGCTCCAACACCGTCATCATCGGAGACTCCCTCGAAGATGTCCGCACCGGAGTCGTAGGCGGCGCTTCAGTGATTGGAATCGCGTCAGGCAAGACCACCGCTCACGAACTGGCCTCAGCAGGAGCCGACGTGGTACTCGACAGTCTTGAGGACGTACCGCAGCTTTTGGGCGAGATCACGGCACTGACCCAGACCTTTGCCGAGAGCTGACGGGCAATCAGTCAGAGCTGAGCCGCGCTTCGTTGTCCTCTGGCACTCCCCTATCGCTGCCGTTCCAAGCCCGCTCCGCCGGAGCCCGCTTGGCCGAGGAGCGTTCGCGGTCGGGCCTCGGGTCGGTGCGCGGGGTGCCCGAGAGAGTTGCGCAGCCGGATGCCGTTGAAGCCGAGGGTGCTTGAGGTGATGGTCTCCCAATACGGCCACAGGATGTTCAAAACCCGCAGCTGGACGCCGGCCTCGGCGTGCAGGGCAAGGAGATCGCCGACGGGCTCGGGTGGACCCAGCGGCTCGACGGGTTCTTCCGCGACGTGGGCGCGTGGGACGGGCTCCCCAATCGAGCGGAAGGGCGTGGAGTCGAACCGGTAGGCGTAGAGGCGGACGTTTCGGATCTCCTCCAGCCAGTCGTACTCGATCGCGTGTACTCGATCACCCCCGCCAGGCCCGATGATCCGTTCGCGGTCTGACGGAGACGTGTCGGGTGTCACCCATGCCATTGCCCGGGGACACTGTTTGGGGAACCAGTAGTCGGGGGCACGGACTGCGTCGACGGCCCAGACAAAGGCCCCCCGATCTTTCGAGGTTGGGGAAACACGCGGGATGAAGCGGGTGATCGTGGGGTCCTCGGAGAAGTGCAGTACCTGTTCAGGTTCTGGCCGCATCGGGGCATGGTAAGCGCACATGCACAGGGCTCGCCCTTAGCATTTTGAGGCTCAGTCGGAGTTGGCTTGATCTTGAGGACTACTCTTCCGCCTTGCCGCGTCTGGCCGCGTCCGTTTTCCTTGGCCGACTGAGTGATCCTCGAATACAACTACCTGCTGACGACCAGCAGCACGCCGTGATCCACAGCTGTGAGGCGATCGAGACCAACTGCACCCGAGGCTCGGTCGCTGATGCGCCGATGGCGGTGGGTGGGGTACACGATGGCGTCGGGCGGGGCTCGTGTGATGACCCTAGACACCTCCTCCTCGACAGCCCAGCGGTGCGGACGCCCGGCCTGCGCGTGGCGGAAATGGGCGGAGCCTCCTGCCGCCGTGCGTGACAGGAGGCTCCGGTGGGTGTGGATTCAGACAGTCCGGCGGTATCGCAGGCACCGGAGGAGGACCACCGCGGCTGCGAGGGTGAATCCGGTCGGGACCTGCGATTGCAGGTGGATTGCGGTGCCGAGGGTGGCCGCGTTGATCCAGTCCTGGAGCTGGGGGCGGCGGTACTCGATCCGCAGGGGTTTCCACATCTGTGCTTCCATGTGCCTGTCCTTGCTTTGCTCTCGCTGGGGCATTGCATGCGGACACTGCGGGGATCGCCCATGCCCGGGCGGTCCCCGTCCGCGTTTCCGTAGACGGTATGTGCCACGAGGTGGGGTTGATGTGACCGAGGGCAGCCGTCGGCCACGAACTCAACTGCGTTTCCGAGCAGGGCTTTTGCCGCTCTTCAAGGTTTCTATAGGTGAGCCTACAGACGCCTGACCTGCGGTTTCTTCTTAGCCATCTGCGCAGATAGTCATGGATGATCATCTTCCGGTTCGAAGTTGGCTCGATCTCGCCTATGCGCAACGCCTTGGAGCAGCGGAGTGACGGCGGCCTTGCCCCAGTCAGACGGGTGGATCACCGAGGAGAGGCGGGAGGCCGAGCGGCAGCGCGGGGCAGGGGTGGCTAGGCGTGCTGGTTGGACACGTTGGTGACGATCGGTTCTCTCACCAATGGTTGAGCGGTTGCCGATGTGCGCATGTCCTGCGCGGGGCGTTGGACGATCCTGCGTCCTTCAGCCGAAGGCCTGGACGATGCCCTCGATGATGGCGTGCACGCCGCTCCAGTGGCTTGTGTCGCTGCGCTGCCCTAGCCGAGCTTTCTTGATCTTCTCCTCGAACGCCTTCAGTACCAGGACCTTGTGCGACTTCGAGAGCGCGCCCTGGCGGCACCGTACGGCGGGGATGAAGGTCCCCAGGTGGACTGGGGCCAGCGTGCCGTCGATCGTCAGGACGTCTTCGCCGAGGTACATCTCCAGAGAGCCGGCGACACCGTTCACGTTGGTCAGCGACACGGTTGCGGACGCCGAATCCACGGTGGGGTAGCTGGCCAGTAAGGGGAGGTCCGGGTAGTGCAGCACCTGACATCCCACTGGCAACTTCTGTCTCTTCAGTTTGGCGAGAGCCTCATGTCCGCCGGCGTCGTTGTCGGCGATAGCTACGAAGCGGTTGGCGACGCCGGCCGCGATGAACGCATTGACCATGATCGCGAGCGCGCCAGCGCTGCCGCGGGCCTTCGTTCCCGTGTAGTCGATGAAGCGGACGAAGCCAACGAGGTGCGGGTGTGTTACATGCATCGCCTCGGTGAGGAGCCTGGAGTCGGTGCTTCCTTCAGTGAGCACGATCAGCGGGGCACTATCGGGCAGGGCCGCGAGCTGACGCTCACGTGTCGGTCCTGCGATGGGCTGGGTCGCGTCCAGGCTTACGCAGCAGCCAGTCAGCTCGCCCAGGTCCAGCCCGGCCCGCGTGTCGTCTGGTGCTTGGTCGATGATCAGCCGTACGAGGCTGCGTTCCCCGACGAACCAGCGAAGCTCCTGGACGTCACTGACGGTCTCGGCGAACTCGTCCTCGTACTGGAAGTACTCCTGGACCGTGGCGAACGATTTCTCCGACCGGTGCGGTCGGATCGCCTCGCCGATGGCTGCGAGCAGCTCGGCGGGCTCACGAGGGCGCCGGACAAGGGTCTGAAACACTCTCTCGCCCCGCCCTTCTAGTTCCCGGAACTGGCTCTGGCTGTCGTAGGTCTTGCGCCATTGCGCGATGCCCTCTGCCAGGTCGGCAAGGGCACGACTCGAGGTGAAGCCCTGCACGTGCAGGCGCTGCCGCAGAGCGTTGGCCGTGGTGTAGTACCCGAGCGCGCACGCGCTCTCATCCAGCTCGTCGCCAGATGTGACGTCGCTGCCGTCAGTGACGCTGAGCTCACGGTCGGTCTCATTGAAGAGCGCTGCCAGTTCCTCGTTGTAGTCATCGCGGGTGTAGAGGAACTGGGAGTCGCCGACGACCAGATAGGAGTGATGCCCCATGTCCGCAGGCTCTCATCCCTTTGGGGTACGCCGCGGACTGTTTTTCAGGCTGTGTCGAGGATCCGTTCAACAGTGCGGGCCATGACTGATGGTCGAGTCTCGCCTACCTCCCAGGCCGTGCGCTTCCCATAGAAGATGGGGCGCCGATCCGCTGAGTACTGACGGCCGTAAAACGGGTGACGTCCTCGCACCGCCCTGGGACGTTTCACGCCTTGCTGGTCAGCCCGCCCAACCTTCGATGAAAAGGAAGCTCACCGACCAGCTTTCGGTGAGAACGCTCAACCTTCGCTGCGACGGAACAGAACACGCTGCCCGGTGCCACCGAACGTTGACTGCGTGCCAGCGAACCTTGATCGATGCAGGGGGATGAGAATGCGGACCGCCGTTAACTGGTTCGAGCTGTCACCTCGATAGCAGCTGAAGGGAGGGAGACGCCAGCGCGATTTCCAGCGAAGACCACGAAGCGTGACCTGTGGTTGCTGAAACGCTTCAGACGCAGGTGAGGCCCTGGAGTCGACGGAGTTGGAATCCGCGCAACTTGTTGACCGTGGTCGAGTACGGCCATCCATTCCACAGTGCCGCCCGATGCGGTGTCCGGAGGCAAGTGCAGTGTTAGGTGAAGTTCACCGGGGATGACGGCTGCCGTCAGAGGCGGAGGTGCCGGTGGTACCTGGGTAGGAGCCACGCTAATTGGAGGGGGCGATTTGCGCTGAGCGAGCAGCGCGGCTCGGATGCGGCTGGCCTTCTGCCGGGCGTGGTGCTGCGCCGCGTCCTGTTCGATCAACGCGTAGTTCTCGGAATACAACTCCTCGTGCAGGGCGTCAAACATCGACAGTCGCTCCGGCCCGAGTTCAAACCATTCGCCGCGGAGGCGCTGCCGGGCGAAGATGCGGTGCAGTGCTTCTTCGAGGCCCGGTCCAGCCTCAGCCCACCAAAGGATCTCCAAAGGTAGCGGGCAGCCTACTTGGATCTCTGACAGGCGACGTTCTAGGCGGCCTGTGGTGTAACCGATCTTGACCTTCAGCGCGTCGGCCGTCCCGATCGCGTAGACGTACACCGAGTCGTACGGGGGCCCCAGGTACGTGCCTGTCGCCGGGTCTATCTCGTAAATATCCACTCTCACCCCTCCGGTCGGTACCGTAGCGCGCAGCGGTGACATCCCCGGCCGCTCAACCTTCGATGGCAACGATCAAGCTTCGACGGCACAGGATGTCCTGTGCCACCGAAGTTTGAGCTTGTGCCATCGAAGGTTGAGCGGCGTGGACCACGCGTGCTCGTTGAGAGGAAGCCGCCGTTGTGACCTCGACTGCTGAGTCGCGCCGATCACACCTCTTGCCGGCCGAATGCCCTCAGGTTCGGAGCGTGCTGCTGTACGTAATCGTCGAGGCCACTGCCTGGGTGCATGTACACCTTCGAGCGGGCTTGCTGAACCTGGAGCTGGTTGAGCTGAGCGGCGACGGATGCAACGACTGTGGGGTCAGTGTCGGGCCGTGCGACGGCTAGCGCGTGGTGCCGACCGAGTGGCATCACGACGGTGGTGGCCTTAGCCACGCCTACATTGCGACGCAGACCGTTCTTCTCGAAGATCAGCGTGAAGGCGGGGACGTCACCGATGAGGAACTCCTGCCCGCGCGGGGGTACGAGGATCCGTATGCCGTAGTCGGTGATCAGGTCGCGGACCTGGTGGTATACCTCCTCCATGCGCACCCGCAGCATGCCGTGGTTCTGGAAGAGGTCCACGCACTCCTGCAGGAGCTCGCTGGCGTAGTGTTCCAGGCCCCCTTGACCCACCACGTGCAGTCCCTTCTCACGCAGTACCGCTGCGCGCAACTGCCCTTGCAAGTCGTTGACGAGCAGGTTGAAGACCAGCGCGTAGGGCTTATCGAAGGTGCGAAAGTGCACGTCGCGGTAGGTGTGTGAGCGCACCAGATGAAGGGCGACGGTGTCCAATAGGACCTTGGCCAGGGTGGAGTCCGGGGGGTCGATCCCGTTGTCCAGGGCGCTGAAGACTTCCGGTAGTCGCGATTCCGTGCTGCCCCAGACCTGCTCCAGCGATTGTGAGGCGAAGGCCACGAAGTCCTTCACTACGCCGCAGCCGCCCGGGCCCTTACGCATGGGGGGACGCTGCGGATAGGCAAGGTCGACCGACAGTAGCTGGAGGCCATGGCGCGGATAGTGCTCGGCGAACCGCTTGAGCAGCACCTTAGAGACCACGTGCTGGTTATGCACCGGCGGCTCACTCTGCGCGGCGAGGCGCTCCACTTCGGCGAAGAGGCGGTTCGCGCGCCTCGGCTCGGACGTCACTCGACAATCCTTGCACCGCCAGCCTGGAGGGACATCCGAACCTTTCATGGCCTCGGCGTCCGGAGGATGCAGGGGCGCTGCGCCCTCCCAGCGTCCGGCGAACGTGAAGGCCGGCGGGACGTTACGCCCGTGGCCTCTGACCTGCGCGCTCAATCTTCGGTGACACGAACTCACGTCCGTCAAGGTTCGATGACACACGCTCAAGGTTCGGTGTCACCGGACACAGGACACACGCGAGGGATGCGGAGGTGGATCACGAGCATAGAATCAAAAATGTGTTCGACGACCTGCCGCCCGACCTGGAACGCTTGCGGACCCTGCGGGTCTGGCACGCCCTCTGGATGGAGCGCATCGACCGCAAGATCGCAGACCTGCAGCGACGGCAGGCCGAAGAGGAACGCGGTCGGCGCAACCGCCCGCAGCCGCCGGACTGGATCGTCGAACTCGGCATCGGCGCCGAACGGGCACCCGTCCAGGTTCACGCCGGCGACTGCTACATGGCAGGCAAGCGACGCCGTCCGGTCAACCGCGACGAAGCCCGTCGGCTACTCGCCACAGGGCTACGGGCGTGCAACCACTGCCAGCCCGACATTCAGCTGCACATGCTCGACTTAGCCACCCAGGCGGCGCCCCGGCGCTGCCGCGCCGGGTCGCAACACGGGCAGGCACGACACGATCGCCGGCAGCACCGTGCCACCCAGTTCGCCTCCCGGGATGCCGACACGCCGACCACGCCGCACGACGGGGCTGACCTGCGCGGATTCCGCGACGACCTCCCGAGAGGTTCACGCATTGGAAGTCGCAAGAGGCACCTGTTCACTGCACCTTCTGTGTCTCATTGGACAGGCCGATCTCCGGTCGTCAAGAGAGGGATCTGCACGACCTACGCCGCGACCTGATCGAGGGGCCAGCGACTGCTCCCGCGTCGGGTCCGACGCCGAGCTGAAGACCTGGCACCCCGAGCGTGCCGTCCTCGACCCTTCTGATGATGTCTTTGAGCCTGTCGTCCGCACCCAGAGAACTCGCGCTTGACGACAACCATCCGTTCACCGGCCGCATTGACTCGGCAGCACCACTCAGCTGGACCCGGACGCTTCTCGTCGCTTGCCGCCCACCTTGACTAGGCCGGCCCCGACCACCCGTGGACAAGGTGCAGTTCGCCTCGATGTGGGCAGCTGCGATTTCCTCCCACGATTCTGGTCCGCTCCGCCTTCGTCGCGGAGATCAGCGCAGACACCGCCACCGACCGAGGCAGCGCCTTCCAACACCGCTGCGCTACACACGTCTGCGCCCGGATGTCACGGCCGGCCACAAGGTCAGGCATCGGCCGACACCGCCTGGTCTAGGTGCCGCGTGGCAGCTGCCGGCCCGAGCCGCCGACCAAGCCGGTGAATCCGTTTACTTGCCCTTGGCGTGCAAGCGGTCAGGAGATCCTCCGCGTTGCTCGTGTGGCCGTCGGGGAGCAGAGTTGTAGGTGTGGTTCGCAGCGCCGGTTGGCGTTCATCGTCTGCCACAAAGTCGCCGACGGGCCACCTGCCACTGTTGCCATGGTTAATCCGCCTGGCCCGTGGAATGGGTGACGGGCGACCCCCTGACAGGGGATGGGAATGACCTCGGAATCGAGAATGCGGCACGCCGCTTTCGCCTCCGCGCTCCTGGTGGTTACCGCGGGTCTTGGCCTCGTAGCGATTCAGCTCCTCAGGTGGAGCATGGCGGACAGCAGTATCGGTCTCCTCGCCCTTGGACTGCTGGCCGCCGCCATTGCGGCCGCGGCCAGCGGATACGCGGTGTTGTACGTCGGGCTGGCGCTGACCGCCCCACGCGAGGCTTCGGGCCTTCGGAAGGGCGTTGTCTTCGGAGTACTGGCATTGTTCTCGGAGATCGGCCTCGTCTGGCTCACAGTCGTCTTCGCTATCGACGGCCGATCTGGGCCGGCGTGGCTCGCGGGCGGGGTGGCACTTGCGGTCCTGGTGTTCTGGACGGGCCTAGTCGTCCGGGAGAGCAGGATGGACGACCACGAGCTAGTCGTTGTCATAGTCGGCGTCGCTCTCTCGGCTGCAGCCTTTGGCTGGCTGTTTGTCTGCCTGATGGCGGATGACCAGCCACTGGGCGCGGGACTCACGGCCGGGCCAGCTGCCCTCGGCCTGATCGCGCTCATCTACCGCTCGCGCGGTGCGGATAACCTGGACGGTTGGCCCGGCTGGGGTCTGACCTTGCTCTTCACGGCAGGTCTGGGCGCGGTCGTAGCCAAGCTCGCTAGTGACGGTCATTCAGTCTCCGCGGGGCTTGTCGGAGGGCTCTGGCTGATCGGGATACTTGGCGGCCTGTGGTTGATGGATTCCTGGCCCGCCCTGACCTGGTCCATAGGCTTGCGCAGGAGCGGTCCGGAAGCGATCGAGCCTCCTCCCGGGGACGTGGTCCCGCTGTGGGCACGCGCCGCTGGCCTAGTCCTTCCCCTGGGCGCGGTCGTGTGGGCGGTGCTTGATGACGCAGGACGTCCGGGCACCAGCTTGGCCGACGTCCTGGTCGGCATGGCTGAATTGGCGATCGCGGCAGCGTTCTTGTTGATGCTTCAAGGGCTGATCCTCGGCTGGCTGCGCCCAGGGTATGCGCCTCACCTTGTGGAGGCGGCCGCTCATTACGTGCGGCAGAGGGTGCCGTCGCGGTACGGCCGAAACCTTGACAGAGGGTGGTCGGAGGCCGAGCGGCACTGGCGGGAGTACGAGCTGCATGCGCGGTCGCCGCACGAGTGGGAGGGGGATGACCTGCACCGGGAGCGAGCGCGGTTCGAACAGGAGCGGGCGCGATTTGAGTGGGAGCCGGCACAGTTCGAACGGGAGCGGGCGTGGCGCGACCAGGAGCAGATCAGGCAGGAGTTCGACCAGCACCGCGTAGCCCCCGGAATTCTAAGTCGCCTGGCCCGACCGCTCTCCCCCGACGCTGGCAATGACACCGCTATCGCGGCGGCGCTCACCACCGGCCTGGTCGTCGACAGGGTGTGGCCTCGGATCGAATTGGTCGCCTCGCTCGAAGTTAAGCGTGAAGCGCACCGTAGGAGCCGGGATGTTGCGCTGCTACGCGTCACGGCCGCCAGCGCGGTCTGCACCGGGCTGAGTTGGGTGTTCGCGGCAGGTGTAGTCGCCCGGTCTCAATCCGGCGGCGGCTTGGCGATGTTGTTCATCGGCCCTTTTCTGATCGCCCTGGCTGCGCTGGCACTGGGCCGGCGGCGGCTCGTGGAAGCCTACGAGCACCGCGTGAGCGCCGTGGAGGTGTACCGCTTCGATCTCGCCGAAGCGGTGCGGCTGCCCCCGCCGAGCAGCAATGCCGAGCTGATCGCGCTCAGCGACGTACTGGAGGGGCCTGGGGGATACGACCGGCCGCTCGTCTGGTCCGGCGTCGCAGAGACTGCTGCTGCCGTCGAAGTGTCCGCCGTCAGCCGCGAGAGCCTGGTGTCCGAGGTATCCAATCGGGTGCTTCGGGAGGTCTGCGAGGTGCTGCGGGACGAGCACGAAGCCCTGGCCCAGCGCCTCACTCCCGGGCGCCTCGGCAAGAAGGATCTGGGCAGGCTCGCACAGGAGGTCGCTCAGCGCACCTCGAAGTCGGTCGGTGAGCGTCTCGGGCGCCAAGTGGCTGACATCAAGGAGAACTCGGCCCAGGAGCTGCGGCAGGCGCTGCGCGAGGGGATCGAAGAATCCGTCATCGGGCCGCCGTTGGTGAACTTCACCGGCTATTTCGCTCTCCAGCTCGAAGCCGGTCTCGGATACGCGGCGGACGGGGCGGGAGGTACCGGGCCGACTGGCGGAGCGGCTTACGCCACAACCGTCGTCGCGTCCGCCGGGCAACGCCTCGGTCTGGTCCTCTTCGTGGTACGCGATCCCCGTGCGCGGGATGCCGCTTCCACCCAGCAGACCGTCCCCGATCGGCAGTTCTTCGCCCTTGAACCAGTGCATGTCGAAGGGGGCAGAGATGCGCCGACCGTCGATTTCGAAGCCATAGTGGACAGCCCAACGCTCAATCCCAGTCCACACCGACGGACCCTGCGGACCCAGACGGAGGCACAGACGGTCTTCCGCTTCCAACTGCCGGACGCAGAAGGCCTTCACGAGGTGTGGTTCCAGCTCTATCAGAGCGGCCGGCTCCTTCAGGTGATCGCCGTCTCTATCGCGGTTAGGGCTGCCTCCCCAGCCGATACGGGGGAGGATCCCGGATGACCGGAAGCCTGGACGCTGACGTCACCGTACATGTGCACCATGCCGAGCAGACACACATCGCCTTCCATGCCCGCAACGGCACTCCGTCTGTCAGGGTGACCCTGGCCCAACGAGGGGTCCTGGAAGAGGCGCGGCGTGCGCTCGATGTAGGCCTGCTGGAGCTCAAGGACGTGCTACCGGCTCTGGACGTGGACGATCGGGACGTTCCCAAGGTGTTCAACACCCTGCACAGGATCGGCCAACGGCTTGCCTTCCTCCTGTTCGGTCTTCAGGCCGACGTCATCCAGGGGCTCCAGACCTTCTGGAACAGCGCGCTGCCCTACGGCCGCAACCCGGACTTGCAGCCACCGCTCGTGGAGTGCATCGGCGATAAAGACACCTTCCTCCCCCTCGAACTGCTTCCGCTCTACCGGATGTATCCAAACGCGCCCGGAAACCGTGAGGAGCTGATCGCTGAATGCCGCACGCTGGTCGGCTTCTCGTGCATGGTCAAGCGCACGATGCTGCTGCCTGCTCCCCCCTCGGGCCTGTGCCTGGAAGTCACACCGGGCGGGCGGCTGCCGCTGCGTTTTCTTCATCATGAGAGCCTCGAGGGCGCCCGGAAGGAGCTCAGCTGGTTCACCTCGACGGCAGCACACCGGGTGGAAGTCGACGGGCCGTATCCCTACGGCGACACTGGGGCGGCCACCCTGGCGGAGCAGATCTTCGATCCTCGGCGGTCACTCGCCGGTGAGCTTCGGAGCATGCCCGACCAGATTCTGCACTTCGCCTGCCATTGCTACGCGACGCTCAACAGCCCCCTCGACAATGAGATCGAGCTGAGCGGCGGTGGTCAGGAGCTGCGGGTGAAGCTCGGCACCATCGGGGAAGACCTCCTCGGGCTGAAGTCCCGCCCCGATCAGGACAGCTGTGAGATGCCGCTCGTGGTCATGAATGCTTGCGGTGCGGCCCGCATGCACGCGACCAGCGCCCTCTCCTTTCCCTATCTCTTCCTGATGAACGGAAACCGCGGCTTCATCGGCAGCGAGATTGAAGTACCGGACGGGGTAGCAGCGGAATTCTCCAAGGCCCTGTACGAACCGTTTCTGCTACGCCGTCTCCCGCTCGGTCGATCGGTTTTCGAAGCCCGTAGCAGCCTGTTGCACACGCACGGGAACCCGCTCGGCATCGCGTACGCCGCTTATGCGGACCCACAACTTCATGTCTGTCACGAGCTCACGGAGGATGTCCATGTTTGAGCAAATTGACAAGCCAAAGCCTGGCGAGCCGCAGACCGATGTAGCGAAGAGCCCCGACGCGGTACGGGTGCTTGGGCTAGAGGACAGCGACGATCGCTCCCTGTTCAGGCGTCCGCAGGAATGGCGTGTCGGTCGGGGCGAGATTCCCATCGACGTCTTCCAGCATCGGGTCACCGGGTTTCTTGACTCGATGCGTTCGATCATTGCAGGACTTTCGGTGAACTGCGGCGAATTTCAGCTCAATGAAGTCACGATCAGCGCCGAGGTCAGCGCAAAAGGGCAGATCTCCTTGCTGGGCTCGGGTGGGGAGCTGGCGGGGTCGTCGAGCCTGACCTTCACGTTCACGCGCGGGATTCCCGGAGCAGCCGAGTCCCTCTCAGCCGCCGTCTACACCGCCCCGGAATCACCTGATTGACACTCGTCAGCGGGCACCCCCAGTTAGTGCAGAGAAGTCAGCGCAAGACGCACAAGTACGGCCGCGGCGGCAGTCCTCTTTCTCTCGGGGTGGGTTCGCTGTGGTGTGACGTGGGGTGGGGTGGGCTCGTTGAACTCCTGGGACTCGTTCTCGGGGGGTGTGGCTCTGCAGCGGGTTGTTGCACGATCGGAGGCTGCAGGCGGACCTGATCAACGCCAACGCCCGCGGCGCCCGCCTATTTGCACGAGTCCAGCAACTAGAGGAACACCTCTCCCGCCATCTGAGGAACAGGGCGTGGCGCGAGTCCGGTCTGGGCGGCCCTGCCGACACCGAGGAACTCGAGCGGACGATCACCAGGCTCGAACAGCGCACTGTCGCTCTGACCACCGCCTTGGAAGAACGCGAGGCTGACCTGGAGGCCAACCGTCAGTTGACCGAGCCTTGAACCAGCGTGAGTGACCAGCCGGTCCCCCGCGTGGAGTCGTCCCGCTGCTATGGATCCTGCGCGGGACCGACGAGCCAGTCCTGCAACTCACGGTGCCGGAACTGGTAGGCGACGCCGGCGACTCGCAGCAAGCCTGCCGACTCTGCCCAAGCAAGGAACGCACCGAGCCGCCACGGCAAGCGACGGCTTCCACGGCGCGTGCACAGCAGCAAAGCGAAATAGCGGTAAGCACTGGACGCTGCCACCAGGGCGAACGCCAGCGTCACACCTAGCTGCCAGGAGAGTCCGACAGAAACCGGGACCTCGAGGCCCGGCGCGATGACGAAGACGACGATTGGTGCCACGAGGAGCCCAACCATGACGCCGCGGCCGAGCGTGCTTACGACATCGGCGCGCAGGAAGTGCCGTGGGTCCGCGATGTCCGCCGCCTGCGGATCCTCGAGCCTCATCGCCCCCAGGCCCAGCCACACAGTCAGAAAAAGGGTCATCCAGAGGGCGGCCCCGAGAGAGAACGTCAGCCCCAGCTCCAGCGCGAAGCTGGCCGGTATACAGACGACGGCGCCGAGTATCAGGCCCCAGCCGCAGCCGAACCGCAGACCGCGGGCCCCGCTACGGGAGAAGAGGTTCCTCGGCAGGGCCCGCTCCATCGTCGGCCACGCCTGCCATGCCTCGGTCGCCCACAACGCCAGGAGTTCGGTGCACAGAAACACTGCAACCTGGACCGCCAGGTCGCTGTAGAGCATCGTCCAGAAACGCACGCCGAGCCAGGGCAGGATCACCCACACTGGCGCTAGGACAAGGCAGTGTACGACGCGCGGCAGGTACGTCCCGGCAAGAGGCCAGAGGGCGTGCGGGACCACATCGGTGCCGGACAGCCGACGGCCCCGCACCGAGCGGCCTTCGGCCTCATTGCGGTGCAGGTAGACGGCCAGGGTCCGTAACCACGTACGTGTCTGGTCGGCAGAGTAGAGCGCGCCGCGAGGCGCCGGATGACTCGCGACGGCCGCTTCGACGAAGAGGCCGAGCAGACGATCGCGCAGGGCACGGTCCCCGTCCGAGTTCGGCTCCACCAGTTCACGGGGGTCCCGCACGTACGCGCCCGTGGCTGGGTCCCGCTGTTCGTACACGACCGCGGCCAGGGTCAGCCGCCAGGGCGTGGCGAGCCGCGCGGCAAGAGGCGTGGCGGCGGAGCCGTAGATCTCGTCAAGCACCCCGGCCCATCGCGCGGGGTCGTCCGTCCTGCTCTCAATGAACGCCCGGCCTCTGGTCGGCCGCACACTGCTGATATCCACCCGGGCCGCGTCCTTGAGCCACACGCGCGCCGACTCCAGCGCCCGGTACTGCTCGGTGCGGCAGGTCAACACCAGCTTCGCGCTGTCCAGCCCGCGCTGGTAGGAGTTGAGCGCGTCGAGCGCCCGCCGGGCCTGGGAGGTGTAGTCCGGAGCGTTCTCCGCGGCCATCTCGTCCAGCCCGTCGAGCACCGGCAGCACCATTCCGGCGTCGAACAGCGCGCCCGCGGCAGCCTCGGAGAGGCGGTGAGAATCCACCAGATATGAACAGACCCATTCCCGCAGAGCCTTCACCGGGTCCTCGCCCGGACGGGCGGCGGACGCCGGGGCGAGCAGGGTATGCCACGACGACAGTGACAGCCGCACGGGCACCGGATCGTCGGGCCTGCGGTCCTGGAGCAAGCCGAGGATCAGCTCCAGGGTTAGTAGGGTCTTTCCTGCCCCGGGCGGTCCGGTGATCACCAGTCGGCCAGGGCGCAGTCGGCGGTAATAGGCCACGACCTTGCGCGAACTCCCCCTGGGCCGGGCCCCCAACGCGTTGTGATGGGGTGCTGGCATGTAGACGAAGTCCAGATCGATCGATCTGCCGTGCCCACCTAGCAGCCGCTTTCTGGCCCTGGTCTCGGAGTCGAGCACCGCTGCGGCGAGCCTGCTCGCCGTGCCCGCGACGTCGGTCTCCTGGTGCCGCCAGGAGAGCCAAGCGAGATGACCGGCCCACCCGCTGACGGACAGCCCCGCCAAGGCGATCACCGCGCTCAGTGGGTCAATGTCCCCCCGCTTGGCCCCCGGAAGCATCAGCGCCGCCACCCCGAACCCCAGCACCGCCCCCATGCCGTACAGCCACGCGGCAAGCCGCCCCCGCCCACTCTTCATGCCCCACATGATGAACACCATGGCGCAGCCCGTGCCGGGAAACCTCCTTATGTATGGCTCTCCGGAGTGAAAATACTGAGAGCCTGCAGCGCCTGCGACGGCCGGGCCGTCACACCACGCTCCTCTTCGGTTATGGGTGCAGCGGAGGCACGGGGACAGCACAGCGGTGCAGGCGGGTGTCCATGTCGAAGTTGACCACTCAGCCCCGTCGCTCGATCCAGCGATCGCGCCACACCTGTTGCATCCGCTACCGTGCCGGATCTGCCCTGAGCAGCAACGAGTCGTCCAACGATGCCTCGCGCCACATGGCCGACCCCAGAACCCGCTGTGCCAGTGGTGCATGGCATCGGCGAAGGAGCAGTGGGGACCAGCCGTGCGCTACGTCAGCGCGCGCTCGCAGACGTAACCGTCTCGGACGGCGAAGATGCCCACGTGAGCGCGGCTGTGGCGCTCAAGGTCGCCAACGCTGCTGACCTGGTCAGCAGGCCTCCTCAGTTCTCGGACGGGATGCGTGCGACGATCTCGTGCGCCAACCGGTCAGCCTCCGGGGACACCGGGCCGCCTTGAAGGGAGTCAGGCGGCACTCTTCTTCCGGCGGCGTCCGGTACGCGTGAGAGCGTCGATGAGCTGGTCGCGGCTCATCTTCGATCGGCCGGGGAGGTCCTGTTCGGTCGCCCGCTGGTACAGCTCCGCCTTGGTCAGCTTCTGCAGCTCGCTCTTGCCCGCCCTGTGGCCGCGATCCCTCGTCGACGCACGCGCCTGCTTCGGCGGGGCCTTCCTTGAGGCCGTCTTCTTCGCCGTCTTCGCCCCCGACGGGCGTGCGGTCTTGCGGCGTGTGGACGGTGTTTGCCGACCGGCGGCCGCACGCCCACCGCGGCCGGTGCCGGCGGCATCGAGGCTGCTCTGCAAGGCCTGCATGAGGTCGACGACGTTTGTCGCGGTGGGCGCCTCCTCGGCTAGGGCGACCTCCTGTCCCTCGGCCTTCGCCTTCACCAGCTCACGCACCTGCTCCTGGTAGGTGTCGTGGTAGCGGGCAGGCTCCCAGTCGCCGCTGAGGGCCTCGATCAGTTGCAGCGCCATCTGCAGTTCCTTGCCGCGCCCGGCCCGTCCGGAAGGCAGCTCGGGCAGTTCCTTGCCCGGGTCACGGACCTCGTCGGCCCAGTGGAGGGTCTGGAGCACCAGGATCTTGTCCTCTGCCCGGAGGGCGGTCAGGTACTGCTTGCCCCGCATGACGAAGGTGGCCACCCCCACCTTGTTCGCCTCGGCCAGTGCCGCCCGCAGCAGCTCGTACACCTTGTCGTACTCCTTGCCGCGAGCAATGCTCAAGACCTGTGGATCAACCTTGGGTTGGGCGAGAAGGACGTACCTTCCCGATTGATCCTGTGATGGTCACCGAGTAGGCCCGCGTTCGCAGCGCGGGTCGGGAAGGCACGCCCGTGCTCAGCGTAGTCAATGCCGACGGCAGCACCCCGAACGGCTTTCTGATCGACGAGATTGTCCGTGAGGGGGCGAGGCGGATGCTCGCCGCCGCCCTGGAAGCCGAAGTCAACGCCTACTTAGCCGAGTTGGCTGATCAACGGGACGACCGAGGCCGTCGGCTGGTGGTGCGCAACGGCTACCACCAGCCCCGGTCGGTGACCACGGCTGCCGGGTCGGTGGAGGTGAAGGCCCCGCGGGTGAACGACCGCCGCATCGACGAGACCACCGGGGAGCGCAAGCGGTTCTCCTCGGCGATCCTGCCGCCGTGGTGCCGCAAGTCCCCGAAGATCAGCGAGGTGCTGCCGCTGCTCTACCTGCACGGACTGTCCTCCGGCGACTTCGTGCCCGCGCTGGAGCAGTTCCTGGGCAGCTCGGCCGGTCTCTCGCCGGCCACCGTCACCCGCCTCACCACCCAGTGGCAGGCCGACCACAAGGCATTCGGCGAGCGCGACCTGGCCGGCTCCGACTACGTCTACGTCTGGGCCGACGGCATCCACCTGCGCATCCGCCTGGCCGAGGCGAAGTCCTGCGTCCTGGTGGTGATGGGCGTGCGCGCGGACGGCACCAAGGAACTGATCGCGATGGCCGATGGCTACCGCGAATCCGCCGAGTCTTGGGCTGACCTGCTTCGCGACTGCGCCCGGCGCGGCATGCGCGCCCCCGTCCTGGCCGTCGGCGACGGAGCACTCGGGTTCTGGAAGGCCCTTGCGGAGGTGTTCCCCGAAGCCCGCCATCAGAGGTGCTGGGTTCACAAAACGGCCAACGTCGTCAACGCCCTGCCGACCTCGGCACAGCCCGGAGCCCGCAAGGCCCTGCAGGAGATCTACAACGCCGAGGACCGCGAGCACGCGCTCAAGGCGGTGGCCACGTTCGGGAAGACCTACGGCACGAAGTGGCCCAAGGCCGTCAAGAAAATCACCGACGACGTCGGCGAGCTGCTGGCGTTCTACGACTTCCCCGCCGAGCACTGGATCCACCTGCGCACGACGAATCCGATCGAGTCGACCTTTGCCACCGTCCGCCTGCGGACGAAGGTGACCAAAGGCGCCGGCAGCGCGGCCGCCGCGCTCGCCATGGTTTTCAAGCTCGTCGAGTCTGCCCAGCAGCGGTGGCGAGCCGTGAACGCACCCCACCTCGTCGCCCTCGTCCGCGCCGGCGCCCGCTTCGAACGCGGTCACCTCGTCGAACGTCCCGAGGGGCAAGCGGCTTGAACGTCCTCAACCCGCATGCATGTCAAGGGACCTACTCCGGGGCTGTCGCACGGGCCCAGTACTCGCGGACCACCGCCAGGTTGCCTTCGAAGACCTCATCGCCGCGACGGCTGGTGAAGATCCCCGGGATCGCAAGCGATCGTCCTCGCGCCCGATACACGCGCACCTCCCACCAGGCCCCGCCGCGTGTCTGGTGGCTGCGCGGCTCAATGCCGGTGATCTCACTCCACGGGGTCGCTCGGCGACTGACGAGTGTGGAGAATTGGATCCGATCAGGCGCGAGGAGCGTTCGGCCATATCCGCGGTTGATCATATAGAAGAGCGAAGCCAGCCAAAGGACGCCGACGACGCCGCCCCACCACCAGCGGCCCGTCGTGGCTGTCGCCTCCGTCGCCACTGCCATGCCCGCGAACAGCAGCGTCAAGACCCCGGTCCACCACCAGTTCCTACGCCGGGCAGCAATGTCGAGACCGATCCATATCTCCGGCACGCGCTGATGCTACAGACAACCAGGATGAGACCCCATCCACAGTTCTTGACAATTCCTCCCTTGCCGCGCGGGGCGATGTAGTAGGTGCGGTCGAAGTACACCGGCTCGATCTGATCGAGGTCGATGAAGTCGCTGATGTCGATGGTCTGGGAGCGGCCCGGCGCGATCTCGTCCAGTTCGTCCGGCTCGACCACGATGTATTCGCCTTCATCCACCTCGTAGCCCTTGACGATGTCGCTGGTGTCGACTTCCTTGCCGGTGCGTTCGTTGACCCGCTTGTTGCGGATCCGGTCGGCTGTGCCGCGCTGCAGCTGGTGGAAGTGGACCGTGTGGTCCTCGGTCGCGGTGTAGAGCCCGACCGGCACGCTTACCAGGCCGAACGTGATCACACCTGTCCAGATCGCCCGGGCCATGGCCGTGCTCCGTTCCGTGCGCCCCAGCATGGGCACTGCCAGGGGAAATACCTTCTGCACCCACGCTCGCACCACCGCCCGCACCGCGCGCGCCGAGCCAGCCGAGCCCGCCGGGGTGACCGAAGCGCTGCTTACTCGCCCGTCGCTGACGCTCGACCGACCAGATCGTCGACATCCAGCAACTCGCCCACAAACAAAGGCCGTTGTTGTCAAGGGACTGTCGTCGAATTCCTGCGGACACTTTGTCCGCTCGCTGCGCTCGCGTAGTGGAATCGTCTTCTCACGCTCCGTTGCCCACAGCTTCCGATAGGCCGCAGCGCCCATGCGCGGCCCAGGCAACTCCCTGCGTCAGCCACCGATCCCTCCCCCCAATCCCGCACTGGAGGTGTCTGCCCATGGCAGCCCATAAACGCAGTCCACAGGGCGCGATTCACGTTCCGACCGGTGATGCAATCGCCCCTCAGCGGCAAGACGGTAGACGGCGAGTCGTCGGGCCGGTCTCCAGCCCGACCACCCAGCCGAAGATCGCCGTCGCGCTGCACGACGGCTATTACGGCTGCACATCGGGCACGGGCTTCAGCAACCGAGCATTCCTTGAGGTACTCACGCGAACCTTGCCCCGGGGACGCCTCCTGGTCATGCCCGTTCACATCCGACCCTCCGACGCCAGCTACGACCCGGCATGGGTGGCGGAGACGGAGAGGATCGTGCAGCGAGCCGGGGCCGAGGTTGTTCCCGTTCCGGGCGGTCGTGCGGCGACCGCCGCCCTCGCGGGCGGTGAGGCCCTGTGTGAGCGCGTAGCGGAAGTCGCCCGAGAGCACCTTGCCCGTGCACCCATGGCCCATCTGATCGGCTTGGACATCCCCTTCCTTGGTCTCGGGCTTCATCGACGCGCCGACGACCCGTTCAGCCTCTTACTCGTGCCCCGGTCAACGAGCGAACTCGCCTCGCCCGAGGACCGGCGGCGTATCCACTGGGAGCACAGGGGGCTGACGGCCGCAGTGAGTAGCGGTGCGCGCGTCGCCGCCATCTCGCACCACATGCGCGGCCACCTTGAGCAGGTCTACGGCATCCCACGGCACGCAGTCGTCGACCTCCCCAACGGCCTGCTCCTGCATGATCACGAGGACCTCCCCTCTGCTCCGTTGCCGCCACGAGCCAAAGCGGGCTTCCTCCTGTCCATGGGCCGAGCCGTGGAGAGCAAAGGGTTCGAAGACCTGCTGGAAGCCATCCGTTTCCTCAAAGGGCAGGGGACCCACATGCCGCACCTTTTACTCGCCCCCACCACGCACGCGGAAGGTCTCACGGACTACCAGCGGCAGCTCCAGGCGATGGTCCGTGACTACGCGATCGACGCGACGTTTCTGTCGCGGTTCTCTTCCCGGTACCGCTCGTGGCTGCGCAGTCCAGCCCTCCGTGGCGTGGTCGTGCCCTCCCGTGCCGAGCCGTTCGGGAGGATCCCTCTCGAGGCGTTCGCCTCGGGGGCCGCACCGGTGGTCGCGACGCGGGCGGGCGGACTCACGGAGACGGTCATCGATGGGGTGACCGGATTCATGGCAGAAGCCCGTGACCCTGTTGACCTTGCCCGTGCGATCAGACGAGCGCTTCACATCAGTGGCCCGGAGCGTGAGCAGATGCGCGCTCAGAGCGGGGCACTGCTCACGGCCCGGCACGACTACGAGGCCACCATCCGCTCCTACCTGCGCCAGTACACCCCTTGGGCAATGACGCTCAGCCTCGCTGCGAGGAGTTGAGCGTGACAACCACCGTCCTGGTCTGCCTCAACTCGCCTTACTCCTTCTGGCAGTTATCAGACCAGCATGCCGAACAACTGCGGTCCGCATTCCCGGACGTCCGTTTCCGACTTGCCCAGGAGCCCGACGTCGCTACCGAGATCCGTACCGCTGACGTCTATTTCGGTTGGGCCTTCGACGCGGGCTGGCTAAAGGCCCCGACGCGATTGCGCTGGACAGCCACCCCGTCCGCGGGTGTCGATCACTGGCCAGTCGCCGCACTCGATGCTGCCGGCGTGACGCTCAGCCGTGGGTTCGGCTACCACGGTCAGCCGATGGCCGAGCACGCGATCGGGCTGCTCCTCGGCTTCTCGCGTGGCCTGTTCGAAAGCAGCAGACGTCAGGCCGGGTCGGTCTGGTGGAAGGACGACCTCGCCAGCAGTTTCTTCGACCTGTACGGACAGACCCTCACGATCGTCGGGTGCGGTTCTGTCGGCGTCCGCGTCGCCGAGGTCGCGCAGGCGTTCGGCATGCACGTCATCGGCGTAAGGCGCAGATGCCCTCGTTCCGAGCTCGGCGGGATCGAATGGGTGCCGGCGGATCGTGTTCGTGAAGCGCTAACGCGTTCCCGCGCCGTCGTGAACCTGCTCCCCGCGACCAACGAGACACACGGGTTCTTCGACCAGACCGCCTTCGAGGCGTGCGGCGCCGGGACGATCTTCCTCAACCTAGGGCGGGCCAGCACCGTCGACCACGACGCGCTCCTCGACGCACTGGACACCGGCCCGCTGGCCGGCGCCGCCCTCGACGTGCAGCCGAGCAAGCCGCCAGCGCTCGACGACCCGCTCCGCCACCATCCGCGGATCGTGCTCACACCCAAGAGCGCGGTCTTCAGCCACGCCTACATGGACCGGGCAGTCGCCTTCTTCCGCGACAACCTTCGGCGTTTCCTCACCGGCCAGCTCCTCAACGGCGCTGTTACCCCAACTCACGGAGGGCCGTATGACTTCCACTGATCAGACGTTGTCCAGGATCGACCTGTTGCGGCTGTTCGCCATGACTGGTCGGAACCACCCGTACATGGCACTCACGCTGAACTCGCTCTGCAATCGCGACTGCGTATTCTGCAAGCCGCGGTGCATGCCCGACTACGGGCACAAGGACGAGACGCTCACCGTCTCCGACTACGCGGACATCGCGAACGAGGCCGGCCTCTGGGGCATCCGCAAGGCGCACTGCTCGGGCGGGGAGCCGACGCTGCGTGCCGACATCCTCGACATCATCGGGGCGCTCTCCACCGGTCTCGGCGACAATGCGACCGTCGGTATGACCAGCCACGGCAACCTGCGCCGCGGCCTGACCGTGGACGCGCTGCACGATGCCGGGCTCACGTACCTGAACGTCAGCCTCCACAGCCTCGATTCCTCGCGCTCCTCCGAGATCATGGGTGGCGGCGATTCACGAGTCACCCGTGCCACAATCGACCGAGCACTCGAGCTCGGCCTCAAGGTCAAGATCAACTGTGTACTTCAGCGGTCGTACCTGGATGACGCCTTCGGTGTCGCGGAACTCGCCAAGCAACTCCCCATCGCCGTACGGCTGATCGAGCTGCAGCGCATCGGGCCGGCGGAGGCCCTGTTTCCCACTGAGTTCGTGCCCGAGGCGGAAGTCCGCGAACGCCTCCACGCGTGGTTCGAGAGGGCCGGGGAGATCTCCCGCACCGAGTTGGGCGTGCGAAGCCCCGGACGCTACCTCCAGCCGCCCGGCTGGGCCGGCTCCATCGGATTCATCTCCAACTCCTCCTGCGCCACCTGCTCCGACGCCAACCGCATCAAGATCACACCCACCGGCATCGCGAGGCCGTGCATCCTCCACAACCGGGACATCCCCCTGAAGCCGCATCTTGCGGACGGCACCATGGCCGACGCGTACGCCCACCTCTTCCGCGCCATGCTCGAGCGCGACAGCAACGATGCGTGGCAGGGCTTCCACTACGTCGACTACGACCTGCGCTGGGACCGCCTGGAGCGGCCGCAGGGCGTGCCCGTGCTTCCCCTGTTGCCTGTGGCCGGTAGTACGGGCGGGGGCTGCTCGCTTCGCCGACCCGCAGAGGAGGCCGAGTGACCACGGCCCGTCCCGTCTCGTCGTACGCGCAGCTCGGCGTCACCTACGCCGAGCAGTTGGCCGCCGAGGGTGTCGCAGCAAGCATGCTCACGCACAAGTGGCAGGCCAACGACCTCATCGAACCGCACTCGGACATGGACATCCGCGTCATCCTCGACCAGACCCCTGACTCGTGGTGGGGGTGGAACGAGCGGCTGGCCACCGCCCATCACCGGGCGGTACTCCTGGACCCGGCGCACAGCCGACTGCTCGAACATCCGCCCGGGTTCGCGTTCACCGTCGGCGACCTCGACCGGAACCACGTGTCCCCGGCCGAGATCTCCACCTGGAGCCTGATAACGGGTAACGCGGCCACTCTCCGGCGGTGGAAGTCCCGGGCGCAGATGATGCCGTGGAGCCGCGCGGACGAGAGGTTCTACCGCGGGATCCTCGACGCACGGGTCGAGGGCCGCTACCAACTCGACAGGGACAGCACCGACAACGTCCACCACGACCTCGACGGCTACAGAAAGCACTGCATCGTCTGGCACTACGTGGCGCCGTGCTGGTTCGCGTCGGCGGCCCTCGCCACGCGGACCCGCTACCCCGGGAAGACCGCTGCAATCAACCAGTGGCAACCCGGCGAGCTCGAATCCCATGCCGAGGAGTTCCTTCACCTGTCCGCCACTACCTCGGATCCGGGCCCTTCCCCAACGCAGGTACTGCGCACGGCCCACATCACCGTGGACGCGGTACTGCGCCACACACCTCCCCCCAGGCCGCTGCCGGAGGCGTCGGAGGCGGCCTTGGCGGCCTGGATCACGGCCGCCGGCATGCTCCGCGTACGCGTCGCACGCTGGATCTACTACCTGAACCCGCCGCCGGGGACCGTGACCGGCTACTTGATCGCCCGCGAGGAGAAGGAGCTCCGTTCCGCCCGGAACACATTGACCCGCCTCGCCGACCGAACCTCCGGTGATGACGCGCTGCTCGTGAAGGCCATGACGGCACTGCTGCGACCAGGCCCGACCACGGCATGCACCCTTCGCGACCTCCTCGCCCTATGGAGTCGTCACCGCTCCGTCGTCGAAGACTTCCTCTCCGCCCACCCCGCGTGACCAAAGGGGCTACTCATGACCTCCTCCTTCGTGCTGTCTGGTACCCGCAGGACCCTCAAGACCGCGAAGATCAAGATCACGACCAAGTGCAACCGCCATTGCGACTTCTGCATCTTCGCCGAAGGTGGCCAGGGCGAGAACATGCCGCTGGACACGTTCGAGCAAGTCCTCGACCGCCTTGGACAGATCCCGTTCCGGCAGTTGCACATCAACGGCGGAGAACCCACCGTCCACCGCGACTTCAGCGAGCTCAGCGGCCTGGCTCGTGACCGTTTTCCGGACCAGGTCATGGTGCTCGGCTCCAACGCGGTCACCCTGGCCCGCAACGAGCGCCTCTTTGAGGCGACCCTCACGCACTACGACCAGGTCCTCATCGGCTGCGACGAGGAGCACGACAACTACGACGAGGTCCGCGCCGTCATCCCCGTACTCCGGGAAGCCGGAAAGACCGTCGTCATCAACAGCGTGCTGGAGGCCATCGCCCCGGACCGCCTCGGGCAACTGGCCGCCTTGTGCGACGAGCACGGAGCCATCCACGTCACCAACGACGTCCATCACATCGACGTCGGTCAGCCGACCAACGATCTCGGGGGACTCTGCGACCGTAACGTCGACCAGCACCTCATGATCGAGGTCGGCGGCGACTGCTACCGGTGCTTCAACGCCATGGCCAAGAACGACAGCGAGTTCACGGTCTGGGACGACGACTTCGCCGCCAAGGTCTTCGCGCCGCGCCGCGAGCACTACGACTTCTGCCTGAAGTGCCACGAGTACAGGGACTCGGGTCTTCAGGTCGTCCCCTCCCTCGCCCGCCGCACGGCATCCGTCTGACCACCCTCTGCCCGGAGGTCCCCATGCGCGCAGTGCTTGGCCTGAACTTCCACCACGACACCTCCGCCTGCCTCGTCGTCGACGGCCGCATCCACGCGGCCGAGGAAGAGCGATGGAGCGGCGTCAAACACAACCGCACCACACGCAAGGGCATCCTCACCGCCCCCACCCAGGCCCTCGACTGGTGCCTGCGGTCCGCCGGCATCACCGTCGACGAAATCGACCACGTGTGGACCCCCTCCATGCGGCCCGCCCCCCGGCACGGATCGTGGGCGTCCACGGAACAGGCCGAACTCGCCGCCCTGCTCCCCGAGGCGCTCGGGCAGCGGCTGAAGCTCATCTCCCACCACACCGCGCACGTCCTGGCCGGCTATCTGCTCTCCGGCGAGGAACACGCCGCCGGCCTGGTCATCGACGCGGGCGGGTCCGTCCTCGGCACGGACATCGCGTCGGGACGCGAACGGATCACCGGCTACGACCTGAGGCCGGACAGCATCGACCGCGTCCATCAGATCGCACCGGCCATCGCCCCCGGCCCGTCCGGACCCGTGCGCACCCACCCGTCCCTCGGCCACTTCTACCGCAACCTCGCGCTGCGAGTGATTCCGACGGGCAACGAAGTGGAGGGCAGCATGATGGCCCTCGCCGCGTTCGGTGACCCGGACCGCTACTACAAGGAACTCCGCGACCTCGTCCAACTCGGCGAGAACGGACACGTGCACATCGCGGCGCCATGGGGCTCGTACGACGCCGACACCCCGCTCGGGATCGAAGACGCCGTCTGGACCGCGCAGTCCGCCGACTCGAAGCCGCTGAACGCCCGCGCCGACCTGGCTGCGGCGGCACAGCGGGTCTTCGCCGAGGCCGTCATCCACGTGGCCCGTCACCTGCGCCGTCTCACGGCTGCCCGCACACTGGTCTTCTCCGGCGGCTGCGCCCTGAACTCCCATCTCAACGGCACACTCGCCGAAGAGTCCGGCTTCGAGAAACTGTTCGTCGCCCCGGCGCCCCACGACGCCGGCACCGCGGTCGGCGCCGCCCTCTACGCCTGGAACTACGTCCTCGGGCAACCCCTCCTGCCGACACCCGAGGACGCCGACTGGGGCCCGCTACCCGGCCCCCTGCCCGACAGGGCCCTCGCGGGCGGCTACCGCAGCGTCTCCGGCCTCGGTGAGCGGCTGATCCCCACCGTCGCCGCGCTCCTCGCGGACCACCACGTCGTCGGCTGGGTTCGGGGCGGCATGGAGTTCGGACCGAGGGCCCTCGGTCACCGCTCGATCCTCGCCCACCCCGGCGAGGCGGCGACCAAGGCCCGCCTGAACGCCCTCAAACAGCGGGCCGACTACCGCCCGTTGGCGCCCCTGGCACTCGTCGAGGAAGCCGACGCGTGGTTCCTCGGCGACGGCGACCCGTTCATGAACCGCGTCGTACGCGCCCGCCACTGCAAGTCCGACCGGATGCCCGCGGTTGTCCACCACGACGGAACCGCCCGTCTCCAGACCGTCAGCCGAGGACACTCCGGCGTCCGCCCGCTGCTGGAGGAGTTCCACCGGCTCACCGGCGTGCCCGTCCTCCTGAACACCTCCCTGAACTTCAAGGGAACGCCCATCCTCCGCACCGCCGAACAGGCCGTCACCGCCGCGGTCGAGCTCGGACTCGACGCCTTGGCCGTCGAGGACACGTTGGTCCTCGCCCCGCACGTGCGGCTCGACACGGCCCTGACGACCCCCGACGGAACGGACCGCACATGACCAGCACCTCCGCCATGACAGACGAACTCGGCTTCAGGGACTGGCCGGAGCCGGAACGAGCGCGAGGCCGGCTCGCCGCGACCCTCGCCACGACGATCTACGCCGGTCACGTCCGTGACCAGGGCACGCCCTACATCACCCACCCAGTGCGCGTCGTGACCGTCCTGAAGGACGAACTCGGCGTCACCGATCCCGAACTGCTCATCCTCGGCCTGCTGCACGACGCGCTGGAGGTGGCGCCGTCGGCCGAACGCCTCATAGCGTCCCACCTGGGCCCAGTCCTCACGCGGCGGCTGCGCTCCATGACCCCCGACCACCGGCTGGAGCAGCGCCCCAAGCAGCCGTGGGACTCGGACGTCTGGCACAACAAGATCAGGTGCCTCGGTCCGGAGGAACTGCTCATCCGTCTCGCCGACCGCATCGACAACCTGCGCGACCTGCGGCACTCACCGGACCCGGACCGCCGGACGCGCTTCCTCGACAGCCTGACCAGCACCTACCTGCCGCTCGCTGAGGAGTCCCGCGACGTGAGCGCACCACTACGAGCCGCGTACGAGGTGCTCCACGCCGAGTACCGGCAGCAGGCGGAGGCGGGCAGGTGACCCCGGTCGTCCACTCCATGTCGCCGATAGGCCGCACCGGAGGCCGCGTCTACCTCCGCATGATCCACGAGGTCACAGCCGATTCGATCGAATGGCGCACGGTGCCGGATTACAAACGCGCCTACACCGTCCGCCGAGGACGGAAGGTGCGCCACCTCGCCCGCCTCGCGCCTCATATCCGCGAACTCAGAGGCGAGCCGGGCTCGTTCCTCTGGGACGACCTCAGCATCCTGTTCTTCACCCCGGAGATGCGGGCCCGGACGGTCTTCGTCTTCCACCACTACGAGTCGCTGCAGTTCGACTCCTGGCCCCTCGAACCGCTGCTGTGGCGCAGGCTCTTCGCGGTTCTGCCCCAGTGCCGGGCGGTCGTGTGCGTCGCCCCGTTCTGGGCGGCGTTCCTGCGGGAGCGCGGAGTGGACAACGTCCGGGTGATCTACAACGCCTTCGACCTCGCCGAGATCGACAGAGTCCGCGGCATGGACCCGGCCGAATGCAAGGCCCGACTCGGTCTCCCCCAGGACGAGATCACCGTGTACGCGGGCAAAGCAGTGCACTGGAAAGGCATCGAGACAGTCGCCACGGCCATCAAGGGCGAACCCAGGCTCCGTCTCGTGACCACCGGAAGCAACACCATCGGCTCCCCGGGGCACCACTTCGACCTGCCCCGCCCCCGGTACCTCGAACTCCTGCGTGCCTGCGACGTCGGAGTCTTCACTCCGCGCATGCGAGAAGGGTGGAGCCGCTGCGCCGCGGAGGCGCTGCTCCTGGGTGTGCCCTGCCTCATCCAGCCGGTCGCCGGACTGGGTGACCTCGCGCGTATGACCGAGCAGCCACCCCCGGATCCGCGTCGGCTGGCCCAGCAGATACGGGAGCGGGCGGGCGCGCCGCCCGCCGAGTCGAAGACCGTGTACGAGACGCTGGCCCGCTTCGACACGACGTACTTCCGCGACGCCTGGTCCCGCCTCCTCCTGCAGGCGACGGGACCTTGATCACGAGGTGGTCAGCCAGCGAGCTTCGCCAGAGCCGCGTCGATCCGGGCCAGCGTACGGTCCTTGCCGAGGACCTCCAGGGACTCGAAGAGGGGCAGGCCGACCGTACGCCCCGTGACGGCGACGCGCACCGGGGCCTGGGCCTTGCCCAGCTTCAGGCTGTGCTCCTCGCCGGCGGCCAGGACCGCCTCCTTGAGAGACTCGGGGCTGGTCCAGTCGGCCGCCTCCAGCCTGGCGCGGGCCGTGGTCAGGAGGGCCGACGGGTCACCCTTCATCGCCTTGGTCCAAGAGGCCTCGTCCTCCACCGGCTCCTTCAGGAACAGGAAGTCGACGTTGGCCGTGATGTCCGACAGGACGGCCAGGCGGGTCTGGGCATGCGGCGCGATCGCTTCCCAGGCGGCCCGGTCAAAGTCCTCCGGGGCCCAGTTGGCGTACGGAGCGCGCAGCCACGGCTCGCAGGCCTCGATGAACTTCTCCAGCGGCAGGGCGCGGATGTACTCGCCGTTGAACGCGGTCAGCTTCTTGATGTCGAAGAAGGCCGGCGAGGTGTTCACGTCCTCGACGCGGAACTTCTCCTCCAGCTCCTCGTACGGGCGAAGCTCGACATCGTCCCCGGGGCCCCATCCGAGCAGCATGAGGTAGTTGGTCATCGCCTCCGGCAGGTAGCCCTCGGCGAGGTAGTCCTCAAGAGCGACCTTGTCCCGGCGCTTGGACAGCTTCTGTCGCTTCTCGTTCACGATCACCGGCAGGTGTGCCCACACGGGCGGCTTCGCACCGAGCGCCTCCCACAGCAACTGCTGCTTGGGCGTGTTCGACAGGTGCTCGTCGCCACGGATGACCAGGGTGATCCCCTCGTCGAGGTCGTCGACCACGTTGGCGATCAGGAAGACCGGGGAGCCGTCGCCGCGAGCGATGACGAAGTCCTCGATCGCCGCGTTCGGGAAGGACGGCTCACCCCGGATCAGGTCTACGACGACCGTCTCGCCCTCGGTGGGCGTGCGGAACCGCAGCGCCCGGCCCTCGACATACTCGAGGCCCCGGTCCCGGCAGAAACCGTCGTAGCCGAGGTGCTGCGAGCCGGTCCGCTCCTGGAGCTGCTCACGGGTGCAGTCGCAGTAGTACGCGCGACCCTCGGCGTAGAGCTGCTGGGCGGCCTCGCTGTGACGGTCGGCGTTCTGGGACTGGAAGTAGGGACCCTCGAAGGCGGGGTCGTCCTTGGAGATCCCGATGGACGCGAGCGCGCTGATGATGCCATCGATCCACTCCGGCTTGTTGCGAGCCGCGTCGGTGTCCTCGATACGCAGGACGAACTTGCCCCCCGACTGTCGTGCGACGGCCCAGTTGTAGAGAGCAGACCGGGCCCCACCAACATGGAACATTCCAGTCGGGGACGGGGCGAATCGCACGCGTGTGGAGGCTGTAGGCATGCGGGAAAGCCTACCGATTCCCAACGGCTGCTCGCCCGTCTCCATAGGGGCGGTGTCGCCCGCCACGTCGCACCCGGCGAGCACACCCGTGTTCAGTCCTTCGCCAGACGACGGCTGCGTTCGCAGACGTGCCAGGCCGTGGCCTCGCTGACCCCGAACGCCGCGCCAAGCTGGGCATACGTGGCTCCGCTCTTCTCACTCATCCGTACGAGATCGGCTTCCTGTGCACTGGTGAGTGCTTGCCGTCCCCCTCGTCCGGAGGCCGGCACAGGGGGCGGATCGGTGAGGTGGCGCCAGGTCGCCCCCTGCACGGCCGCTCGGACCGTCGCGTACTTCAGATGAAACTTGTCAGCGAGCGACCGCAGGGAAGCGCCGTCAGTATGCGCACGCCTCATCTCTCCCACTGTCGCCGCGGTCAGGAGCACACCCGGGCGGCGGGCCTCTGCAGCGGATCCGTTCGCTCCCTCTTCATCGACATGCGCCCAGGTGACACCGCGGATCGCATCGTGAACGGTGTTGTAGGGAAGACCGCTTCTCGTCGCGAGATAGCGCACAGTCGCGCCACCAGCGTGGTCGCGCCTCAACCGGCGCACATGATCTTCGTTCAGAACGGTGGGGCTGGGCTGGTCCGGATCAGCGGGCCGGGGCCGGCTGAGGGGCGGTGGATCATCCACCCGGCGCCAGGTGGCACCATAGACCGCCTTCGAGAGCGCCCTGCTGCTCACACCAATCGCACGCGCAAGATGATCGACTGAGGCCCCGTCTCGCACCTGCCGCCGGGCGTCACGCACCAGCTCCACCGTGAGCACCCGTCTGCCGCCACGATGATCGCGCCCTGGACCATCGGGACGCCTTTCCGCAGCATGTGGCGACACGTAAACACCCCCTCTCATGCTGAGCCGGCCAGACCAACCTCGGGCCGCAACAGCTTCGCCGTGGAGAGCAATGTATGGCCCGGGAATCCCTCCCTGATCAGATGTACCCCTGGCCCGGTTTCTGTGAAGACTGATCGTTGTCGCCGGCGACTGATGACCAGTACGTTCGTCTCTCCGAAGGTTGGGGCATCTGGGGGATCTGGTGCTGGACACGCTGGTGACAACGGCTGCTGGGGCTCTTTCAGCCACGGTGGGTGTTTGGGTCGGCGGTATCGTCACGCGTCGCGCGCAGGACCGTCAGTGGCTCCGGGACAAGCAGCTTGTTGCCTATCAGGAGCTCTTCAGTCACTACGCCAAGTTCACGATGGAGCTCAGGCGAGCGCATGGTGACCGGCGTGGCTGGGATTACGACTGGGGCGAGTGGAACGCGGTTCTGATGCGCGTGAGCCTGGTGGCCCCTCCGGAAGTCGCGACCGAGATCGATGATTTCGGCCGCGCCATCAACTCCTTCCTGGACCAAGTGGCGCGAGGGCGCGACCCGCTGCGTGACCCGGTGAGTTCGGAGGAGTTCGAGCAGGCCAGGCGGGCACCTGCCGAGGCACAGGTGAAGCTGGTCAACGCCATACGAAGGTCACTGAGCAATGATCCAAATGGACTGTCCTTCGGAATCGGTGGGTGAGAGCACAACGCGCGGGCTTTCGATGAGCGTGCACCAACTTCGATGTCACGGAGCGGTACGCAACACACTGGCCAGCGGGATGCGTTCGCGGGGCCGACGCGTGAACCCAGCTGTCGAGCGCTAACGCTTCTGCAGGGGGGACACACGCGATGACGGAGGTCGTCAGCACCCAGCCGAAGGCGATCAGCAGATAGGCCAGCCACTGGAGGCCGTCGTTCGACTCACGCCCTCGTCACCGCGGCTCACTACCCGGGGGGGGGCTGGCCCCTGCTCGCGGGCTGGAGATCAATACACTCGGATTCCGACTGCGCCCCGCCATCCGCCCGGAAGACCTCGAAAGCACCCAACCACTCATTGACCGCACGCAGGGGAGCACCATGGCAGAAACCAAGCAGCACTCGAGGCGACGGGCCCTGCGCCGCGAAATCGCCGGCACCATCGGCTTGCTCACCGACGAGCAGGACTTCACGGCAATGCGGCGCTACCGCACCTTCGTCTTCGACGACTACGAGCCCTATCTTCGACAGGTGGAAGCCCTGCTCCGGAGTCGCGCAGACGAAGGCAGCCACACCACGGTCGCCCTGTTCGACCCCGAGGAATACGCTGAGTTTTGTGCCGATACCGGTCTCGCCCCCGACGCCCCGGCCAGCCGCACCCGCTTCACCGCAGAAGTCGCCGTCACCGGCCCCACCCTCCCCTATGAGGGGCAACCTCTGGCCGCACTCGCCCGCGCCCTCATCGACGAGGCTGTCCGCCGGGCTACCCAGGAGTACGCATCCGAGTTCCTGTCTCACATAGGCCCCTGCGCAACCTGCGGAAAAGACATCGGCCGGGCCGCGCTTGCCCGAGCCTCGGAACTCCTCTTGTGCATCTTTAGCGCCGCGGGCCCCGGCGACTACCATCTCGTGTGTCGTGTGTCCGCCGCACCCGAAACCCTCGTCGTTGGTCTGCGCACCGACGGTGACTCACAACTCGAAGAGCCCGAAGTGCTGGAACTCACCACCGTTCTTGCCTTCGGTATCGCCGCACACAACGCCGGAGACCTCGTCATGCGTACCAGCGCCCCTGGCACGAGCGACCGCGTATACGGCTGGCGACTGCGCGGAGACGGACTCCAGCCTTTTACGGCGGCCGAGGTGTTCGACGCCTACCGCACCGACACCGAAGCGGCGGACACTGACGTCACGGAAGCGAATGTCGACTACTGCGAGCCACCCGACCTTGGCGAGGTTGGACGGCCAAGTGGGCACACGCACTGAGTCCGTTCCTGCTGGTGATGAATACGGCAATTGGGTTGAGGAAGCCGACTCAGATCAACATCAAACACCCACTCAGAGGGCGTTTATGCAGGTCAAGCCCTAAATACGGCTCTCGCCCCTGCCCTGCTTTGGGGGCCTTCATCCCATAGGCAGCGAATGATGGCCTCCAGGGCGGATGCTCAGCCATCCGCCTCGTTCACTTCCATGCCTGGAAGTCCGTCTGGTTTGAAGTTGCCATGGAATCGCCCAGTGAGCAACGGAACCGAGCCCTCCGCCTCGCACGTGATCACGCTACGCCGTGAGCGAGCGCAAGCCGTACCCCAGCGACCTGTCCGACGCCCGATGGGCCCTGATCGAGCCGACGTTGACGGCCTGGAGAAAGGCCCGACTCGACCGCAGACCAACCGGACAGCCGGCCAAGGTCGATTTACGGGACGTCTTCAACGCCATCCTCTACGTGAACCGCACCGGAATCCCCTGGAAATACCTCCCCCACGACTTCCCGAACCACGGCACCGTTTACGCCTACTACGCCGCCTGGCGCGACGAAGGAATCTTCGCCCAGCTCAACTACGACCAGACCGGACTGGCGCGAGTAAAAGAGGGGCGCAAGCCCGAGCCGACCGCATCCGTGATCGACACGCAGAGCGTGAAGACTTCCACCAACGTGCCCGTGACCAGCCAGGGAACGGACGCCGCGAAGAAGATCGTGGGCCGAAAGCGGGGCATCCTCACCGACACGATCGGGCTCATCCTCGCCGTGACCGTCACCGCCGCCCGCCTCTCGGAGAACGCCCTGGGAATCCGCTTCCTCGACCAGGCGAAGGAGATGTACCCGACCATCTCGAAGAGCTGGGTCGACACCGGCTTCAAGAACGCCGTCGTCGAGCACGGCGCCACCCTCGGAATCGACGTCGAAGTCGTCAACCGGAATCCGGAGAGCCGCGGCTTTCAGGTCGTGAAAAGGCGCTGGGTGGTGGAGCGGAGTATCGGTTGGATCATGATGCACCGCCGCCTCGCCCGCGACTACGAGCCCCTCACCGCCAGCTCCGAGGCCATGATCCACATCGCCTCGATCGACAACCTCGCCAGGCGCATAACGGACGAGACGACACTTACCTGGCGAGGAACGTACTAGGGCGCAAACGGCAATCTGCCCACTTCAAACGCCCTCTCACTGAGCGTTTGGTCCTGTCTCGGTCGAGTTGGTGTCTTTTCCGGAGTCCTGCAACGCCGGGGCCGCTTTGCTTGACGGGGCAGTCGACACGTCCGCGACGCCTGGGAGTCGTTTCGTTCCGGCTGCTCCTGTCTGCTCCCAACACGCCCCCGAGCGCCGCCTTTTGACCGCTGGCGGGGCCGGCCACGGTCGGCTATTTCGCAAACATGACTCCGCACGGCCCCTATCCCAGCGACCTGTCGGACGCGCGCTGGGCGCTGATCGAGCCCGTTCTGACGGCCTGGCGGGACCAGCGCCGCGCCCGCGCGCTGGACAGCGGCCGGCCGCCCGAACACGACCTGCGCCAGATCATGAACGCCATCCTGTATGTGGACCGCACCGGCATCCCCTGGCGCTACCTGCCGCACGACTTCGCCCCGTGGGCCACGGTGTACGGGTACTTCGCCAAGTGGCAGCAGGACGGCGTGTTCGAGCAGCTCACCGGGCTGCTGCGGCGCCTGGTCCGCGAAGCCGAGGGCCGACGCGCGGAGCCGTCGGCCTGCGTGCTGGACTCCCAGACCATCAAGACCTCCGCCAACGTGCACCTCGCCGACCAGGGCACGGACGCCGGGAAACGGATCATCGGGCGCAAGCGCCACCTCGGCTGCGACACCCTCGGCCTGCTGCTGACCGCGCTGGTCACTGCCGCCAGCGTCTCCGACACCGCAGCCGGCGTGACCCTGCTGTCCCGCATCGCCGCCGCCCACCCGCACATCACGAAGGCCTGGGTGGACGCCGGCTACCGCACCACCGCCATCGACCACGGCGCCCGCCTCGGCATCGACGTCCACCCCGTCCAACGCCCGCCCGGCGCCCGCGGGTTCACGATCATCCCGAGACGCTGGACCATCGAACGCAGCATCGGCTGGCTCATGCACCACCGCCGCCTCGCCCGGGACTACGAAACCCACCCGCACCGCTCCGAAGCCATGATCCACCTCGCGATGATCGACCTCATGGCCCGCAGACTCACCGGCGAAGCCACCCCGAACTGGCGCGGAACCTGACCCGGGACCAGACACGAATCACCGGACCAAACGCTCAGTCAGGCAGCTTGATGCTGTCCCCCGGCAGTTGCTGGCACGATCGGCACCCGCGACTCGGCCGACGACGCCATGCGGGCCTCGTGATCAGTTCGTCGCACGGCAGATACACCGGAGGACGGAGAATCCGCGGAGTTGTCGCCCAAGCCGTCAGTCGAAGGCTCTGGCGTGATCTCGAACCATGTCGTCTTGCCCCAGGACTCCGGCTGCGTTCCCCAGGCGTCTGCCAAGGCGCCAACGAGCAGGAGGCCCCGGCCGCTCTCATCGCTCGGCCCAGCCTCAACAACGCGCGGCAACGACGGGTTGGCGTCCGTGACTTCCACACGAAGCCGTTCGTCGGTCCGCGTCACAGCGACGTCGCACGGAGCGGCTGAGTGTAGGACGGCATTGGCGATCAACTCGCTCGCCAGCAGCTCAACAGTCTTCAGCGTTTCGTCCGACATGGAGAGACCCAAATTCTTGGCCAGCGCGGCGACTTGGCGGCGTGCGGACGGAACTGCCCCGACAGCAGCCACAACCGTGAATCCGTTCGTCGGACGTTCGGTCTTGCTGCGTGCCATGACGACAACCTCACCTCGGTAGCGGCCTCAGTGAACGGAAGCCTTCCATCCGACAAGAGCTGTGTGAGGACAGTCTGTCTCTAGGTATTCCACGCAAGACGCCTTGACGCCGCGGTGAGTTGTGGTACTCGAAGCCAATTTGGCAGGGTCAGAGCACCGATACCGACTACGAGTCAGGAGGACCGGTCGTCCCGGTCGGCGGAACCGCGTCTTCCAGTGCGTGGGCGGGTGCCTAGCCTTCTTCGACTCGATGAACATAGACGATGGATGGATTCCCGTCACCGGGACCGCTTCTTTCAAGGTCGAAATGGTGCCGCCGCTCATCCAGGATGCCAGCCCACGCCCCGACATGCTCGGCTGGCAGGCGTGGGCGGAGCCGATCCTCGGCACCGTACGTGTGGTGCGCCAGCTTCAGCGCCAGTGCCCCCGACGACCTGGTCACCACCTTTGCCCGCCTCGCTGGCCCCAGTGCCGCGCCGCAGGCTGCCAAAAGGCGCGGAGGGCCGACCCACCATCGTCCGCCGCAGGTGGCCCTTGCATGTCCCATCAGCCGGTCGGTGACGCGCATCGTCCCGCCGTCCTCACAGGCTCTGCCAGCCGCAGACAGGCCAAGAACCCGGGGGACGACAGGTCATACACCAGCCGCCGCTCGCTCTTCAGAGCGTTTGGCGTAGGCGTCTTCGGCCTCGACGACGCAGCGCAGGAACGGGCCGAAAGCGGCATCGCCCATCTGGATACGAACGGCTTCCAGAACGACCGCAGCCCAGTCGAGGTACGCCACGTCTTCCCCGTCGCCAAATGCTTCGCGCAGGGCAGTGTCACGGCACAGGGCATAGCAGGAAGTCTCGCTGTTGAGGTACCGCTGGTGTGCGGTCAGTGCACTGCGGACGATTTGCGCGAAGACAGCATGGCCGGTTAGAGCACTGACAGTACCCAGGAGGGCTCGTGCTGCCTCCGCGTCCTGGGGGATCGTGACCCAGGCGTCCTTGTCCGCTGCAGGGTCCGCATAGAGCCGCGTCAACCGGTGATCGAGTTCGTGTCGGTAGAGGAAGTCATGGAGGTCCATGGCGCATGGCTACCGGCTGCCACGCCGACTGGCTGGCCCGACACCATCGGCATGGGCGCTGGTTCACCTCTTCAGTCCAGGACACGCGGCTGAGCGGGGGGACGCCGACAGGTCCTATCCGGTGATCACCGAACGGGGCTCGGACCGGGCCATGAACGCGCTGCAGGCCCTGGATTCCGCCTGCCGGGCTGGGAGCCGGAAACCAGGGCCTCTGACACAGATCCTGTGCGGTACAGCTTCGACCCGAACCAGGGCGCTGCGGCGGATCTCGGCGACCGCGGCCCGCAACTCATCGCCGTTGATCGTGCCGGCCCACGTTGCCTCGGCGGTTCAGCCGACACCCCCGTGAAAGCGTTGGCCCGTGCGTGCTGTGGCGGACCGTTCGCGCAGCATCGCGATCGGCGATACCAGTGCGCGCCCTGTCGCACGTCGCCAACTATCAGAAATTCCAGGCCGGGCCAAGTCGTCCTTTCTCCGGATTCTCATCCTGTCACCGCAGCAACGACAGGAGTACAGCGATGCCGCAGCCCAGCCGCATATCCGAGACCGCCTTCTTGAACCTCCCGAAGGCCGCCGAGTATCTGGGGATCTCCCCCAACACCCTTTATGTCTGGCGTCATCGCCGCCAAGGCCCTCCGAGCTTTCGGATGGGGCGCCGCGTGATGTACCGCATCACCGCCCTCGACGCGTGGGTGCAAGCCCAGGAGCAGGCCGACTCCCGGTCCAACCCCGCCCTCAACCCTCTTACGCATAAGCCGCAACGTCGCACCAAGTCGCCCAAGTAACACCCTCTAGAAAAGACCAGGAAAAGAGCATTCGCAACCGGGATAAGCCCCGGCCGCGAAGCGCGTTGCCACAAACCAGCACGCGAAGCACGTAAGCATGGAGGACCACTGAATGGCCGGTTACATAGAAGACCGCTGGCTCAAGAAGCGGCCGGACAAACGAACCGGCAAACGCGAACGCACCTCCCTGTACGGGAAGGGGAAGCGCTACCGAGTCAAGGGGATTCCTGGCGTCCAGGACCGGTCGTTCGATACGAGCGAGGACGCCAAGCAGTGGCTCGCCACGGCCAAGACCGATTCCAGTCGCGGCGAGTTCGTCGACCCGCGCAGGGGTGAGATCGCACTCACCGACTACATCGTGGACCACTGGTGGGCTGGCCGATCCGACGAGCCCTCCACCGCGGGCCCTATGAGCAGCAAGGTCTGGAACCACATCATCCCGCTGGTGGGTGACCTCGCTCTGCGTGACATCGATGCGTCCGCCTTGCGCTCCTTCAAGGCCGCTTTGCTCTCCCGAGTCGAGGAGTCGACGGCAGAGGTGATCTGGGGCCTTCTGTCGTCGATCCTCGGCAGCGCGGTGGACGACCAGCGCCTGCTGCGCAACCCCATGAAGGTCAAGAACAGCGTCAAGCCCCCGCGCCCCACCGAGAAGAAGGCCAAGGCCTGGACTCGCCAGGTTGTCGACGCCGTTCGTGCGGGTCTTCAGGAGCGCTACCGGTTCGCTGTCGATCTGGGCATCGGTCTGGGGCTCCGCCAAGGAGAAGCCTTTGGCCTCGCCGAAGAGGATTTCGACTTCGAGGCGGGTGTCGTCCATGTGCGACGCCAGCTCAAGTGGGACATCAAGGGACGTCCCTACTTCTCACTCCCCAAGGGACGTAAGACCCGCGAGGTGCCCCTGCCGCCCAACCTCGCCGTGCGGGCACGCGAGCACTTCCGCCGGTTCCCGTCCACCGCATGCACTCTGCCTTGGCGCAACCCCGAACCACCGACCACCGCCCTGGAGATACGCCAGCGGAAGCCGATCACGGTGAACCTCCTACTCACCACTTCGCACGGCAACCGGATCTACTACCGCACCTGGAACGACCGCAGCTGGAAGCCCGCCCTCGCTGCCGCCGGCATCATCAAACCCGTCGGGGAGAAGGTGCGGCGCGGCGAAGGCCGCGTCCGTCGCGACCCCGTCTACGCAGCCCCTCGTGAGGACATGTTCCACGTCCTCCGGCACACCTACGCGAGCGTGCAGTTGGAAGCTGGCGAGTCGATCGTCAGCCTGTCGAAGTGGCTCGGGCATTCGACACCGAAGGTCACCCTCGACCACTACGCTCACTTCATGCCCGGCGCAGGTCAGCGCGGTCTTGCCGCTATGGACGCCTGGCTGGAGGACCGCCACCAGCCGAAAGTCCCTGAGAAGTCCCTGCTGGCTGTATGGATCAAGAAAATCCCCCCGAACCCGCAGGTCAAGGGGCAGGTCGCGCAGGGCGCCCTCATGTCCGTGAAGTACAAGGAGACGGCCCGGGGCGGGCTGGCGGTCAACATCATCGAGTGCTGATCCCGTACGGACCGCCTGCTAGAAGAGCATCAGGGCGACCCCCAGTAGTACGACGATCACGACGAGGCTGCTTCCGATGAAGCAGCCGGGGTTGTTCATCAGGTCGGAGATCCGCGCCATGGCGGTGGGCGGCTCCGGCGTGAAGGCGGACGGCTGCGCGGGGGCCGGGATCGCCTGGGGCACCGGGGGCACGGACATGGGGCGGGGCAGGGCGGGTGCGGGTGGCGGCCCCTCGTTGCGGCTCATCGCATCCCGCAGGAGCTGGCTCCACAGCACCGGCGGCAGGTCGGGGATCCTGCCGTTCGCCGGTTCGATGATGCTCTGCCGGAGCCAGTTGCCCGTGGTGGGGTGAGGGTCCCGGCTCATGCGGTACAGCAGTTCCTGCAGATCGCGCAGATAGCGTTCGTCGCGGGCCAGCGGTGCGACGGCCCAGCTGAAGAGGTCGGCCGAGAGGTCGGTCATGGCCTTTCTCGACGGGTGCTCCCCGTTCGCCGTCTGCGGGGTGAAGTACAGGTTCCTGTGCAGCACCTCGGCGCACAGCTCGTGTCGCACGTCCAGGTTGCGCACCTCGACACGATCCGGCCGGCCCAGCTCGTTCAGCAGCAGCTCCACCGAGTCCCGCGGCAGTTCGGCGGAACGCAGCTCGCCGATGAGCACCTCGTCGGGCCGTGTGCGCAGATCCGCCATCAGGATGCTGCGCCGGCTCCCGTCCCCGCGCCGGTACTCGCGCAGGTCCCGGCGCAGGGCATGCAGGGCGTGGGGGTCGTGGCCGTTCGGGCCCCCGTGGGTGTGCGGCGGCCGGAAAGGGTGCGGCGGCGTCACGGGGGCAGGGGGCGGCGTCGCTGGAGAGGTCGCGAGTGCGGGGCTCGCATACGGTTCTCCGTACGGCTCCGGGGCGACGGTGGCCCGGGCGGCGGCGGGTGTCGTGGGCCGCTCCGGCTCCCGGTCCCGCGTTCGCCTCGCTTCCCCATCCCTATCCCGATCCCGGTCCCGGTCCTGCTCCCTCTCCTCCCCCAGGATTCTCCAGAGCCGGTCACGGCGTCGCTCCCAGTCCAGGGTCGCGCCGTCGGGGAGTTCCCCCACGAGCTGCGGTACGCCAGGAGCCGCCTCCCGGTGCGCGAGGAGGTAGTCCACCAGCCGGGTCGCCGCCTTGTGCTCGAAGCGTGGTTTGCCGTGCGGGCGGCCCATGACCCTGGCCAGCGGGCCGGAACCGCCCGTGTCCGGCTCCCAGCGCGGGACGGCCATCAGCCGCAGGGCGTGGGTGTCGACGGAGTCGCAGGTGGCGAACGTCCACTCCTGCTCCAGCCAGCGCCCGAACAGCAGAAAGAGCCCGAGATACACCAGCGGTACGGCGTCCCGGTCCGGCCAGTCGCGCGGGGTCTCCTCCTCCAGGAGCAGCGACACCCGCTGCGTCGGATCGCGCAGCAGCTCCGCGGTGGTGAGGATCAGCGCGTGCGCGACCTTCGGCAGCCGTTCCAGCATCTCCGGCAGCCGCTTGTGCGCGAGGTCGTCGAGTCTCGCGGAGTCGATCTCGGGCAGCCGCCCCGAGGCCTGCTCGGCCCTCTCCTGCTTGCGCCAGCCGGGGTACGCCAGTCCGAGGCACTCACGGACCCTGAGGGTGTCTCGGTCGCCGATGAGGACATGGCTGACGGTGCTGGGCCGGCCGCCCCGGTCGGTGGTGGGCCAGCGCTGGACGAGCAGGACGTCACCGTCGCGGGACACGGTGCGCACGACGCTCGGCCGTGCCGCCGCCGCGCCGGACACCCACAGCAACGGGCCCAGTTCCCGGCCGAGTTCCTCGGCCCGGTCGGGCTCGCAGGAGTGCGCGACGGCGTTCATGCCGGTGCCCTGCCGGCCGTGGTTGCCGTCCCAGCGGAAGACGGCCTGGTGGACCGGGCCCCGGTCCTGGAATTCGCTCACCGATGTTCCCCTCCCTCGGATCCCTCGGGCTCCTCGGGCCCTTCAGACCTCTCGAATCCTGCTGACGTCGCCTCGTATCCCCCGGCTTCGTCCCACGGCACCGCCTCCAGCGCGGGCGCCTCGCCCACGGCCAACGCCTCGGCGCCGCCCGGCACTTGGATCAGCCCGTGCATCGCCAGCAGCGCGACGAGCGGCTCCAGCACCCGCCGGGGCCCCGCGCCCGCCGGATAGCGGCCCTGGTCCTCCTGGCCGCCGGTCGCGGACGCGATGTGCAGGGTGCAGCGGCGGATCGCGTCGAAGGGGCGCAGCCACGCCTGGCCGGCGTGCCGGCGCAGCAGCCCGTGGACGTCCCGGCTCTCCTCGCGCATCAGCGCCGGGTCCAGGGAGCCGGCCGGCGGGCGGGTCAGCCATCGGTCGACGGGCGGCTGGAACCTGAGGAGGTCCGCCTTGCCGAGCACCATCGCGGCCGGCACGTCCACGTACGGGCCGTTCTTGGGCAGCCGGTCCAGAACGGTACCGAAGGCGAGGTCGCCGTCCCGGTTCACCTCGACCCCCCAGCGTTCCCTGGCGTGGTCCAGCTGCGGCAGCGGGAGGGCCAGCGCCGGGTCGACGACGAAGACCAGGGCGTCGACGCCCAGCAGGAACCGCAGCGCCGCGTCGGTACGTACGAGGTCCTCGCCGCCGAGGTCGAAGAAGGCGACCGGGCGCACCTGCCCGCGGGCGTCGGTGATCAGCAGGGACTCCACGAAGCGGGCGAAGTCGTCCAGACCGAGCGCGGCCGTGTGGTCCAGGACCTTGCCGTTGCGCAGCGGCTGCACGCGCTCCCGAACGAACCGGGCGTGCTGCTCCGGATTGACGGACTGCCACTTCAGGCCGTACGGCTCCAGTCCGCCGTCGGTGATGGCGGCGATCATCTGGGTCAGCAGATGGCTCTTGCCGGTGGAGGACTGGCCGACCATCGCGACGGTCAGCGGGCGGCCGTACGTCAGATAGGGCACCGGGATGAAGTGCTCGGGGAAGTCCGGGTCCGCCGTGCACTTCTGGACGGCGCCGCGCATGACGTCGGTCCGCCGCACGGGGTTGGTGATGCCCGCCAGGTCCAGCGGCTTGTACTGCATGCGGCTGTCGGTGACGAACAGTTTGGTGAGGTCGAGCTGGATGGTCTCCAGGCAGTACGGGCACAGCACTTCGCCGTCGCCGCGGGACGCGCCGTCGCTCCGCCCTGCCGGTGCCTCGCGCTTGAGGCGCAGCGCCTCCTCGAAGGCCTCATGGTGCGGGCGCGTCTCGTCGGGCGGCACCGCGAGCCGGACGCGGCGGGCGGCGCCCGGCTTCACCAGGTCGAGCACCTCGGCGGGCGTCGGCCGGTCGGCGGCCCGCGGCGCGAAGGCTTCCCGCAACGTCCGGTCGAGCCTGCGGTGTTCGGCGAGGTCGGGAGGTGTCCGGTCGGCCGGTCCGGGCCGTCCGGTCACCAGCTGGTAGAGCACCTGGGCCGCGCTCCACACCGCGTCCCGGGAGTCGGCGAGCCCCTCGCCCCTTCGCTGTTCCGGCGGGCAGAACGGCGTCCGGCCCCACGGGCGCCTCGGCCGGCCGCTCCGGGTCACCGACTCCAGCCCCCACACCTGCGCCTTGGCGCCGTCCCAGCGCACGGAGTTGGGTGAGATGTCGCGCGGTACCAGCCCCTGGCCCTCCAGCAGGCACAGGGCCAGCATCAGATCCCTGGTGAGGACGTCCTGGTCGGTCGCGGACATCACGTGGATCCGTGCGACGGGCGTGCCGCGCGGCGGGTCGTACAGCAGGAACGGCTCGGCCGCGTCCAGCTCGTGGCCGACGATCCTCGGGAAGAGGGCCGCGAACTCCGTGTCGCCGAGCAGGTGTTGCAGTTGCAGGGCGGTGCCCGCCTCCGTGTCCAGCAGGGCGCGCGCCGCCGGGTTCGCGGCGTCCTTGGCGCTCAGGCGCACCTGCACGCACTGCTGTCCCTCGTCGTCGAGCCTCGCCTTGCGGATCAGCTGGGGCAGCGGCCGGTCGCGACGGACCTCCCGGCCCACGCGCACCGGGGTGACCCGGCGCCGCCCCGAGGGCACGGTGAACGCGAGCTTGTCCGGAGGCGGACCGCCCGGCCCCTGCGGGGGATACGGGATGCTGCTCACCGGCGGTCCTTTCGTTCGTACCTGAGCACCGGGGTGTGCGGGTGCACCCGGGCGGGGTGCGGGAGGCGGGTCACCAGGGGTCGCCGTCCCCTCGGTCGCCGGCGTCCGGCCGGCCGTCCGTGTCGAGCCAGTCGTACGACTCCGCCGTCCGGTCATGGGAGTTGGTGCGCGTGTGGCGGTTCACCGGCTCGGCACGGTCGTACGGGTTCGTCGTGCCGTACGTGTCCAGCGCGTCGTCCATGTCCAGTGCCGCGTCCGCGTCGGTCCCGTCGGGCTCGGCACCGTGCCGGGGGCGGACGGTGTGCACCACGCCGATCCGGAGCGGGGTGAGCCGTACCAGGCCGGCGTAGCGTCCCGACGACGTCCACAGGACCTCGTCCGGGTGGACCGAGCCGCTGGACCGCCAGGCCTTCTCGACCTCGTCGCGTACGGCCCTGGGGGCGAACCTGAGCCACACCGCGGCCGCCGGATCACGGCTGAGCAGTGCGCCCTGCTCGGGCGAGGACAGCTGTACGACGGCCTGCCGGTCTGCCTCGGCGCCGACCAGGTCGGCCGGTCCGTGCGGATCGGTGCCGAGGAGGCCGGCCGAGGTGGCGCGGAGGCGGCGGGGGGCGGCGAACGGGGGCGGGGCCAGGACACCGTTGTGCTGGAGGTGATGACGGGCCGTCGACAGCAGTGCGCGGACCCGTTCCTCGGTGCGCCGGACGGCGAGGGTGCCGGCCTGGCCGCGTTCGACGGCACCCCAGTAGGACTTCATCGCCTCCAGGGCGGCGTCGGTCAGATCGGCCGACAAGGTGGCGACCAGGTCGGGCCCGCCCTCACCGCTCTCCCGGTCCAGCCAGCGCGGAACCCCCCTGGCGCGGTCCCTCGACGGGGCGGCACAGGTCTGCTCCGGACCCGTCTCGTGGCCCTTCTCCTGTGCGGGCTCCTCCCACGACGGACCGTCGTCCCAGGCGTACACGCTCGCCCAGTCGCTCTCACCGTCGTCGGACCCGGCACCGGAGTCGTCCGGGCCGAGGTCCAGGTCGTCGGCGAGCCAGTCGTCCTCGGCAGGCGTGCGGGCGCCGGGTACGTCGAAGCCGCCGGGCACTCCGGCCGCCGCGACCCGCGCCGGCTCGGGCACCGCCTCGGCCTCCGCCGCCGCAGCCGTCGCCCGCAGCATGCCGGCGACGGAACGGGCGGCGTCGGCGCAGTACAGGCGCTCCTCGACGGCCCAGTGCTCCCGGACCGCCTCGGCCAGCAGGGCGTCGAGCCCGTCAAGGGCTCGGCGCAGTACGGCAGTTGTGTGGCCCGGCGCCCAGTCCGCGGCGGCTGCCCGCCACAGCCGGCGTACCGTCTCCAGCGCGACGCCGAAGCCGAGCAGCAGCCCGATCGTGCCGAGCCAGACCGGGGGTTCGGTGGCGTATGACACCCCGGCGCCGACCGCCGTGCCGCCGACCGCCGCGACCCTGGGGGCGACGGCCCAGCGGCCGGGGCGTCCCGCACCGCGCAGCCGGGCCGTCCCGAGCATCGCCATGCCGACGAACAGCAGCGGCACGACGACCGCCAGGGCGAGGAACGGACCCGACCACAACCCACCGAGCAGGCCCGCGCAGGCCGCCGCCAACGGCCCCGCCACGGGGAGGCCGGCTGCCGGGGCGTCCGCCGTCCCCGTCTGCCGGGCCACCGCCTCGGCGGAGTACGGGGCGAGCCTCGGCAGCAACGCCGTCCCCGGCAGTGGCTCGGCGCGCCCCGCGAGGCCGGTGAAACGCTGGGCCACCGACCGCAGAGCGAGCCCCTGACCGAGCAGTTTCCCGGCGAACTCCCTCAGCCCCTCGCCGATCCGCTCGCCCATGCCCTCGGCCGACGGCACCCGCAGTCCGAGGGCCGCGAGCCGGGTCGCCGACTCGGCGGCGGACGCTGCCGTGCCGCCGCCGCTGCGCAGGGCCGTGGCGACGAGATCCCGGTAGTTGTCCAGCGCCTGACGTGCCTGCTCGACGTCCGCCTCGAACGCCTCACGGCGCGAGGCTCGCAGCAGCCCGGGCAGGGTCCGCAGCCCGGCGAGCGCGTCCTCGGCGTGGTCGAGGGCGTCCGCGCAGGCGCGGTGGGCGTCGTCCGCCACTCCGCCGGGCTCCCGGTGTCCCAGGTCCTGGCCGCCCCGGCCCACCACCAGACGGCGCAGCGGCTCCGGCAGATCGGCGCCGGAGGAGGCGGTCAGCAAGACGTCCGGGGCGAGTTCGGTGTCCTCGCCGGCGAACCGGGTGAGTGCGTCGCGCCAGGCCCGGTCGCGCACCTCCGGCGGCAAGTCCTGCTCCAGCAGCCGTACGCCGGGCGCGGCGACGGCCTCGGGCAGCGACTGGATGCCGTGCAGCACGCTGAGGTAGACGTCCGGGACCGAGAGCACGTCGACGAGGACCGCCAGCGCGTCCGGGTCGTCGGGTGCGGGCTGCTCCAGCGCGGTGCGGGCGGAGCGCAGATCTCCGGCCCACAGCAGCGCGCTGCCCGGCGCCCGCAGCACCGAGGGGCGCAGCAGCCGGCGGTCGGGCTGGAAGCCGCCTTCCTCGCCCGCGAACGAGCCGGGCGCGCTGCCGACCAGCAGCACCAGGAGCCTGACCTCGCCCACGGCCCGGTAGCCGGTGATGAGTTCGTACTGCGGCCGGTGATCGGTCAGCCCGGCCGGGGTGTCGACCACCAGGAACAGCGGATCGTCGGGTTCGGGCAGCCCGGCCCGGCCCAGCTCCTGGGCGACCCGGGCCCGCAGCGCCGACGGGTTGTGCAGCGCTGCCGCCCCGGCCCGCAGGTCGAGATGGATGACGGCACCGAAGTCCTGCGGCACGCTCACAGCACGTCACCGTCCCAGGAGCCGCCGCGCCGGGCGGCGTCGTCGTCCCATGGCGGTGGAGGCACGTCGTCCCGGTCCCGGGCAGAGGTCCGGGTGCCGTACTCCGCGCCACGCTCCCGCCGCCGAGCACCCGGTCCGTCGCGATCCCCGTCGTCCCCGCGGTCGTCCCCGCCGGTCTCGTCGAAGTCACCGCGCGCGCCGCGACGACTGTCGCGAGGCTCACCCCAGAAGTCCCGGTCCTCGTCCGGCTCTTCACGCCGCCGCTCGCCGCCGTACGGCGCGTCGTGGTCGCCGTACCGCCCCCCGCTCCGCGAGTCCCGATCGTCGGCGTTCTCGTCCCGGTCGCCGTCGTCGCGTCGGTAGGTGTCCCGGGAGTCGAAGGAGTCGACCGGGGCGGTGCCGAAGTCGTCGTCCTGGGGCCGACGGCGGGGTTCCGCGAGGCCGTCCGGGGTGCGGGGGCGGGTCGGGGTGCCGCCTCGGACGTGTTCCAGCAGGGTGCGCAAGGTGGGCTGGACGGCGCGCTGGTCGCCGAACTCGGTGTCCAGGGCGGCCGGGAGTGTCTCCGCCCAGAACTCCCACAGCGGCCGCACCCAGCCCTCGACGCGCTCGCCGCCCTGTTCCCGGCGGTCCGCCAGCAGCTCCAGCTGGCGCGGGGCGATCTTCTCGACGAGGTCGGTGAAGAGGGGGTGCGGTTCACTGCCGGTCCGGGCGAGGCCGGAGGGCTGGGCCCCCATCAGCTCACGGCAGTAGTCCTCGACGGTCCGTTCGTCGTCGAGGACCGTCCAGCGTTCGTACGCGCGCAGCAGCTCGGCCCAGCTGGACACCCCGCCGGGGTAGTCCCCAAGGCGCAGCCGCACGCCCGGAACATGGGCGCCCTTCTCGGGGAACAGCCGCAGCCGCACCCGCTCCGGCGACGCGGGGTCGCCGTCGACCACGTCGACCTGGCCGTTCCACATGCAGCACAGCAGCCGGTGCATGATGACGCGCCGGTCCTCCTCGCTGCTCACCATCCAGCTGTCGCGGAAGCCGAGCCGCTGCCGCCACCGCAGGACGTCCTGGGCCTGCTCGGAGTCCTTCGCGCGGGCCCACTGCCGCAGCACCTTGCGGGCCTCGGGCACCTGCGTGAGGCTCATCTCGCTGCGGAAGAGGACCACGGTGACGGAGTCGCTCTCCACGCCCCGGTACTCCACGGAGTTCTTCGCGTCCGTGGGCAGCCGCAGCGTCTTGCCGAGGTACTCCTGAACCTCCTCCACGGCCTGCACCCGCGGGTGAGTGACCAGCACCCGCAGCAGTCCGGTGCCCTCCGGGGTGAACCCGACCGGCAGCAGCCCGGCGAGCTTGCGGCCGAACAGGTCGAGCGCCTCCTTGCTGACCTGCTCGGTGGCGTCCGCGTCGCCCGCCGCGGCGGCCAGCAGCATGCCCATCGACGGCAGCAGCGGCCGTTCCTCCAGGTGCGCGCCGCTCTCGGCGAACAGCCGGGTGATCCGGGCCTCCAGCTGCCCCTTGACCCGCGCCACCGCGCCCTCCGGGTCACGCCGGCTGAGCGTGTGGACCTGGCGCCAGGTGTCGCCGTCGACCAGCTTGAGCAGCAGCGCGGCCTCGTCGTCGTTCTCCCGCAGCCCCTCCCGGCGGATGAGCCGGGTGACGACGTCCTCGTAGAAGTGGTTCAGGGTGCGCTGCGGCGGCAGCAGATACGAGATCCCGGTGCGGTCCTCGTACAGTTCGCGGCCCTTCTGCTCGGAGGTCTTGCGCTCCTGGTCGCTGTGCGTGCGGAAGGCGTTCACCAGGCGCACGATGTCGGCGCCGGCCGCGTCCGCGTGGGGCTGCCAGTGCTGTTGCTGCTCCCGCCAGGCCTCGTGCCACACCGTGCGGCAGCGCCACTGGTACCAGGCGTCCTGCTCCTGGATGGCCGCCTGGACGTCGTCGTCGCCCCAGCGGGCCGGTGCCAGGCCGCCCAACTGGCCCTTGATCCGGGGGATCTTGGGCGGCTGCTCCTTCACGCCCGGCGGGCGCTGCGGGGTGCGGGCGCGGTTGTCCAGCATGCCGAGGAAGCCGAGCCGGGCGATCGGCTCGTCGCTGTCGGGGACACCCCTGACGACGCGTTCGGCGAGGAAGGGGTCCACGCTCTGGAGCAGTTTGTCGATGGCGGGGCGCGGCGCGAACCGGTCGGCCATGGCGGTGGCCGCACGCTCGGCCTCGGCCCGCAGGTCGGACAGCAGTCGCTGCATGTCCGCGACGCGCTCGCCCAGCGCCTGCTCGATGTTCTTGCCGCCGCGCGGCAGCGGATCGGGTTCGGGCACCGGCAACTGCCTGCGCTCCCACAGCTCTTCGAGGTGGGAGTCGGCGAACAGCTCCCGGATCATCGGCACGGCAGTGTCCCGCAGCGCGGCCCGCGGCCGAGCCACGAGATCGGTGACCGCGAGCCGCAGCAGCCGCCCGGCCACCAGGTCGGCGAGCTGGTCCATCGGCGCGGTCATGGACGCCACCAGGCTGGTGGAGACGCCCTGCCGGCCGATGCCGGTCGGGGAGACGGCGCTGCGCTGCACGCCCCGGTTGATGAAGCTCGCGGCGAAGGTCGTGAAGTCGTCGTCGGAGGCCTGCTTGCGGCCCTGGACACGGCCGTCGCCCAGTTCGGTGCCGATCAGCGACATCACCAGCGAGACGATGGAGCGGCGCAGGTCGTCGGCGCGGATGCCGGCGGTCGGGCTGAACAGGAACGCCGTGGGCAGGATGCCGGTGCGCAGCCGGATCGGCATCATGCCCGGGTAGCGGATGCCGAGGCCGACCTCGTGGTCGAGATCGCCGATCTCCGCGCCCTCCGACGGCGCGTTCTGCGTGTCGACCAGCCGGAACAGGTCGACCAGCGCCCGGGCCGCGTTGAGCTCGGCCTCCCTTCCGCCCCCGGTGGCGGCGGAGAACGACGACGGCATGACGACCAGCGGGTAGATCTTCACGCCGTCGAAGCGGCGCATCTGGAAGGCGTGGTTGATCAGGTGCAGATAGTCCAGGAAGATCCCGGCGCCGGTGCCGCCGGCCACCGAGAAGGCGACGAAGACGTCGCACCCGTTGACCTTGCCGCCGCCGAGCTCGCTCAGCTCGCCCGCCGCCCTGGCCATCGAGTCGATCGCCTGCAGCAGCGGCTCCAGGACGGGGGCGAGGCTGTGCCTCAGGGTGGCGAACAGGGCGGCGCGGCCGACGGTGGGCAGCTGGCCGGCGCCGGCGTGCAGCGGGGTGACCTTCGGTTCGTCGATGCGCGGCGGCAGCCAGTCGGCGACCTCGTCGCGCAGAACGGCCCGGAGCATCTTGGTGACTTCGGGTGAGGCGTCGAAGTTCGGCAGCAGGTTGTGGGTGGCCCGGGAGGTCCGGGCGTACGCCGCCCGCAGGGACGGGTCCACATTGAACTGCGGCAGCCGGTGGAGATCGGCTTCGCTGTAGTCCGCGTACACGAACTGGAGGCAGTCGGGCAGTTGGAAGGGGGCGTGGCCGCTCTGCCGGCTCAGCGCCATGCCGTCGGGGCCGCACAGTTCGGCGCGCAGTCTGCGTTCCAGTTCGGCACCGACCAGTCCCCCGGTGCCGCCCAGGCCGACGAAGAGCATCGGCTGGAAGATCTTCATGGGTTTCCTCCCCGCTCTACGGCCGACGCGGCCGCAGGTTCGTGCTGGGTACGTCCGTGGATGTGCGGGTCACAGGTACGAGGTGAAAGGGCTGTCGTTGCCGCTGTCGCCGGGGCCGGTCGAGGAGCCGGCGCCGACGGTGGCCCCCGCGGCCGGCGGCCGGCGGCGGTTGCCGCGCCCCGGCCGGGTGTCCTCGCCCAGGGCCAGGCTGAGCGTCTCGGTCAGCTGGACCTGGCCGCCGGTGCTCAGCGCGGTACGGCCGGCGCCCTTGGTGCGCAGCACCGCTCCGCCCTCACGGCTGCGCTGCACGGCGTACTGGCCGTGCGGGCGCCGCTCGATGCGTGGGCTGCGATGGGCCTCGACGACGGCGAACTCGTACCAGTGCTTGCTGTTGCCGTGCCCCGCCGGGTGCTCGTTGAGGACCCGGCCGTCCTCCGACACCAGTTGCAGCATCAGGCCGTAGGGGTCCTTGCGCCGGTTGCGCAGCTGCCGCCAGGCGACGAGGGCCGCGCCGGCGAGGGCGATCAGGACGGCGGCCGACACGAACGCCCACCAGTACTTCTCCCAGATCCCCGGCTCCGGCACGACCCGCACCGACAGCGGTGCCCGTACGAGGGTGCGGTCGCCGTCGGTGGTGTCGACGGCGGTGACGGTGCCGGCGAGCTTCAGCCCGTCGTCGCCGAGACGGTCGCCGAAGACGTCCGCGGGGGCGACCTCGACCTGCACCTCGCGGGTGCCGGACTCGCCGGGCTTCAGCGTGATCTCGGCGGGCTTGACGGTGAGCAGCCCGGACCGGAGGTCGGCCACGGACAGCCGCAGGGTGTGCGGGATGTCGGTGGTGTTGTGGACGGCGAGGGTGCCGGTGACGGTGGCGCCGGGGTGGGTGTCGGCGGCGGGCAGTTCGAGGGCGGCGGTGACGGGCAGCTCGCCGGGCGCGACCGTGCTGCCTTCGCTCCGGGTGTCGGCGCTGAGCCCGGAGGCCGTCAGGGTGGCGCTCACCTTCAGCGCGCCGTCGGCGTCCTTCGGAATCGTCACGGTGCCGGTGAAGGAGCCGTCGCTCGCCTTCGGGTCGGTGCCCTTGCCGCCGTCGGCGAGGTCGAGTGCCAGCGGGGAGAAGCCGTCCCCGGTCAGCTCGCTGCGCACGCGCAGCCCTTCGTAGTCGCGCGGGTCCTTGATCTCGTAGCCCTCACGCGTCTGCAGCCGCATGGTCACGGTGACCTTCTCGCCGGCCTGCGGCGAGGGCGGGTCCATGGTGATGGCGCCGCGCAGCTCGCCCTGCCACAGCACGCTGACGGCGACGGGCAGCGAGCGATGTCCCTCCGGCGCCTCGGCCTTCACCTTCCAGGTGCCGGGCAGCGGGTCGACGATCTTCAGCGCCTCGACGGGTCCGGTTCCGCCGGCCAGCTCGAAGCGGGACTTCTTGTACGTCCCCGAGGTGGGGACCTTGTCGCCGCTCGGGTCGATGTAGCTGATCCTGACCTCGGGGTCGCCCTTGTCGACGACGATGCTGCCCACGGTCGCCAGCGGGGAGATGCCGATCTCCAGGGTGGCCGGGGGCCGCTTGCTGGGGCCTTCCTCGTGGCGCAGGCAGTGGGCGGCGGCGAAGATCCGCTCCAGCGTGGGGCCGACGTCCTTGGCCCCGTTGACCTTGTGGGCCTTCGGGGTGGCGGAGGGCAGTTCGACACAGCCCTTCTGGTAGCCGCCGGCGGCGATCTGGTCGAGTTGCCCCTTGTCCGGGTCGGGGCCGAAGCCCAGCGGCCAGATCTGGACGTTCTGCGCGGCGGCGTCCTTCAGCGCCTGCTTCAACTGCCGTTCGCCCTCGGCCTGGCGGTGCGCGGGATCGCCGTACTTGGGGCTGTCCTTGACGTCCATCTTCCCGTCGGTCAGCAGGAACAGCACCCGGGGCTCCGAGGAGTCGGAGCCGTCGGTCAGGTCGTGCACGCCCTGCCGGATGGCGCTCGGGAGGTCGGTGCCGGTGCCCTCGCTCTCCTTGCGGCTGCGCAGCTTGTCGACGCACTTGCCGACCGTTTCGCGGCCCGCCGCGTCCAGCGTGGTGCGCGGGCAGACCGGGTCCACCGCGCGTTGGTCGTCGTTCTCGGCGGCGGCGAAGCCGAAGACCGTGACATGCGAGGACGAGGACACGTCGCCCAGCGCGATGCGCGCGGCGGCGGCCTTCTCGGCCTTCATGTCCTCGGGTGCGAGGCTGGCCGACTCGTCCACGGCCACCGCGTAGTTGACCGCGGGGAACGCCGGTTCGGAGTCCGCCGCGGGCACCGGACCCTGACCTGCCGGTGCCAGCAGGGACGCGAACACCGCGGTGCCGCCCAGCACCGAGACCGCGGCGCGGCGCACCCGGCCCCTTCGTGATTGCCGTCTTCCCGTGACTCTTTCCACGGCCGTCCCCTGATTCTCGGAGAGTCTCTGCTCTGCGTGCGTAGGTTGCTTGGGGTGCTTGCGTTGTGCCGGCCGGTCGCGCGTCAGCGCGCGGTCAGCCCCCAGACCACGGCCAGTGCCGCGGAGGGGGCGAGCGAGCCCACTCCCCAGCGGATGGCGCGGTACTTGGCGGTGAGGATCGAGCTGGCGTCCACGGCCTGGACGAGCAGCCACGCGGCCGGATCCCGCCCGGCCTCGGCGACCCGGTCGGACAGCTCCGCAAGGTCGCGGGCGGCCACCAGATCGCCGAAGTACGTCACCTCGTCCCGGCCGCGGACCGTGCCGGTGCGCGGCATCAGCGCCCCGACCAGCGCGGACACCGCGACGGCCCAGAGCACCCCGGAGAGGATCAGCGTCACGTCGGCGAACCCGTCCCACCTCGGGGTGCCGTGCCAGCCGACCAGGAACGCGGGCAGCGCGAGCGTCCCCGAGAGCAGCACGGCCGCCTTGGAGTCGGCCCGGCCGAGGTCCTCCCGGACGGAGTTCAGCAGCCGTTCCGCGATGCGCTCCCCCGCCCGGTCGTGGTGGTGCCGACCCCCGTCCGGCACGGGCACGACCGGGTCGGGGGAGGTGCGTGCCGCCCCGTCGGCGCTCATCGGTCCTCTTCCGCCCAGGACCAGCCGTCGTCCTCGGCACGTCGGCGCCGGCGCGGCGGCTCCCGGTCGTCGTCCACCGGGTAGAGCTCGGGCCGGTGGGTCTGACGCCGGTCGGCCCGGGTGCGCGGGTCGTCGTATTCGGGTTCGTCCCGCGGGTAGTAGGGCTCCGGCCGGTAGGTCTGCCGGGGCGTGCGGGAGCGCGGGTCGTCGTCCTGGGGGTCCGCCCCCGGGTACGGCTCGGGCCGGTAGGTCCGCTGCCGGGCAGGGGCGCGCGGCTCGTCGTAATCGGCGTCGTCGCGCGGGGAGTAGGGCTCGGCCCGGTAGGCCGGACGCCGGGTGGGAACGCGCCGGTCGTCGTGGTCGTGGTCGTCCGCCGGATAGGGGTCGGGCCGGTGAGTCCTGCGCTGGTCCGGGGCGCGCCCGTCGTCGTCCACGCGGTCGTCCGCCGAGTAGAGGTCCGGCCGGTGGCTCGCGCGCCGGGTGCGGGTGCCCCGAGGGTCGTACTCGGCGTCGTAGTCGGCGTCGTAGCCCGCGTCGTAGTGGGCGTCCCCTGCCCGGTACGGCTCCGTCCGGTCGGGGCCTCGCCTGTCCGGCCCCCGCCGGTCGGCGCCCCGTCCGTCGGACCGCCGGTCGGGCTCGCCCCGGGAGGGCTCTGCCCGCGGAGGGCGCCGTCTGGGCGGCTCGTCCGAGGCCCAGTCCGGGTTGAACGGACGGCCGGAGGACGCCTCCAGCTCCCGGGGCCGGCGAGCGGGCACCGTCCCGATGGGACCCACCATGGGCCGTCCGTCGCCCTGGTTGAGGAGGTTCAGGACCTGCGTCTCCACGTCCACGGTGGCGAGTTCGCCCCGCTGGGCCATGGTGAACAGCCGGGCGACCCGGTCCTTCTCGTCCTGCCTGCCTTCCTGGCGGATCTTCTCCAGGAAGTCCTTGGCCCCCTCCGGGTCGGCCGCGAGCATGAAGCTGAGCTGTTCCAGCTCCCCGCCCTGCAACATGCGCCGGTACGACTCCTGCCGCAGCCGGATCACCTTGGCCTGGGCGTGCGCGTCCCGTTCCTCGTCGGCGTGCTCGATGGTCCGGTCGTCCACCCGCAGCCGGACGTACAGCCGTACCCGCAGACCGAGTTCGGAACCCAGGTCGGCCCAGCGGCCGCCCGCGCACTCGCGTGTGATGGCGCGGTTGGCCTGCTCGGCCTCGGTCACCCGGTAGGTGGTGGTGACCTCACGCAGCCGTTCCAGCACCGGGGAGGTGAGCCGGTTGGCGACGTCGGTGACGACCTCCAGGGCGGCCAGGTGCGGGTCGGTCACGGCCCACTGGATGTCCACCTCGGCCTTGAAGAAGGTGGTGCCGCCGGCGGCCGGGAGCTCCATCTGGAGCGGCGTCACATAGGTGCCGAGCGCGATCTCGCACATGCTGTGCGTCCTGGCCAGCACCGGCCTGTCGACATGCTGGACCCCGGAGGCCCTCTTCACCGTGTAGCCGCCGTTCCGGTAGAACTGCACCAGCGCCGACCGGGGACTCACCTTGGGGAACCCGTCCGTCAGCGTGTTGAAGTCCCGTAGGAACGGACCCGCGGGCCCCGCGGGGTCGGCGCCGACCGCCTCGTCGCCGTCGAGCGCCTCGTCCTCGTTCTCAGCCATGCCTCTCCTCCTCGCGGGTCCTCTCCCGGCGCGGCCGGTCCTGACGCGGCCACTCCTGACGCGGCCTGTCGGGATGCGGCCGGTACGGACCCGGCCACTCCTGACGCCGCCGGTCCTGGCGCGGTCCGTCCTGCCTCGTCCGCTCTTCCGGCGCGACGGCGAGCCACCACAGGTCGCGTGCGTCCGCGTCGGGGAGCGGCTTCTCCGGGTCGCTCATCATTCGGCGCAGCAGCCAGTCCAGCCGCCGCCGGTCGTGCTCCTCGGTCGCCAGCGCGGGCAGCAGCTCCGCCAGCCCCGGCCGGGTCCACTCGGTGCCGTCCTTGCGCACGGCCGACCGCAGCAGTTCCTCCAGCGCGTCCATCGCCACGTCCTTCGACCGGGCCGTGTTCAGCGCGGTCCACATCAAGTCGGCCATCGGCTCGACGAGTTCGGGCCGGATGGCGGCGAGGGCGAGCGCGACCGGCCAGTCCCCGCGGTCCGCCCAGGGGGAATCGCTGTCGTCCCCCAGGGAGTCGGGGTCCATCAGCAACTCGTCCACCGTCGTCAGCGCCAGCCGGACGGTCGCCGCGAGCCCCAGGTCCTGGTACGGCTCGCGCTTGTGGTGGGTCCACTCGGCCATCCGCGCCAGCACCTCGGCGGCGTCCGGCAGCACCAGCAGCCGTACGACGTTGTGGGAGGCGACCGTGACCAGTTCCCCCTCGTCACGGACCCCGATGCGGGCCAGGGCGTCCAGGGTGTCGTCCATGGTGGCCGCGGCGTTGCCGTACCCCAGCGCCCAGGCCGCGCTCCAGCGCTGCGACGGGGTGCCCTTCTTGCTCCAGTCGCCGATCAGCCGGTGCACGGCCTTGCGGTGCGAGGCGTGGCCGGCCGCCTGGTCCAGCGTGGTGGCCGCGAAGATCAGCCGGCGGTTCGTGGTCGCCTCGGCGAGGGGGCGGATCAGTTCCGTGTAGCCGTGGTCGAAGTCCCGTACGCACAGCTCCCCGGCGGCGACCGCGGCGCGCATCCACACCTGGTCGCGCGGGTCGTCCGCCAGCTGCCGCAGCCAGCGCACCACCGGCGCCCGGACCGGGAAGTGCCGGTCCCACAGCTCGGTGAGCACCGCGGACGGCAGGGCGGATCCCCGGTACCAGATCAGCCGGGCCGGCACCTCGTGCCCGTCCACCTCGACCTTGCCTTCGGTGAGTTCGGCACGCGAGAGCGCCCGGTCGGCTTCCGGGTCGTCGCAGAACAGCGGGCGGGCCGGGGTGCTGTCCGGGTCGGACTGCACGGACAGTTCCCAGGTCAGCAGGTGCGCGGCGGCGGCAACGGCACTGTGCGAGGCCCCGCCGAGTACGGCGAGCGCGATCCGGAACGCCACCGGGTGGAACAGCGTCGCCGTACCCGACCGTCCCGGGTTCCGGTCCCCGCGCTCCGCCTCGGCCGGCCGGGCCGTCAGCGCCCGGTCCACTCCGGCGAACCACTCCTGGGCCTGTACGGCGGCCAGGCTCCGGCACCCGTCGAGCAGCGCGTCGCGGGAGACGTCCCCCAGCACGTGCCCGGCCAGCAGCGATGCGAACACCTCGGCCTCGGCGGGCCGCAGGTCCTTCAGCCCGACGGCGTCCTTGACCTCCTCCCGGTCCGCGACCCGCTCGGCGCGGGCCAGCAGGTCGGCGGGCGCGGTGTCGTCCTCCCCGGCTCCGGCGGCGTGCTCCTCCAGCCGCTCCCGCAGCCGGGTGGCGAGGAGTTCCTCGGTCGGCGCGGGCGGGCAGATCATGCCGTACCGCCCGGCGAGCAGCGGATTCGCCGCCGACCCGACCGTCACGACGATCACCGCGAAGGCCTCGCAGCGGGCCAGGGCGGCGGCGAGCTCGTCGAGGTCCATCTCGTCCGGGGGCAGCGCTCCGGGCCGGGTGAGGGACAGCTCCAGCAGATACCCGACGCCGGCCCGCGCCTCCTCGCCCTCACCGCCCCGCGACTCGTCCAGCGACGCGGCCAACTGCCGTACCCCGCCGTCCGGATCGACCCTGAGCACCCGGGAGCCGGCCGGGGGCTCCGCGTCCGGGCCGGTGCCGGTGCCGGTGCCGTTCGCCGCCGAGGTGGTGACCTCGTCGAGGAGTGAGAGCGCCGTACTGGTGCGTCCGGTACCGGGCGCGGCACCGAGCACCAGCAGCCGCCGGGCGCGGAGCGCGGTGCGCAGCCGGACGTACCCCTCGGGTTCGACGTGGGCCCGGCGGAGCCTGCGCAGTTCGTCCTCGGGCACGGGTCCGCTGCGCATGCCCGCGCCGAACCGGCGGGCGCCGAGCCGCAGGTTGATGTCGCCGATGTGGGCGTTGTTGAAGTACGAGCGGTCGAAGCGGTGCAGGTCCCGGCCGACGTCGAACAGCAGCCGGGTGGCCCGGCGAGTACGGGCGGCGGCGGCGAGGTCGGTGGGCCCGTCCTCGCCCTGGTCCTCGGCGAGGGGATCGCGGGTGTACGCCTTGAACCGCCCGGCGGCGCGCTCCCGTTCCTTCTCCCGCTCGTCCTCCTCGTCCTCCGCCTCGTCCTCGGCGGACTTCTCGTCGTCGTCCTCGCCCTCGTCGTCCCGGGACTTGTCGTCCCTGGCCTGCTTCTTGCCGTCCTTGGCCTGCTTCTTGTCGTCGCCGGCCTTCTTGTCGCCGGCTTTCCTGTCCCCGGCCTTCCGGTCGCCGGACCTCTTGTCGTCGGCCTTCTTGTCGTCGGCGTCGGACGACCGGCCACCGGCCGGCTTCTCGGGGGCGTCGTCGGCCGCGCCGCCCGCCTGCTCGTCGTCGCTCACTCGGCTCAGCCCCTCCCCTGCTCGGCGCCGCGGCCGGTGTTCCGGCCGATGTGCACGTTGCCCTGGTACTCGTTGTCGTGGTGATGGGACATGTCGCCGATGACGTTGTAATGAATGCCGACGCCACCGGGCCGATGACCGGACATCGCGTCGCCCACGACCTCGAACTCGTCGTTGTCGTCGAACTCCTCGGCGTCGCCGAACTCGTCACCGCTGACGGCGTTCAGGGGGCCGCCGCCGGCAGCGGACGACGACGGTGAAGGTGACGGCGAAGGCGGTGCAGGGTCGGGTTCCGGGATCACCGGAGCGGTCCGCCCGGGCAGATGGAACCAGGCGGTGACCTCGCCCTCCTTCAGCTCCAGCCGGGCCGGCGAGTAGTGCGCGGGCTCGATGAACTTGCCGCCGGCGCCGACCACGTCGTCGTACAGGGACTGGGACGTCACCAGCACCAGGTCGGCCTTCTCGGCGTCGAGCAGCCGGCGGGCGACGGAGGAGTCGGCCAGCCTGCAGGCCAGGTCGACGGCGCGTCCGCTGATGCCCCGGCCGTCGTGCCGTACGGGACCGACATGCATGCCGATGCGCAGCCCGAGGGGCACGGCCAGGCCGCGGTTCTCGTCCCGCAGCTTCTCGTGCACCTCGATCAGCCACAGGCCGAGCAGCCGGCTCGCCGCGATCCGCCCCGGCACCGACAGCAGCACCCCGTCGCCGCGGTCCTCCAGGTGTACGGCGTCCCGCGCCACCTTGGCGTGGGCGAACGCCGTCTCCAGCACGCGGTAGATGCGCTCGCGCATCCGCACCTTGTCGACGTCGTCGTAGACGCCGGAACGCCTGGCGTCGACGCTGATCACCAACTCGTAGTGCGCTTCGGTGATGTCCAGAGCGTCGTGGTTCACCCGTGCCCCCTGCATGTTCCGTCCTTGCCGAAGAGTGGTTCGTCCTGCCGAAGAAGTGCTTCGTGGTGCCGAAGGGAGGTGGTTCGTCGTGCCGAAGAGAGGTCGTTCGTCCCGGCCAAGAGGTCGTTCGTCCCGCCGGGGAGGTGGTTCGTCCCGGCGAAGGCGTGGTCCGTCCTGCCGGAGAAACGCTCCGTCCCTTCAGCGTCGGGCCGGGGAGGAGTGGCGTCTGTAGCCGTTTACACACGGCGGGGCGCGGGTTTACTCCTGATGGCCGTCCGCGAGAAGGGCCAGCAGCGCGGGGTCGAGGATCTCGACCATGCGGTTGCCGGTACGGACGATGTGCTGCGTGCGCAGGAGGCGCAGGGCCTTGGCGACGGCTTCCCGGGTGGCGCCTATCGTGGCGGCCAGCTCGTCCTGGGCGAGGTGGACGACGGGGCCGGAGGCGGACGGGTCACTCGAAGGACCCGCTCCGGAGGGCGTGTACGGGCCGGCGGGTTCGGCTCCCGAGAGTTCGATGAGCCGGCTGGCCAGGCGCTGGAGCACGGTGAGCGAGGCGAGCGCGGACCGCTCCTGGTCGGCGCTGCGGAGGCGGAAGGTGAGCTGACGTATCACCAGGCCGCTGACCCTGGGATGCAGGGCGAGAAAACGACGAAACGCATCCCCGGATATGACCTGGGCCTCTATGGGGCCCAGCGCGCGCACGGTGGCGCTGCGGGGATGGGGGTCCAACGCGGCCATCTCCCCGAGGAGTTCACCCGGGCCGCGCAGGCCGAGTATCAGCCGAGTGGCCCCACGGTCCGTCACCACGGACACCGTCACCCACCCCCGCATGATGATCACGACATGACTGGACCGGTCGCCCTCCGTGAGGAGGTGGGCGTCGGCCTGGAAACGCTTCCGGCTGCCGAGGGCCATGACGCTCTCGCGCTCCTGGGCAGTCAGTGCAGAAGCGAATGCCAGCTCATTGCCGAGCAGTCCCATGGCCGGTCCCCCGCCGCATTCCGGACGCCTGGATTTTCGATGGGTGTAGATGCTGGCAGAGCGATGTTCCGGGTCGAGTGGATTGCGCCACACCGGGGGTACTGACCGGTACTTGAGGAATGCCAGGTAGATCACCCTGTCCTCGACATCCCGGTCGCACCACGCTCAGGGAGCGCACATCGCAGAGCGTGCGCCCCCTGTCTGCGCCTTTGAGAACGACCTTGAGGTCAAACCCGGCGCACGAACGACCGCCAGCCCCGGAGGCCGATAATCGGCCTACCAGGGAGGAGTTGGCGCAAACTCGGGTTTGTGGCGTGGATGCTTTGGTGGCGAGGTGGGGGCAATGTGAGCGGACGGTGAGTCGACCGATCCCGGGACGCCCGCCCAAAAGCCCTTCTAGGCTGGGCACTTCGAGCACGAGGGGGTGAGCGGCATGGCGGGACGGCCGGAGAGCGCCGCCGGGGTTGTGGCGGCGGTACAGCAGATCTTCCGGGGCGGGCTGCTGAGCGGGCGGTCGGCCATCGCGCGGGACCTGGAGTCGTGGACCGCGGCGACCGCCTCCGACTTGCGGGCCCGCTTCGTGGACCAGCCGGACTCGTCGTCGGACACGTTCCTCGTCAAGCTGCGGCGCCAGCTCGACGGCGCGCCCGCCGCGACGATCGCCCTCGCGGCCGAGCTGCTGTTCGTGAACATGGCCCCGCTGGTGCCCGAGCAGATCGGAATCAGGAAGAAGCTCCAGATCCTCGACGAGGTCCTGTCCTGGGCCGACCTGGATGCGACGGCGATCGATGTCGATCTGGAGACCTCGCTGACAGGCTTCCTGCACGGCGGACAGGGCTTTCTGAACTACCGGTGGGCGCAGTTCCAGATCCTGGTCCTGCTGGTGGAGCGGATCGCCGCGAGGCCCCTGCCGGAGCGGGAGGCACTGCTGAACGACCCGTGGGCCCTGCGGGACGAGTGCCTCGACGTGCAGCGGTCGGTGGGACACAAGAAGGGCCGCGCCCAGATCCACGTCCTGCTGTACACGCTCTTCCCGGCAACCTTCCAGCCGATCGCCAGCGCCTACCACAAGCAGGAGATCGTCAAGGCGTTCGCGGACGAACTCCCGCAGCCCTCCGGCGACGACGACCGCGACCTGCTGGAACTGCGCAGGACACTGGAGGAACAGACCGGCGAACACGTCGACTTCTACGACGAGCCGTGGGTACGCCGATGGCGCGCAGGAACCGTCGAGCACGAGCAGCGCGGCTGGCTGGTGCGCGGCTACAACGTCGACGGACGCAACTTCATCCCGGCCTGGATCGAGCACGGCTACTGCTCGGTCTCCTGGCGCGAGGTACCCGAGATCCCCGCCGGCTCCACCAAGCAGGAGGTCCAGCGGGCGGTCGCCGACGCCATGCCGGAGGCCAGCACCCAGATGCGCGGCCAGGCCGCGTACCAGCTGCACGTCTTCCTCACCGTCATGCAGCCCGGCGACCTCGTGGTCACCGTCACCCCCGACGAGGTCCACGTCGGTACGGTCCAGGGCCCGGCTACGTACGACCCCTCGGACGGCCTCGACAACGCCCGCCGCCGACGCGTGAGTTGGGCGACCGCCGGGCGGCCCCTCAACCGCGCGGAGCTGCCCGGGACGGTGCAGGCGCGCCTCCCGCTGCCGCCGACGGTGTACGACATCAGCAGCGTGGCCGCCGAGTTGGCGGAACGCGCGGGTCTGGAGGACGTCGTGGCCGAGGAACTCGTCGACGTCGACGTCACCAAGCCGCTCGAACTGCCCCCCGTCACCGAGGAACTCGCGACACGGCTGCTGATGCCGCTCGACTGGCTGCGGGAGACGGCCGAACAGCTCCACGACCAGGGCCAGCTCGTCCTGCACGGCCCGCCCGGCACCGGCAAGACCTACCTCGCCCGCGCCCTCGCCCGGCACCTGGCCGGCCCCGACCGGGTGGAACTCGTGCAGTTCCACCCCTCCTACACCTACGAGGACTTCTTCGAGGGGTTCCGGCCCGTGCGGGGCGAGGACGGCTCGGTGGTGTTCGACGTCCTGCCGGGGCCGTTCAGGCTGCTCGCCGAGCGTGCCGCCAAGGACCCGGCGAACCCGTACATCCTGATCATCGACGAGATCAACCGGGCCAACCTGGCCAAGGTCTTCGGCGAGCTGTACTTCCTGCTGGAGTACCGCGAGGAGCCGGTCACCACCCAGTACAGCCCGCACGACCCCTTCCACCTGCCGGGCAACCTCTTCCTGATCGGCACGATGAACACCGCCGACCGCTCGATCGCACTCGTCGACGCGGCCATGCGGCGCCGCTTCGCCTTCCGCCGGCTCTCCCCCGAACAGCCCCCGGTCCACGGCCTCCTGGACCGCTGGCTGCGCGACCGCGGCCTCCCCGGCACCCCCGCCCGGCTGCTGGACGAACTCAACGCGCGACTGGGCGACGCCGACCGCGCCATCGGACCGTCGTACCTGATGAGACGGGGCGTGGAGCGGCCCGAGGTGCTGGACCTCGTCTGGCGCACCCAGATCCTGCCCCTGCTGGAGGACCAGCTGTACGGCACGGGAGTCGACGTGGAGAAGGAGTACGGCCTCGACTCCCTGCGCACGGCGCTCGACTCGTGACCCACCTGAGCCTGGAGGTACGGGAGACCGGCCCCGGCACCGTCCGGGACCTGACCGCCGACCAGGTCGCCGGCCTCCTCCGGGTGCCGGGGCTGCTGCGGCTGACCCCGGCGGCGGGCGGCCGATGGCGACTGACCGGCAACCAGAAGGTCGGCCTCGTCCGGCTGCGCACCCCGGCCGGCGAGGCGATCCGGCTCCACCTGCGCCCCAAACTGGCCGTCCACGACCTGCTGTTCCTGCTCACCTACTCCCCCACCGACCCCTGGCACCCGGACGACGTCACGGCCGCCGCCTCGAACGATCTGCTGCCGGCCCTCGCGGAACTGCTCGCCCGCACCGCACGCCGCACCCTGGACGCCGGGGTGCTGCACGGCTACCGCACGGTCGAGGAGGAACTGCCCCTGCTGCGCGGCCGGATCCGCACCGCCGACCAACTGCGCCGCGTGGGCATGCCGCTCCCCGTCGCGGTCCGCTACGACGACCACACCCCGGACATCGCCGAGAACCGCATCCTGCTCGCCGCCCTGCACCTCGCCGCCCGACTCCCGGGCGTCCCCGTCCGCACCACCCTCACCCTGCGCCACCTCGCCGACCACCTCAGCGGCGTCCAGCCACTGCCCCCCGGCGCACCCCTGCCGCGCTGGACCCCGACCCGCCTCAACTCCCGCTACCGACACGCACTGCGCCTGGCGGAGCTGCTGCTGTCGGCACGTTCCGTACGCCCGGACGGCGAGGCGACCGTAACGATGGAGGGCTTCCTCCTCGACCTGCCGAAGGTCTTCGAGCGCTTCCTGGAGGACACACTGCGCGCGGCCCTGTCCCCCCGGGGCATCCGATGCGCCGCCCAGGAGGGTTACCACCGCCTCGACGAGGCCGGGCAGGTGCGCTTCCGGCCGGACCTGGTGCTGTACCGCTCCGGCCACCCGGTCTCGGTCGTGGACGCGAAGTACACCCACCTCGACGCCACGCCCCGCACCGAGCACATGTTCCAACTGCTCGCCTACTGCACGGCACTCGGCCTCCACCAGGGCCACCTGGTGTACGCGGCCGCATCCCAGGGCTCCCCGAGTGCCCCCACCCACCACACCATCCGCCGGGCCGGGATCACGGTCACGACCCACACCGTGGACCTGGCCCAACCCCCCGCGGACCTCCTCGGCACGGTCACGGCGCTGGCGGCACGAATAGCGATGTTCTGCCCCCACGAAGGAGGGGCATACACCAATTCCAACTCCCATCCCCCCACTGACACTGACACTTGAAGGAGCCTCCCCCCATGCTCCGCGGCATCGATGTAAGCGCGTACCAGTCCTCGTCCTACGACACGGACGGCCTTTCCTTCGTCTTCATCAAAGCGACGGAGGGCCGCTCCTACATCAACCCCAAACTCACCGCCCAGACCAAACGCGCCCGCGACGCCGGCCTGGTCGTCGGCTTCTATCACTTCCTCTGGCCCGGCAACCTCTCCGCCCAGGCCGACTACTTCGTCAGCAAGGCCCCCGAGAAGGCGGGCGACATCCTCGCCGTCGACTGGGAGACGACGAGCGAGGGGACGCATGCGAGCAATGCGGAGAAGGACCTGTTCATCCGGAAGGTGAAGGAGAAGCGGCCGAACAATCCGGTCGTCTTGTACTGTAACCGCAATTACTGGCTCAATGTGGACACCACGTCCTACGCCGGCGACGGCCTCTGGATCGCCGACTACGTGACCGCGGGCAAGCCCCGCATCCAGGCCAAGTGGCGCTTCCACCAGTACACGGACAACCCGCTGGACAAGAACGTGGCGAACTTCGCGAGCAAGGCGGCTCTGCGCGAGTGGGCCGAGAACGCCTGACGGCCGTTCCGGCGCCGGACGTGACGAAGGGGTGCCGTCCGCCGTGCAGGCGGTCGGCACCCCTCCCTCACGTCACTTGTTCAGGTGGGACCAGAACTCGTCGAACGACAGCAGCTTGTCGCCGTTGAGGTCGCGGCTCTTGATGATCGCCTCGGCGACCGCCTCGGTCACGTTCCAGTCGCCGCCCTGAGCGAGGGCGGACTTGAACTCGGCGGCGGTGATGGTGCCGTCCCCGTCCGCATCGATGCGCTCGAACTGCTTGCGTGCTTCCTCGATGTCGATGTGCGCCACCGGTCCGCCCCTTCACTCGCGTTTTGCTCGCGTCTGTCGTGTTGTGCTGGCATGCTGCCGCAGGTCAGATTAACCGCCCGCCGGCGCCTCCAGCGCGGCGACCACCAGGCGAACTCCGTGCGTGCGCCGATGCGGGCAGGTCAAGGGGCAGGACGGGGCGGCCGTGGCGGAGACCTTGCAGGAGATTCTGGAGGCGGTGGCACGAGGTGTCTTCCCGCCCGAGGACGGCCGTACGACGGTCGTGCCCCAGCCCTCGGCCCGGAACGCGGGCGTCCTGGCCTTCACGGCGCATTCCGTCGTGTTCACGGACGAGGATCCGGACTGGGTGTACGCCGCACTGCGCGACGTCGGCTGCGACGCGCTGGCGGCGCCGATGAACCCGCGCTTCCTGGCGGCGCTCATGGAGCGGACGGGGCGTGTGTCGGAGACCATCGACGCGGTCCTGGTCGGCTCCCCGCTGCCGGGTGAGCCGCCGCTCGCGCTGAAGGAGATCGAGGACGCCGAGCACCCTCGGATCGTCTACGCCCGACGCCGGCGGGACGACGTACGCGCGTGGACGGTGGAGGGCGGCGTGCTGGTGACGGGGCGCGGGGTCGCGGGCCGCCTGGAGGTCTCGGTCGAGGTGGACGAGGGCGTACGGCACCGGGGGCTGGGGCGGCTGCTGGTGAGCGCGGCCCGGCATGTCGTCACGGAGCCGCTGTGGGCGCAGGTCGCGCCGGGGAACGCCCGCAGTGTGCGGGCGTTCCAGGCGGCCGGCTACCGGCCGGTCGGCGCGGAGCTGTTGCTGCACGCCTGGTAGGCGTCAGTGCCAGGCCTCGAAGTGCGGGTTGCTCCGGCAGTCGCTCATGATCTCGACCTTGGTGGTCTTGTCCACCGGGCAGGCGCCGATGACGTACTTCCGGTCGATGCCGCCGGGGAAGGCGACCTCCACCTGGTCGGCCCATTTGTGGGTGTCGCCGATGGTCTTGTTGACGTCGATGCCGCCGGGGGCGTCGATGTAGTAGTTCCAGCCCGACTTCCACCACTTCTTGTAGAGGTCGTGGTCGTAGGTCGTGGAGACGTACGGGGAGGCCTGGTTGACGAGGACGTACTGCTCCAGGTCGTACTGGCCGTCGACGACGTCCCTGGGCCGGAAGCCCTCCTCGAAGACGATGACCGGGCCGCGGCCGTCGGCCCGGTAGAGCGTGCCGCAGCCGGTGCGCCAGGCCGGTTCGGGGGTGATCCGGTCGACGTCGACGCGGCGGTCGGCGGCGGCCTTGATCGGGTCGTCGTACTGGACGGGACAGGCGGCGGCCGGGGCAGGGGCGGCGACCCTGACGGCGGCCACGCGAGCCGGTGCGGGGGACTCGGGAGCCGTGGCGGCGGTCGTGGCGAGGACGGCCGAGAGGGACAGGACGGCGGCAGCGGCCCGCCGCCGCAGGCTAGTTGAGATCATGGGAAGCACGATCCCGGGCCCGTGACAGCGGGCCTTGGATCGTCACCCGTACGGCGGCGTGTCCGCTGAACGCCCGTCAACTGGCTTTCCGTCAGCGGAAGATGCCCGTGTGGCCGAGGGAGTAGCGGCCCGGCTGCGGGTAGACGGCGAGGCCGTGCGGGCCGCTGCCGACGGAGACGCGGGCGAGCTGTTCGCCGGTGCGGGTGTCGATGGCGTACACCTCGGAGTCGTAACGCCCCGACAGCCACAGCACCTTGCCGTCCGCGGAGACGCCGCCCATGTCGGGGCTGCCGCCGTCGGGGAGGTGCCACTTCTTGGTGATCTCGTTCTTGGTGAAGTCGAAGACGGAGACGGTGCCCTCGCCGCGGTTGGACACGTACATCTCGCGGGAGTCGCGGCTGACGTAGAGGCCGTGGCAGCCCTTGCCGGTGGGCAGGAGGGTGGGTTCGGTGAACTTGTCGCCGTCCAGGACCCACATGCCGTGGGCCATCATGTCGGCGATGTAGAACCGCTTGCCGTCCGGTGAGACCTTGACGTCCTGCGGCATGGCCCCGTCGAAGGGCAGTTTCTGCTGTCCGACGACCTTCATCTTCTCGGTGTCGACCTTCAGCAGCTCACCGCTGAACTCACAGGACACGATGAAGTACCTCCCGTCCAGGGAGAAGTCGGCGTGGTTGACGCCGTAACAGGTGACCGGCTCGGTCCTGAGCCGCTTCATGGTGTGCGGGTCGCGGAAGACGAGTTCACGGTCGAGGGAGGCCATGACGATGGCGTACTTGCCGTTGGGCGTGAAGTAGAGGTTGTAGGGGTCGTGGACCTCGACCTCCTTGCCCGCCTTGCCGGTCTTCGGGTCGATGGGGGTGAGGGTGTGGCCGCGGTTGTTGTTGACCCAGAGGGTCTTCAGGTCCCAGGACGGGACGACGTGCTGGGGCTGGCGGCCCACGGGGATGGTCTCGACGATCTCGTACGTCTTCGGGTCGATGACGGAGACGGTGTCGGACTCGGTGTTCGGGACGTAGACGCGGGACGGGAAGTCCTTGACGACGGGGGAGAGCTTGTTGGGGCGGTCGGCGGCGTACACGTCCTTGGGGTCGAGTACGGGGGGCATGCCGGGCAGTCCCTGGACGGTGTCCTTCTTCGCCGGGGCGGGGATGGCGGCCTGGGTGCCGTGGCGGGGGTCCGTGGAGGGGCGGCTCTTGTCCTTGGGGGGCTCTGTGCCGCAGGCGGCGAGGGCTAGGAGGCTGATGCCGGCGAGGAGGGTGCGGTGGGTCAGGTTCATCGGCAGGTCTTCCGGGGGGGCTGGGAGGGCGGCGACTGCGACTATTTAATGAGCATTGGGTGGGAAAACGTGTTATTTACCCAATGACGGGGTTACGCGGGTCGCCGTCGACCAGTTGATTCCGCATCGAACGCCGGACGGGCAGGGGGCCGCGCCGCCGTACCGGGCTGAACCGCCGGAGGCAGCTGTCAGCGGTCCGCCACTCGCATCTCGAACCACGTCGTCTTGCCGCGCGGCAGCAGGTCCACGCCCCAGCGGTCGGAGAGTTTGTCGACCAGGAACAGGCCCCGGCCGCTGATGTCCATCTCCTGGACCGGCATCAGACAGGGCAGCCCCCGGGACGGGTCGCGGACCTCGATGCGGATCCAGCCACGGCGGCGGCGCATGCGGAGACCGAAGACGCGGGCGCCGGTGTGGCGGACGGCGTTGCCGACCAGTTCCGAGACGAGCAGGACGGCGTCCTCCGTCATCTTCGGGGTCAGGCCCCACTGACGCAGGACCACCACCTGCGTAAGTCGTCGCGCCGTGGCGGCCGACTCCGGGCGGGAGGGGAGCGGAACCTCCGCCTCCGTGGGATTGCCGAACAGCTCAAGCGCCTTCGCAGCAGTTTCGTCCTCGACCGCCGGCGACCAGCGCGCCGCAGTCGCACGGCCGTGTCCCCGCGGCTGTTCGATACCCTCCAGCCCCGCCATGCCCCCATCATGGCCGCCCGCGGGGCCCTCGGGGGCCGTTCCGGAGGAATACATCCCCCGGAAGCGGTCATTCCGCAGGACCCGGTTGGCATATGACGGGGGCAGTTCGGAGCCGTCCACAGCCCAGCCGACCTGCGACGAAGGGTCGGTTGGCGGCAATCGACAGGCTCCCTCGACAAGGCACGCTTAAGGCTGCCTTAAGGCTGCCATAAACCGCCCCATCGAGGGACCCGGATCAGACGTCCTGTCAATTGCAAGTGGTTCGGCGGAGTTTCAGTCCCGGATTTCCCGACGGTCAGAGGAACTTGGCCTTGCCCGGCCCCTCCTCCACGAAGCTCCGCATACCCCGCTCCCGGTCCTCCGTGGCGAACAGGCCCGCGAACCAGCCCCGTTCGACCGCGAGGCCCGTCTCGATGTCCGTCTCCAGGCCCGTGTCGATCGACTCCTTCGCGGCACGCAGCGCGATCGCCGGCCCCTGAGCCAGCTTCGCCGCCCAGGCGTGCGCCTCGGCGTAGACCTGGTCCGGCGCCACCACGCGGTCCACGAGGCCCAACTCCCGGGCCTCGTCAGCCTTCACCATACGGCCCGTGAAGATCAGGTCCTTCGCCTTCGACGGGCCGATCAGCCGGGCCAGCCGCTGGGTGCCGCCCGCGCCCGGGATCAGGCCGAGCAGGATCTCCGGCTGGCCCAGCTTGGCGTTGTCCCCGGCGATCCGGAAGTCGGCGCACAGCGCCAACTCGCAGCCACCGCCGAGTGCGTAGCCCGTCACCGCCGCGACCACCGGCTTCGGGATCCGGGCCACCGCCGTGAACGACTCCTGCAGGGCCCGGGCGCGCAGGACCATCGCCGCATGGTCCATGGCCTGCATCTCCTTGATGTCCGCGCCCGCCGCGAACACCTTCTCCCCGCCGTAGATCACCACGGCCCGTACGTCATCACGACGGCCCGCCTCCTCGGCGAGTTCCTTGAGCCGGTCCTGGGTGGCGACGTCCAGCGCGTTCATCGGCGGGCGGTCGAGACGCAGGGTGCCGACGCCTTCGGCGACTTCGAGATTCACGGTCATGCCAGCAGGTTAACGGGGACTAACGGCCACTGCTCAGGTGCGGTCGATCACACTCGGCCGGGGGTCTGGGGGGTGTCCCCCAGGCAGACACAGCACGGGGACCAACGGCAAGGGCTGGAGTGCGGTCAGTCACACACGGCCGGGTTCCGGGGGTTGCCCCCAGGCAGACACAGCACGGGGACCAACGCGGTCGGCCCCGGTGCCGTACCTCGCAGCGAGGTCGTGCACCGGGGCCGTACGTCAGCGTCGTGGCCGTAGGCCATCACATGGCGCTACGCCTTCCACTTCTCCCACGACATGTTCCAGCCGTTGAGGCCGTTCTCCGGGGCCACCGTCCCGTCCGCGGAGTTCTTCACGACCACTACGTCGCCGATCATCGAGTGGTTGTAGAACCACGCCGCCGGGGTGTCCTTGCTCCACGCGCCCTTGACGTCGCGCAGGCCGACGCAGCCGTGGCTGGCGTTGGTGTTGCCGAAGGCGCCGCCGGCCCAGTAGTTGCCGTGGATGAAGGTGCCGGAATCGGTCAGGCGGATGGCGTGCGGCACGTCCTTGATGTCGTACTCGCCCTCGTAGCCGACCGTGTCGCCGTTCATGCGGGTCTGGACGAACTTCTCGGTCATGACCATCTGACCGTTCCAGGTCTCGTACCCGGGCGCGCCGGTGGTGACGGGGATGGTCTTCACGACCTTGCCGTCCTGCATGACCTTCATCTTCTTGGCCTTGGCGTCGACGACCGAGACCTGGTTGCGGCCGATGGTGAAGGTGACCTTCTTGTCCTGCTCGCCGTAGACGCCGTCGCGGCCCTCGACGCCGTCGAGGTTGAGGTCGACCGTGACCTTCGTGCCGGCCTTCCAGTACTTCTCGGGCCGGAAGTCGAGGCGGTCGTTGCCGAACCAGTGGCCCTCGACCTCGACGGCCGGCTCGGTCTTGATGGTGATGGCCCTCTCGACGTCCTCGGGGCTGGTGATGCCCCGGTCGAAGCGGATCGAGAACGGCATTCCGACACCGACCTTGGAGCCGTCCTCGGGGGTGAACCGGCCGAGGAAGGTGTTCTTCGGTGTCAGGGTGGTGAAGTCGGCCTCCTTGGCGGCCTTCAGGCCGTCGGAGTCCTTGGCGACCGCGTGCACCGTGTACGTGGTGGCGGCGGCGAGGTGCGTGGACGGCGTCCAGGTGGCGCCGTCGCCGGATATCTTCCCGGCTATCGCGTTGCCCTTGGTGTCCTTGACCTCGACATCCGTCAGCCTGCCCTTGGCCGCGGTCACCTTCAGCGCCCCGCTGGTCTCGACGGACTTGGCGCCGTCCCCCGGGGCTATGGTCACGACGGCGCTGGACTTCTTGGCCTCCGCGGTGGAGGAGTCGCCGCCCTTGCCGTCACCGGCCCCGGAGTCCGATCCGCCGCCCCCGCCGCACGCGGTGACGGCGAGCAGCAGCACTCCGGCCATCGCCGTCAGCCCCTTGCGCCCACGCCTCCCGCGCGCGTCAACCGACGCCCCCGATATCGGCCGCACGTTCAAGTCTTTCTCCCCTCCCCCGGGCCTGGTCAGGCCCGCGCGCCCGCGCATTTGCCACGCGCATCGGCGCATATTAACCACAAGGCCAGGGCGCCGACGCCGCGCGTTTGTCACCGTTCCGTTCCAACATCGACGGACGGTCGGCCGGGCGGCCAACCCACCCCCCTGTCCTGTTACTTCACCGCACTCCCCGTCTTCCACTCCTTCCAGCCCATATTCCATCCTCCGAGGCCATTGTCGGGAGCGACCTTTTTGTCGTTGCTGTGGACGACCTCGACGACGTCCCCGACCAGGCTGCGGTCGAAGAACCAGCCCGCCGGCGTCTCCGAACCGCCGCCCTTGACGTCCCTGAGCCCCACGCATCCGTGGCTGACATTGCTCCGTCCGAAGATGGAGGCGTCCGCCCAGTAGTTGCCGTGCAGGAAGGTGCCGGAGTTGGTCAGGCGCATGGCGTGCGGGACGTCCGGGATGTCGTACTCGCCCTTGCCGTCGGCCTTCTTGAAGCCGACCGTGGCGCCGTTCATCCGGGTCAGTTCCAGCATCTCGGTGACCACCATCTTGCCGTTGTAGGTGGTGTTCTTCGGAGCGCCGGCCGTGATCGGCACGGTCGTCAGGAGCTCGCCGTCGCGCCGGACCTCCATGGTGTGCTTGGCCGCGTCGACGACGGAGACCTGGTGGCGGCCGACGGTGAAGGAGAACGTCTTGTACTGCTGCCCGTACACTCCGGGCGCCCCTTCGACGTCCCGCAGCCGCAGCGCGACGGTGACCTGGGTGCCGGGCTTCCAGTAGTGCTCGGGGCGGAAGTCGAGGCGGCCCGGGCCGAACCAGTGCGGGCGGATCTCCACGTCGGGTTCGGCGGTGACCTGGATGGCACGTTCGACGGCGGCGCGGTTCTCGATCTCGCGGTTGAAGTCCAGGGAGACGATCATTCCGGTGCCGACGGTGGAGCGGTTCTCCGGGGCGACGTACCCGATGAACCGCTCCTCGGGGACGTACGTGGTGAAGGTCGTGTGCCGTGCGCTGCGGCGTCCGTGGCCGTCGACGGCCACCGCGTCGATCGTGTACTTGGCGGCCAGCGCGAGCGCGGGGTCCTCGGGCTCCCAGCGCCGGCCGTCCGCGGAGATGTGCCCGGGCACCGGGGTGTCCTGGGCGTCCTGGGACTTGACGACCTTCACCGACTCCAGGCGTCCGCTGAGCACGCGGACCAGCAGCGGGTCGTCGGGGCGGGCGCCCTTGGACTCGTCGTCGGGCGTGACCCGGATGACGTCCTCGGGTGCCCGGGGTTTGCCCAGCGTCCGGTCCGTGCCACCGCCGTCCGAAGTGCAGCCGGCAGCACCTGCCAGCAGTCCTGCCCATGTCAGTACGGCGGCCAACACGGCCCTCGCGCGCCGCGCGCGCCCTTGTACGTGCCTCACGAAGACCCCAACGACCGGGGTGGCCCTGGGGAAACGTGAGTGCGAGCCCGGCGGTGGGCAGAACAGTGGGGAGGACGACGCGATGGGGAGCCGCGGACCGGGACACTGTGGGCTCTCTTCCCTGTGCGTGTGTATGCGTGTGTGTGCGTGTGGTCCATGAGCCGTGGGAGGCCGACAGGTGTCGAGCGCAGCCGAGCAGGAGGCGGTGGCCGGGGCGGTCGCCGCTGAGGAGGGGCGCCCGGCCGCCGTCGTGAACGGGGCGCAGCGCAAGACCCCTGCCGTGCCGGTGTGGCCGGGCGCGCCGATGCCGCTCGGCGCTCGCTTCCGGGTCGGCCCGGACGGGGTGGCGGGCACCAACTTCGCGCTGTGGGCGGGGGGCGCGGAGGCCGTCGAGCTGTGTCTGTTCGACGCGCAGGGCAAGGAGACCCGGGCCCGGCTCACCGAGCTGACGCACGAGATCTGGCACGGCTTCGTGCCGGGGATCATGCCGGGCCAGCGCTACGGCTACCGGGTGCACGGCCGCTGGGACCCGTGGACCGGGGGCCGCTGGAACCCGGCGAAGCTGCTTCTCGACCCGTACGCCCGGGCGGTGGACGGCGACTTCAGTCTGCCGCCCGAGGTGTACGGGCATGTCCGCGACTGGCCCCAGCAGCATGTCGCCGACACCGTGCGCGACGACCGGGACTCGGCGCCGTACGTCCCGAAGGGCGTGGTCGTCCACGACGACGCCCCCGACGACGAGTGGATGGACGACCGACGGCCGAAGACGCCGTGGGCGGACTCGGTGATCTACGAGGTGCATGTACGGGGCTTCACCGAGATGCATCCGGGGATACCGCAGGAGCTGCGGGGCACGTACGCCGGGCTCGCGCATCCGGCGGCGATCGAGCACCTGGTGAAGCTGGGGGTGACGGCGGTGGAGCTGCTGCCGGTGCACCAGTTCGCGCACGAGGACCATCTGCTGCGCAAGGGTCTGCGCAACTACTGGGGCTACAACTCCATCGGCTACTTCGCCCCGCACGCGGGCTATGCCGCCTCCGGTACGACCGGTCAGCAGGTCGGCGAGTTCAAGGCGATGGTGCATGCGCTGCACGCGGCCGGGATCGAGGTCATCCTCGACGTGGTCTACAACCACACCGCGGAGGCGGGCGAGCTGGGCCCGATGCTGTCGCTGAAGGGCATCGACAACCGGGGGTACTACCGGTTGCAGTCGGACGCGCGCAGGTACGCCGACTACACGGGCTGCGGCAACACGCTGCACGTCGTGCAGCCGCACGTGCTCCGCCTCATCACCGACTCGCTGCGCTACTGGGTGACCGAGATGGGCGTGGACGGCTTCCGTTTCGACCTGGCGGCGGCGCTGGCCCGCTCCATGCACGACGTCGACATGCTCTCGCCGTTTCTCGCCGTGATCGCGCAGGATCCGGTGCTGCGGCGGGTGAAGCTGATCGCCGAGCCGTGGGACGTGGGTTCGGGCGGCTACCAGGTGGGCGCGTTCCCACCCCTGTGGACGGAGTGGAACGACCGCTACCGCAATGCCGTGCGGGACTTCTGGCGGGGCGCGCTGCCGGACGTACGGGACCTGGGGTACCGGCTGTCGGGGTCGAGCGACCTGTACGCGTGGGGCGGACGGCGGCCGTACGCCTCGGTCAACTTCGTGACGGCGCACGACGGATTCACGCTGCGGGACATGGTGTCCTACGAGCGCAAGCACAACGAGGCGAACGGCGAGGGCAACCGGGACGGCTCGAACGACAACCGGTCCTGGAACTGCGGGGCCGAGGGCGAGACGGACGACGAGCGCGTGCGGGCGCTGCGGCGCCGGCAGTTGCGGAACCTGCTGACGACCCTGCTGCTGTCGACGGGCGTGCCGATGCTGGTCGCCGGCGACGAGCTGGGGCGCACGCAGCGGGGCAACAACAACGCCTACTGCCAGGACAACGAGATCAGCTGGCTGGACTGGGGTCTGCTGGAGGACCCGGGCTGGAAGGCCCTGTTCGACCTGACGGCCCGGCTGATCGAGCTCCGCCACCGGCATCCCGTGCTGCGCCGCCGCGCCTTCTTCTCGGGGCGGGCCCATTCGGCCGACGGCCTGCGGGACCTGGCCTGGTTCACCCTGCGCGGCTCGGAGATGACGGAACGGGACTGGTACGCCCCCGCCGCCACGCTGGGCATGTACCTCTCCGGCCGGGACATCCCGGGCCGCGACGAGCGGGGGGCGCCGATCCTCGACGACAGCTTCCTGGCCGTCCTGCACGCCGGCGACCGTCCGGTGACCTTCGTCCTGCCGGGGCCGCCGTGGGCGGAGCGGTACGAGGTGGTCGTCGACACGTCAAGGGAGGAGCAGGGGGAGGCGCCGGGGGTGGAGCACCGGGCGGGGGTGGCGATCACGGTGCCGGCGCGGGCCGTGCTGCTGCTGCGGGTGCTCGACTGACTGCGCGCGGTTTGCTGAGGTGGCGGTTTGCTGAGGTGGCGTTGCAGTCGCGTGAACTACGCGCCGGTTTCCTGGTCACGGGGCTCGGCCCGCTGATCGACTGAGAGGCATGCCCGAGATTTCCCGCCGTGCCTTCGGTGGTCTCGTCGGCGGCGGCGCCGTGACCGCCGTCGCCGCCACGGCCACCCCCGCAGCTGCCGCCGAGCCCGTCGAAGCCGCCCCCGCCGAGCGCCCGTTCAAGGCCCGCCGCCCCGGCGCGTCCGGCAGGCGCCCCAACATCCTGGTCATCCTCGGCGACGACCTCGGCTGGGCCGACCTGTCCTCGTACGGCGCCCCGCACATCAGGACCCCGAACCTGGACCGGCTGGCCCGGCAGGGGGTGCGGTTCACGAACGCGTACTCCGGCTCCGCGACCTGCTCGCCGACCCGGTTCAGCCTGTACACCGGGCGCTATCCGGGCCGTACGCCGGGCGGGCTCGCCGAGCCGATCGCCAACAGGGCGCAGGGGCTGGACCCCAACCACCCCACCCTGGCCTCGCTGCTGAAGAAGGCCGGCTACGCCACCGCGCTGATCGGCAAGTGGCACTGCGGCTGGCTGCCCGACTACAGCCCCACCAAGTCCGGCTGGGACGAGTTCTTCGGGAACTTCGGGGGCGTCCTGGAGTACTTCTCCAAGCTCGGCCAGCTGGGCACGTACGACCTGTACGAGGGCGACGCCGAGTACAAGGACCTGCGGTACTACACGACCGTGCTGACCGAGCGGGCCGTCGAGTACGTGAGCCGGGACCACGACGACACGCCGTGGCTGCTCAATCTCAACTTCACCACCCCGCACTGGCCCTGGCTCGCGGAGGGGGACGAGGAGACCGGTGCCGAGATCGAGGCGAAGATCCGGGCCGCGAAGAGCCAGGCGGAGGTCAGCCGGGCGCTGAACCACTACGACGGCGGCTCGGTCGAGAAGTACGCGCAGATGGTGGAGAGCCTCGACGCGGCCGTCGGCGAGGTGCTCGACGCCCTGCGCCGGTCGGGACAGGAACAGAACACCGTCGTGCTGTTCGCCAGCGACAACGGGGGCGAGCGCTACTCCTACAACTGGCCGCTCAGCGGGGAGAAGTTCGTGCTGCTGGAGGGCGGCATCCGCGTGCCGTCGATCCTGCGCTGGCCCGCCCGCATCGACGGCCGGCAGGTCAGCGACGAGCCGGTCTTCTCCCCCGACTGGACGGCGACCCTGCTGGAGCTGGGCGGGGCGCGGCCCGACCCGGCGTATCCGCTGGACGGCACCAGCCTCGCGGGCTACCTGCTGCGCGGCGCGGAACTGCCGGAGCGGGACCTGTTCTGGCGGGTGCGGGCCAACCGGGCCCTGCGGCGCGGCGACTGGAAGTACTACCGGGACGAGAAGGGCACCGACCACCTCTACGACCTCGGCGCCGACCAGCGGGAGCAGGCCGACCTGGCACCCGACAAGCCGGAACTGCTGGCGGAGCTGAAGACGTCCTGGGAGCGGATCGCCTCCGGTCTCCTGCCCTATCCGGGCTAGCCCAGAATCCCCCGCTGGTACGCCGTGGCCACCGCCGCCGCCCGGTCCTTGACGCCCAGCTTGGCGTAGAGGTGGGTGAGGTGGGTCTTCACGGTCGCCTCGCTGATGAAGAGTTCGCGGGCGATCTCGCGGTTGGACGTGCCCTTGGCGACGAGGGCCAGTACCTCGCGCTCGCGGGCTGAGAGCGGCTCGTTGCCGGCGGCCTTCGGGGCGCGGACCGCGGAGACGAGGCGGGAGGCCACGGCCGGGGAGAGGACGGTGCGGCCCTCGGCGGCCGCGCGTACGGCTGTGAACAGGTCGTCGCGCGGGGCGTCCTTGAGGAGGTAGCCGGTGGCGCCCGCCTCGATCGCCGGGAGGGTGTCGGTGTCCGTGTCGTACGTCGTCAGTACGAGGACCTTCGCGCGGGCGCCACGCCGGGTCAGCTCGGCGATCGCGTCGACCCCGCCGCCGCCCGGCATGCGCAGGTCCATCAGGATCACGTCGGGGTCGAGGGCGGCGGCCTTCTCGACCGCTTCCAGCCCGTCGGCGGCCTCGCCGAGGACGTGGAAGCCGGGCGCGGACTCGAACATGCCGCGCAGGCCGTCCCGTACGACGGGATGGTCGTCGACGATCAGCAGGGAGATGGACGCCTCGTCACTACTCATGGCGCACCAACGGTACGCGAGCCGACACGGCAGTGCCGTGCCCCGGCTCGGACTCGACGGTGAGGGAACCGGCCATGCGTTCGGCGCGGGCGCGCATGCCGGCGAGGCCGAAGCCGCCGGCGTGGCTGCGCTCGGGCAGAGCAAGCGGATCGAAGCCCCGGCCGTCGTCGCGGATGTCGAGGATCACCTCGTCGCCGAGGAAGGACAGGGTGACACCCACCCGGGTCGCGCGGGCGTGCCGGGAGGTGTTGGAGAGGGCCTCCTGGGCGATCCTCAGCAGCGTCGCCGAGAGTTCGTCGTGGAGTTGCTCCGCGGTGCCGGTGACCGTGAACTCGGCGCGTACGCCGGTCCGTTCGGCCCATTCGGCGACCGTGCTCTTCAGGGCCTCGGGCAGTCCGTCGTTCTCCAGGGCGACGGGGGCGAGGTTGTGCACCGAGCGGCGGGCCTCGCCGAGGCTGTGGCGGGCGAGGGCGGACGCGCGGTAGAGGTGGGTGCGGGCGGTGGGCAGGTCGGGGGCGTTCGCGACGACCTGGAGCTGGGCGATGATGCCGGTCAGGCCCTGGGCGATGGTGTCGTGGATCTCGGCGGCGAGCCGCCGGCGCTCGTCGGCGACGCCGGCCTCGCGGGCCTGGACGAGGAGTTGGGCGTGGAGGGCGGCGTTCTCGTCCAGCGCCTGCTGGAGTGCCGTGTTGGTGCGTTCGAGTTCGGCGATGGTCTCGGCGCGGGCGCGGGAGCGTTCCTCCTGCTGCGAGGTGAGGTGGCCGACCACGGTCAGGATGACGTTGTTGACCACCAGGAGCGCGCCGAACACCACCCACTGCACGGGCTCCTTGAACGGCAGTCCCCCGGCCTGGGCGCCCGAGACGGCGATGGAGCAGACGAATGGGCCGATCCACGGCAGGCGCCGCCCGCGCAACAGCTCCTCGGAGTCGAAGTAGCCGGTGACCGCGTAGAAGGCGAAGAACGGATTCAGCCAGGTGAGCGCGAAGCCGAGGGCCCAGCGCACGGTGTAGTACACGCCGCCGGCGGTGGACGGGCCCGGACGGGTGCGGCTCGCGCGGACCCACCACAGCTGGAGTGCGAACCCCGCGGCGACCAGTCCCGCGACCGCGATCCGTTCCGCCGTGCCCGGCGTCAGCTCGGCGGTGGCGACCGACAGCAGCGTGGCGAACGCGAGCAGCCCGTACGGCCCCTTGCTGCGGATCAGCTCCCAGCGCCGCTCGATGTCGGTGTCCACCGCGGTCATCCCACCAGTCTGCACGTCCGGCCCCTACTCCCAGCGGAACCAGCGCGCGGCCGCCAGCGACAGCAAGGCCGTCCAGGCGGCCATGACGCCGAGGTGGCCCCAGCCGGGCCAGTCCCCCGCCGTGGCCTGGTTGAGGGCCTGCGCGGCGGCGCCGAACGGCGTCAGCCCCACCACGTCGGCCATGACGTCGGGCATCGCCTGCACCGGCAGCCACACCCCCGCGCAGAACAGCATCGGGAAGAACACCGCCGTGCCGACGGCACCCGCGATCTTCACGGTCCGGGACACCGCCGAGATCACGGACCCCAGCGCCAGCGCGGCGAGGACCGCCAGCACGAGGGCGAGCAGATAGCCGTACGGCTGTCCGGGCAGTCGTACGTCGTAGGCGAGCCGCCCGACCGTGAGCGCCAGCAGCGCCGAGAGGACGGCGGCCAGGGCGTGGACCAGCATCTGTGCGGACAGCAGCGCCGACGGCCGGACCGGGGTCGTGGACATGCGGCGCAGGATGCCGTGCTCCCGGTAGCCGGTGAGGCCCGCCGGCATCGACTGCACACCGGCGACGATCATGCCGACCAGCACGGTCACGGGGACGTACGTGTCGACGATGCGCAGGCCGTCGAGCCCTTCCTGGGGCTCGCGGAAGGCGGGGACGGCGCCCAGGACGGCCAGCAGCGCGGGCGGGAAGACGAGGATCCAGAAGAGGCTGCCCGGTTCGCGGGCGAGCAGGCGGGCCTCGGTGCGCAGTACGGCGGTGTTCATGGCGTGGTCTCCGTGAGGTCGTCCGTCTTCGTCGGGTCCGTCTCCGTCAGGTTCGTCTTCGTCAACTCCGTCTCCGTCAGGTCCAGGAAAGCGTCGTCCAGCGTGGCGTCGCTGACGCGCAGCTGGTGGGCGGTGATGCGGTGGCGGGCGAGCAGGGTGATCACGGCGTTGACCGTGTCGTCGCTGCCGGCCAGGGTGACCCGGCCGTCCTTGTACGCGACGGAGGCCAGCGCGGGCAGGGCGCTCAGCTCCTGTTCGTCCAGCGGCGCGGACGGCGTGAACGTGATCACCGTGGCGCCCGCGGAGCGGCGGATCAGCCCGGCCGGGGTGTCCAGGGCTGCGATCCGCCCCTTGTCGATCACGGCGATCCGGTCGCAGAGCCGCTGCGCCTCCTCCATGAAGTGGGTGACCAGCAGGACGGTCACCCCGCTGTCCCGCACCTCCTCGATGAGCTGCCAGGTGTCCCGGCGGGCCCGCGGGTCGAGGCCGGTGGTCAGCTCGTCGAGGACCACGATCCGAGGGTTGCCGATGAGGGCCAGCGCGATGAACAGCCGTTGTTTCTGGCCGCCGGACAGCTTGCCGAAGCGGGCGCCGAGCCGGTCGGTCAGGCCCAGACGCTCGGCGAGCGGGCGCCAGTCGGCGGGGTTCGGGTAGAAGGCCGCATACAGCTGGAGCGCCTCGCGCACGGTGAGTTTCTCCTGGAGGCGGCCCTCCTGGAGCTGGGCGCCGAGGACCTGCGTGACGCGGTCGTGGTCGGCGACGGGGTCGAGGCCGGTGACCCGGACGCGGCCCGCGTCGGGGACGCGCAGGCCCTCGACGCACTCGACGGTGGTGGTCTTGCCGGCGCCGTTCGGGCCGAGGATGCCGAAGATCTCGCCCTCGTCGACGGCGAACGAGACACCGTCGACGACGGTTCGGCCGCCGTAGGACTTGCGCAGATCGGTGACTTCGATGACGGACATGGCATCAGGGTCGCGGCGGGGCGGGGGCCGGCACATCGGCCGTCGCGCTCGAAGCGGCATCGGCCGATCGGTTGATGCCGCCGTGCGACCCCACGCCCTCGGTCTGTACGACCCCTCGAACACGCAGGTCGTAGGACCAGCGGCCGATCGCGGACCGGCCAAAACTCGGTGGGCAGTGTCAGTGCCGATCCGTAGGCTCGCTGCTGATGGTGACGACACGTGCAACCGCCGAGGACAGCCCTGACCGTACCGACCGAGCCGACCGTTCCGCCGTGCGGACGCTGTTGCGTCTGTGGCCGTATGTGCGGCCCGTGCGGGTGCGGTTGTTCACCGCGGCGTTCGTGGCGGTCGTCGCCTCCTGTCTGTCGCTGGTCATTCCGCTCGTCCTGAAGTGGATGGTGGACGGTCCCGTCGCCGACCGGGATCCGGCCGGGGTCTGGCTCGGGGCGCTGTATCTGCTGCTGCTCGGGGTCGCGGAGGCGTTGCTGTTCGGGCTGCGGCGGTGGCTGGTGGCCCGACCGCTGGCCGGCGTCGAGGCGGGGATGCGGGCGGATCTGTACCGGCATCTGCAGCGGCTGCCGGTGGCGTTCCACGACCGGTGGGCGTCGGGCCAGCTGCTGTCGCGGGGCACGACCGACCTGATGCTGCTGCGGATGTTCCTCGCGTTTCCGCTGACGTTCCTGCTGGTCAACGCCGTGACGATCCTCGTCGGCGTGATCATCATGCTGCTTCAGGACTGGACGCTCGGGCTGGTGATCCTGATCCCGGCGGTGCCCGTGATGGTCACCTGCGTGATCTTCGAGAAGCGGTACGCCACGGTGGCGCGCCGCGCGCAGGACCAGGTCGGCGATCTGACGACGGTCGTCGAGGAGAGCGTGCTCGGCATCCGGATCATCAAGGGGTTCGGCCGGCACCGCAGCCAGGCCCGGGCGTTCCGCGAGCTGTCACGGACCCTGCGCGGCACGGAACTGCGCAAGGCCCGGCTGCTGGCCGCGATCTGGGGTGTCATCGTGACGCTGCCCGAGGTGGCCATCGGGGCGGCACTGGTGCTGGGCGCGATCCAGGTGGCGGACGGTCAGCTGTCGGCGGGCACGCTGGTGGCGTTCCTGTCGACGGCACTCGCGCTGCGCTGGCCCGTCGACTCGATCGGCTTCCTGCTGGCGATGAGCCAGGAGGCGGCGACGGCCACGGAGCGGTACTTCGAGGTGATGGACGCCGAGCAGGAGCAGCCGACCGCGGCCGGTACCACCGCGCCGGCCGTCACCGCTACGGCTACGGCTACCGCTACCGGCTCAACGGGGCTCAAGGACAAGGGACTCCGCTTCCACGACGTCTCGTTCCGCTACCCCGACGCCCCGACCGACTCGCCTCCCATCCTCACCCGCATCGACCTCCACATCCGAACCGGCGAGTCCATGGCCCTGGTCGGCGCGACGGGCAGCGGCAAGACCACCCTCACCGCCCTGGTCCCCCGCCTCCACGAGGTGACATCCGGCCACATCACCCTGGACGGCAAGGACATCGCCGAGCTCCCCAGAGACACGCTGCGCGAACTCGTCGCCGTCGCGTTCGAGGAGCCGACCCTCTTCTCGGCCAGCGTCGCGGAGAACGTGCTGATGGGGGCCTCGGACGGCGCGGGAGAACCCGAGTTGGAACGGGCGCTCGCCGTCGCGCAGGCCGACTTCGCGCACGCCCTGCCGCACGGCACCGGCACCCAGGTCGGCGAGCAGGGCCTCAGCCTCTCCGGCGGCCAGCGGCAGCGACTGGCGCTCGCGCGCGCGGTGGTCGGCAGGCCCCGCTTCCTGGTGCTGGACGACCCCTTGTCCGCCCTCGACGTGCACACCGAGGCCGCCGTCGAGGCCGCCCTGCGGGACGTGCTCGCGGAGACCACCGCTCTGATCGTCGCCCACCGCCCGTCCACCGTGCTCCTGGCGGACCGCGTCGCCCTGCTCTCCGGCGGCCGCATCGCCGCCGTCGGCACCCATCACGAACTGCTGCGCACGAACGCCGAATACGCCCACCTCATGGCCGGGACCGAGGAGGCCGACCGATGACGGCGACGACCGCCACCGCACCGGACAGGGAAGAGCCGGACAGGGAAGAGCCGGACAAGGAAGAGCCGGCCGGGAAAGGGCCCCAATCCCCGCGGCCCGACGACCCCTTCGACCACGACGTCCTGCCCACTCCGCCGGGCGCCACCACCGCCCTGCTGCGCTCCCTGCTCGCCCCCATGAAGGCGCGAGTCGCCGTGACCACCCTGCTCCTGCTGCTCCAGCAGGCGGCGGTGCAGGCGGGCCCGCTGCTGGTGGCGTACGCGATCGACACGGCCGTACCGGCGTTCCGCCGCGCCGATCTCGGGCCGCTGGTCGCGGTCGGGGCCGGCTATCTGCTGTGCGCGGTGGCGTCGGGCGTGCTGCAGTACGCGTTCATCCTGCTCTCCGCCCGGGTCAACCAGGACGTGCTGCTCGACCTGCGCGGCCGTATCTTCCGCCACGCCCAGGCCCTGAGCCTCGACTTCCATGAGCGCTACACGTCCGGGCGGCTCATCTCCCGCTCCACGACGGACGTGGAGTCCCTGCGGGAGCTGCTCGACGAGGGCCTTCAGGAGCTCGTCACCGTCATCCTCTCCTTCGTCTACATCTCGGCGATGCTGCTCTGGCTCGACCTCGGCCTCGGTGCGGTCGCCGTGGCCTCCTTCGCGCCGCTGTACCTCCTCGTACGGCGCTACCGGCGGCGCGCGGCGCGCGTGTACACCGTGCGGTCCACCGCGATCGCCGCCGTGATCGTGAAGTTCGTCGAGACGATGAACGGCATCCGCCCGGTGCGCGCCTTCCGCCGCGAGGCCGTGAACGACGCCGGCTTCCGGGTTCTCAACACCCGGCACGAGCGGACGAACGGCGACGCGCTGCTGGAGATGGCCCGTTACGTCGTCGGCTCCCGCCTCGTCGCCAACACGGCCGTCGCGGGGATCGTGCTGTGGGGTGCCTACCGGGTCGCGGGCGGCACGCTCGCCCTCGGTGTGCTGGCGGCGGCCGTGCTCTATCTGCGGCGGCTGTACGACCCGATCGACCGGCTCGGCATGTTCCTCAACTCGTACCAGTCGGCGGCGGCCTCCCTGGAGAAGATCGCCGGACTGCTCGCCCAGACCCCGTCCGTGCCCGAGCCGCAGGCACCCCGGCAGCTTCCGGCCCTCGAGTCGGAGCACCCCGGCCGCGAGGTCGTCTTCGACGGCGTCCGGTTCGGCTACCGCACCGGCGGCGAGGTGCTGCCCCGCTTCGACCTCACGTTCCCGGCCGGGCAGACGGTCGCGGTCGTCGGCTCCACGGGCGCGGGCAAGTCGACGCTGGCCAAGCTGCTCGCCCGCTTCTACGACCCCTCGGACGGCCGGGTCCTCCTCGACGGCGTCGACCTGCGCGAGCTCGCCGTGCCCGAGCTGCGGCGCGGGGTGGTGATGGTGACGCAGGAGGCGTTCCTGTTCTCCGGCACGGTCGCCGAGAACATCGCCATCGGCCGCCCCGATGCCACCCGCGAGGAGATCGAGCAGGCGGCGAAGGCCATCGGCGCGCACGACTTCATCAGCTCGCTCCCCGACGGCTACGACACCGACGTCCGCAAGCGGGGCGGCCGTATCTCCGCCGGTCAGCGCCAACTGGTCGCGTTCGCCCGGGCGTTGCTCGCGGACCCGGCCGTGCTGATCCTCGACGAGGCGACCAGCTCCCTCGACATCCCCGGCGAACGGGCCGTGCAGCGCGCGATGTCGACGGTGCTGCACGGGCGTACGGCAGTCGTCATCGCCCACCGGCTGTCCACGGTCGAGATCGCGGACCGCGTGCTGGTCATGGAGGACGGGCAGATCGTCGAGGACGGCACTCCGGCCGAACTCGTCGCGGGGACCGGCAGGTTCGCGGATCTGCATCGGGCGTGGCGGGACAGTCTGGCGTAGTCGAGCGGCACGAGGAACGACGAACGGGGCACGGGCAACGATGATCGACGCGTACGAGGATCCGGGGACACCCGACTGTCGTGGCGGATGGCGCTATCTGTGGTGGCTCGTCGTGCGCCAGTCCATGCGGTCCGCCATGGGGGCGCTGATCTCCAGCGTGTGGATGGTGCTGCTGGCGGCGACCCCGTACCTGATGTCCCGTGCCGTCGACGACGGGCTGGCGGCCGGTGATTACGGCGCGCTGGCGGGGTGGACGGGTGCGCTGGTCGCGGTGGGGGCGTTCAACGCCTGGCTGAGCATCATGCGGCACCGGACGATGACGCGGGTGCGGATGGACAGCAACTTCCGCACGGTCAAGGTGCTGATCGGCCACGCGGTACGACTCGGTGCCACGCTGCCACGCCGGATCGGGGCCGGGGAGGTCGTCACGATCGGCGTGGGCGACGTCCAGACCATCAGCCAGTCCCTGACCGTCGTCGGCCCGGGGATCGGTGCCGTCGTCGCCTATCTGGTGGTCGCCGGTCTGTTGATGTCGGTGTCGGTGCCGATCGCCGTCGTGGTGCTGCTCGGGATGCCGCTGGTCGGCGTGCTCGTCGGGCCACTGCTGGGCCGGTTGCAGGGCACCGAGACGGAGTACCGGGAGCGGCAGGGCGTACTGACCGCACGGATCGCCGACCTCGCGGGCGGCCTGCGCGTCCTCAACGGCCTCGGCGGCAAGGGCCTGGTCGCCGACGCCTTCCACCGCGACTCACAGCGGCTGCGGGCGCAGGGCTACCGGGTCGGGGCGGTGACCAGCTGGGTGCAGGCGCTCGGCGTGGGGCTGCCCACGCTGTTCCTGGCCGTGGTGGCCTGGCTGGCGGCGCGGCTGGCCGCCCAGGGCGCCATCACCGTGGGCGAGTTGGTGGCGGTGTACGGCTATGTCGCGGTGCTGGTGGGGCCGGTGGCGTTCTTCATCGAGTGCGGTTACCAGGTCAGCCGTGGCGTGGTGGCGGCGCGGCGGGTCGTGGGGTTCCTGCGGCTGGAGCCGATGGCGGACACCGGCACACGGGACGCACCGGCGGAGCCGGCGACCCTGCACGACCCCACGTCCGGGGTGCGGGTGCCGCCTGGCCGGCTCACCGCACTGGCCGCCGCACTGCCGGCCGACGCCACGGCCGTCGTCGACCGCCTCGGCCGCTACGTCCCATCGGCGGCGACCTGGGGCGAAGTGCCCCTGAGCGAGATCGCGTTGCCGCAGGTCCGGGAGCGCATCCTGGTCGCCGACCACGAGGCCGACCTGTTCGCGGGCACGCTGCGGGAGCTGGTGGCCGGCCACGCGGACCGGGACGAGTCGGCGATCACTCAAGCGGTGTACACGGCGGTCTCCGAGGACATCGTCCGCGGCCTCCCCGACGGCATCGACACCCCGATCGACGCCCAGGGCCGCAACCTCTCCGGCGGCCAACGCCAGCGGGTCCGCCTGGTCCGCACGCTGCTGGCCGACCCGGAGGTGCTGCTGGCCATCGAGCCGACATCGGCCCTGGACGCCCACACGGAGGCACGGGTCGCCGAACGCCTGCACTCGACGAGACGGGGCCGCACGACGCTGGTGACGACGACGTCCCCCTTGGTCCTGGCCCGAGCGGACACGGTCCACTACCTGGTCGACGGCAAGGTGGCGGCAACCGGCAGCCACCGAGAACTCATGAACACCGAACCGGGATACCGAGCACTGGTGGCACGTGACGAAGACGCCAAGGAGCTTGCCAAGTGACAGAGGCCCAGCACACCTCAGGGGCGCGGGGAACTGCGCGACCATCCACGAAGCACCCGCACCCGGCAAGCAACCCCAAGTCCCGGACTCATAGCCGCACAGCCCTCCCCATCGCCGAACGGCAAGACGTCCGCCGAGCCGCAATCCGCCTGATCCGAGCCGACGCCCGCTCCTTCACCGCCGTACTCGCCCTGAACGCCCTCGCCGCGCTCGCCGGCCTGGCGGCCCCCTGGCTGGTGGGCCGCATCATCGACGACGTCAGACGCGGCGCAGGCGTGACGACCGTGGACAAACTCGCCCTGGCCATCCTGGTAGCGGCGACAGCCCAGCTGCTGCTGGCCCGCTGGGCCCGCTACGTAGGCCACCGCTTCGGCGAACGCACCCTCGCCCGGGTCCGCGAGGAGTTCGTGAACCGCACGCTCGCGCTGCCCGCGTCGGTCGTGGAGCGGGCCGGCACCGGCGACCTGACGGCGCGCGGCACGGCCGACGTGGCGGCCGTCGGCACCACCCTGCGCGACGCCGGGCCCGAGCTGCTCATCAACTCCGTACAGGTCCTGTTCCTGCTGGGCGCGGTCCTCGCGCTGGACCCGCTGCTCGGCGCCTGCGGTCTGCTCGGTCTGGCCGGCCTGTGGCCGGTGCTGCGCTGGTATCTGCGCCGGGCCCGCACCGGCTACCTCGCCGAGGGTGCGGCCACCTCGGACGTCGCGGAGATCCTCGCGGCGACCGCGTCCGGCGCCCGTACGGTGGAGGCGCTGCGGCTGGAGCGGCGGCGGGTGGCGGCGAGCCGGGACGCGCTGGAGGAGTCGCGCCGGACCCGCCTGCACACCCTCTTCCTGCGCACGGTGTTCTTCCCCTCGGTCGAGATCGCCTATCTCGTCCCCGTGGCGACGGTCCTGCTCGTCGGCGGGGCGCTGCACGCGCGGGGCACGATCAGCCTGGGCACGGTGGTCGCGGCGGCGCTGTATCTGCAGCAGATGGTCGGTCCGCTGGACGAGATCCTGATGCGGGTCGAGCAACTCCAGAGCGGCGGCGCCTCGTTCGCCCGCGTGGAGGGCCTGGCCCGCGCCCCGCAGGCGACGGACGCCGACTCCCCCACCCCCACGGACGACCGCATCGACGTGACTGGCGTGCGCTACGCCTACGACCGCGGCGGAGAGGTCCTCAGCGACGTCGACCTGACCGTTCGGCCGGGGGAACGACTGGCGGTGGTCGGCCCGTCCGGCGCCGGCAAGACGACCCTGAGCCGGCTGCTCGCCGGTGTCGACGCGCCGACAGCCGGCTCGGTGACGGTCGGCGGTGTCCCGGTCGTCGCGCTCGGCCCGGAGCAGCTGCGCCGTCAGGTCGTCCTGGTCACCCAGGAGCACCACGTCTTCCTCGGCTCGGTCCGCGACAACCTCCGTATCGCCGAGCCGTCCGCCACGGACCAGGAGGTGTGGGCCGCGCTCACCGCGGTCGGCGCCGACGCCTGGGTACGGCGGCTGCCCGACGGGCTCGACACGACGCTGGGCGACGGCGGCCGCGGCACGGACGGCTCGCAGGCCCAGCAGCTGGCCCTCGCGCGCGTGGTGCTGGCCGACCCGCACACGCTGATCCTCGACGAGGCGACGGCCCTGCTCGACCCGACGACGGCCCGGCACACCGAGCGCGCCCTGGCCGCCGTGCTGAAGGGCCGTACCGTCATCGCCATCGCCCACCGCCTGCACACCGCACACGACGCGGACCGTGTGGCCGTGATGGAGAACGGCCGCCTCACCGAGCTCGGCACCCACGACGAGCTGGTCACGACGGACGGTGCATACGCCGCACTGTGGCGGTCCTGGCACGGGGAGCGGCCCGCGTCGCCCGGAACGGCGTAGGCCTGATCAGGCGATCTATGCTCGATGCCAGCACTGTCCGCTTCTCCTGGGGAAGTCCGTTGAACTTCTGGTCGCTCTACCAGCACGGCTTCGCGCGCGTCGCCGCGTGCACCGGCCACACCGTCATCGCCGACCCGCAGGCCAACGCGGAAGCGGTTCTGCGGCAGGCGCGCCGGTGCGCGCAGGAGGGCGTCGCCGTCGCCGTCTTCCCCGAGCTCGGCCTGACCGGGTACTCGATCGAGGACCTGCTGCTCCAGGACGCGGTGCTCGACGAGGTGGAGCAGGCGCTCCAGTCGGTCGTGGCCGGGTCGGCGGACCTGCTTCCGGTGCTGGTCGTGGGCGCCCCACTGCGCCACCGCCACCGGATCTACAACTGCGCGGTGATCGTGCACCGCGGCCGGATCCTCGGTGTCGCGCCCAAGTCGTACCCGCCGAACTACCGGGAGTTCTACGAGAAGCGGCAGATCGCGTCCGGCGACGACGAGCGCGGCGGGACGATCCGGGTCGGCGGCACCGAGGTGCCGTTCGGCGTGGACCTGCTCTTCGAGGCGCAGGACGTCCCCGGTCTGGTGCTGCACGCGGAGATCTGCGAGGACATGTGGGTGCCGGTGCCGCCGAGCGCGGAGGCCGCCCTGGCCGGTGCGACCGTGCTGGCCAACCTCTCGGGCAGCCCGATCACGGTCGGCCGGGCCGAGGACCGGCGGCTGCTGTGCCGCTCGGCGTCCTCGCGCTGTCTCGCGGCGTACGTGTACTCGGCGGCCGGTCTGGGCGAGTCGACCACCGACCTGTCCTGGGACGGGCAGACCATGATCTACGAGAACGGCGCCCTGCTGGCCGAGACGGACCGGTTCGCCCTCGACGAGCAGTACGCGGTCGCCGATGTCGACCTCGACCTGCTGCGGCAGGAGCGGCAGCGGATGGGCACGTTCGACGACAACCGGCGCACGCACGCCGGGCGCACCGGCGACTTCCGGCGGGTGGACTTCCGGCTCGACCCGCCGACGGCGGACCTGGGCCTCAAGCGCCGGGTCGAGCGTTTCCCGTTCGTGCCGGCCGACGCCGAGCGTCTGGCCCTGGACTGCTACGAGGCGTACAACATCCAGGTCGCTGGCCTCCAGCAGCGGCTGGGCGCGATCGGCGACCCGAAGGTGGTCATCGGGGTGTCCGGCGGGCTGGACTCCACGCACGCGCTGATCGTCGCCGCCCGGGCGATGGACCGCGCGGGGCGCCCGCGCAGCGACATCCTGGCGTTCACCCTGCCGGGCTTCGCCACCAGCGACCACACCAAGGGCAACGCCCACAAGCTGATGGACTCGCTCGGCGTCACCGCGGCCGAGCTGGACATCACGCCGACGGCGCGGCTGATGCTTCAGGAGATGGGCCACCCGTTCGCGTCCGGCGAGCCGGTGTACGACGTCACCTTCGAGAACGTGCAGGCCGGCCTGCGCACCGACTACCTGTTCCGGCTCGCCAACCAGCGCGGCGGCATCGTCCTGGGCACCGGCGACCTGTCGGAGCTGGCGCTGGGCTGGTCCACGTACGGCGTGGGCGACCAGATGAGCCACTACAACGTCAACTCCGGTGTGCCGAAGACGCTGATCCAGCATCTGATCCGCTGGGTCATCGTCAGCGAGCAGTTCGACGAGGAGACCGGCAGGACACTGGCCGCGATCCTGGACACGGAGATCAGCCCGGAGCTGGTGCCGGGCGAGGAGATGCAGTCGACCGAGTCGAAGATCGGCCCGTACGCGCTGCACGACTTCACGCTCTTCCAGGTGCTGCGGTACGGCTTCCGGCCGTCGAAGATCGCCTTCCTGGCCTGGCACGCCTGGCACGACCCGGACGCCGGCGCCTGGCCGCCCGGCTTCCCCGAGGCCAAGCGGGTGGCGTACGACCTGGCGGAGATCAGGCGCTGGCTGGAGGTCTTCTGCCGTCGCTTCTTCGCATTCGCACAGTTCAAGCGCTCGGCGATGCCGAACGGGCCGAAGGTCTCGGCCGGCGGTTCGCTGTCGCCGCGCGGCGACTGGCGGGCGCCGTCGGACGGCAACGCGGCCGCGTGGCTGCGCGATCTCGCGCGCTTCGACGATTGATGCGTCCGATCCGTTTATCGAACGTGAACTCCCGGACAACGAACGATTTCCGGCCAACTTCCTGACGCGGTCCTGACAGAAACCGCAACCACCTGCCACTCTTCCCACGGCCGCGACACAGCAACCCCACAGCGCCGTCACACTGCGGCGCCCGCGGCTGAACTCCGCACGCGCACGTCGAGTTTCCGCACGCGCACGTCGTTCTGCGTACCACTTGTTCTGCCCGGACGGCCCACCCGCCGGCCGGTCTCCCCTGGCCGCGTGATCCGCGGCCGCGCAGAAGGAGTCAGTGTTGAGAGACAGTTCCTCCCACAGACGCACCTCCCACACCGCGCGTCACACCACGCACCGCCGCGCAGCCGCCGTCGCTCTCGTCGGCGTCTCCGCCCTGATCGCGGCGGCCGTCCAGTCGGGCGCCGCCACCGCAGCCCCGGAGAAGGCACCGTCGGCGGCGGGCAAGGTCATACCGGGCGCCGAGTCGGTCAAGCTGTCCCCCGCCCAGCGCGCCGAGCTGATCCGCGAGGCCAACGCCGACAAGGCGGACACCGCGAAGGACCTGCGCCTGGGCGCCAAGGAGAAGCTGGTCGTCCGTGACGTCCTCAAGGACGGCAACGGCACGGTCCACACCCGCTACGAGCGGACGTACGACGGCCTGCCCGTCCTCGGCGGCGACCTCGTCGTCGAGACGGCGAAGTCGGGCGCGACCGAGGCCGTCGTCAAGGCGACCCGGGCCGCCATCAAGCCGGCCACCACGACCGCCGCCGTTCCCGCCGCCAAGGCCAAGGAGCAGGCGCTGGCCGCGGCGAAGGCGGAGAAGGCCAAGAGTCCGGACGTCAACAAGGCGCCCCGCAAGGTGATCTGGGCCGCGGACGGCAAGCCGACCGTGGCGTACGAGACGGTCGTCGGCGGCTTCCAGCACGACGGCACCCCGCAGGAACTGCACGTCGTCACCGACGCCACCACCGGCGCGAAGCTGTACGAGTGGGAGGCCATCGAGACCGGCACCGGCAACACGGTCTACAGCGGCACGGTCACCCTCGGCACCACCCAGTCCGGGTCGACGTACAACCTCACGGACGGCGCGCGCGGCGGTCACAAGACGTACAACCTGAACCGCGGCACCTCCGGCACCGGCACCCTCTTCTCCGGCCCCGACGACGTCTGGGGCAACGGCAGCCCGTCCAACCTGGAGTCGGCCGGTGCGGACGCGCACTACGGTGCCGCGCTGACCTGGGACTACTACAAGAACGTGCACGGGCGCAGCGGCATCCGCGGCGACGGTGTGGGCGCGTACTCGCGGGTCCACTACGGCAACAACTACGTCAACGCGTTCTGGTCCGACAGCTGCTTCTGCATGACGTACGGCGACGGCTCGGGCAACGCCAACCCGCTGACGTCGATCGACGTGGCCGCGCACGAGATGACCCACGGGCTCACCTCGAACACGGCCGGCCTCATCTACAGCGGCGAGTCCGGCGGCCTGAACGAGGCCACCTCCGACATCTTCGGTTCGACCGTCGAGTTCTTCGCCAACAACTCCTCCGACGTGGGTGACTACCTCATCGGCGAGGAGATCAACATCAACGGCGACGGCACCCCGCTGCGCTACATGGACAAGCCGAGCAAGGACGGCGCGTCCAAGGACAGCTGGTACTCGGGCATCGGCTCGATCGACGTGCACTACTCGTCGGGCCCGGCGAACCACTTCTTCTACCTCCTGTCGGAGGGCAGCGGCACCAAGACCATCAACGGTGTCACGTACAACTCGGCCACGTCGGACGGCCTTCCGGTCACCGGTATCGGCCGGGACAAGGCGGAGAAGATCTGGTTCCGCGCGCTCACCACGAAGTTCACGTCCACGACCAACTACGCGGGCGCCCGCACCGGCACCCTCGCGGCCACCGCTGACCTCTACGGCACCGACGGCGCCGAGTACAAGGCGGTCCAGGACGCGTGGGCGGGCATCAACGTCGGCCCCCGGCCCGGCGGCGGAGGCGGCGGCACGTCCTTCGAGAGCGGAACCGACGTGGCGATCCCGGACCGGGGCGCGGCAGTCACGTCGCCGATCACCGTCTCCGGGCGGACCGGCAACGCACCGTCCAACCTCCAGGTCGCCGTGGACATCGTCCACACCTACATCGGTGACCTCAAGGTGGATCTGGTCGCCCCCGACGGCACGGCGTACACGCTGAAGGGCTACGGCACCGGCGGCAGCGCGGACAACCTCAACGCCACCTACACCGTGAACGCGTCCTCCGAGGTCGCCAACGGTGTCTGGCAGTTGCGCGTCCAGGACAACGCGGCCATCGACACCGGTTACATCAACAGCTGGAAGCTGACCTTCCCGTAGGCCAGTTGACGGTGTGACCAAGACAGGGCGTCGTCTCGGTGGGTTCAACTCCCGCCGGGACGGCGCCCGTTCATATTTCTGAAACATTCACCCAACAGTCAAATCTTGGCCAACATCACCGCCCCCTCCTGACATGTACGCGCCGCAGGTGTCACGCTTCCCCCACCCGCCGCACCAGCACCAATGCACTTCCCCCACAAAAGGAGCTCGTGTGACCCCCCTCTACGCGCGTCGCAAGCGCACGACCCTGGCCATCGCCACCACCGTGGCCGCCGGGGCCCTCCTCACCACCGCGCTGACCACCGGTGGTTCGGCCGCCGCGGCCCCCGCGGGCGCGGGCACCAAGGCCGCGCCGCTCGCCGTACCGGTCGCGCTCGCCCCCGCGGCCCGCACCACCCTCATCAAGGACCAGCAGGCGAAGGCGGCCGACACCGCCGACGAGATAGGCCTCGGCGCCCAGGAGAAGCTGGTCGTCAAGGACGTCGTCAAGGACGCCGACGGCTCGGTCCACACCCGCTACGAGCGCACCTACGCGGGCCTGCCGGTCCTCGGCGGCGACCTGGTCGTCCACGAGTCGGCGACCGGCGCGAGAAAGGGCGTGACCAAGGCGACGAAGGCCACCATCAAGGTCGCCTCGCTCAAGCCGGCGGTCACCGCGGACAAGGCCGAGAGCCAGGCCGTGAAGCTCGCCAAGGCGGCCGGCTCGGAGAAGACCGCGGCCGACCAGGCACCCCGCAAGGTGATCTGGGCAGCGAACGGCAAGCCGACCCTCGCCTACGAGACGGTCGTCGGCGGCCTCCAGGACGACGGCACCCCGAACGAGCTGCACGTCATCACCGACGCCGCCACCGGCAAGAAGCTGTTCGAGTACCAGGGCATCGAGACCGGCACCGGCAAGAGCCTGTACTCGGGCACCGTCACGCTCGGCACGACCAAGTCGGGCTCGACGTACAACCTCACGGACGGCACGCGCGGCGGCCACAAGACGTACAACAAGGCCCGCAGCACCAGTTCCTCCGCCGGAACGCTGTTCACCGACGCGGACGACACATGGGGCACCGGCACGGCCTCCAGCTCCTCCACCGACCAGACGGCCGCCGTCGACGCGGCCTACGGCGCACAGGAGACCTGGGACTTCTACAAGGAGACCTTCGGCCGCAGCGGCATCAAGAACGACGGCAAGGCCGCGTACTCGCGCGTCCACTACGGCAACGCGTACGTCAACGCGTTCTGGGACGACAGCTGCTTCTGCATGACGTACGGCGACGGCGAGGGCAACACCAACCCGCTGACGTCGCTGGACGTGGCCGGCCACGAGATGACCCACGGCGTCACCTCCAACACCGCGGGCCTGAACTACTCCGGCGAGTCGGGCGGCCTGAACGAGGCCACCTCCGACATCTTCGGCACATCGGTGGAGTTCTTCGCCAACAACTCCGCCGATGTCGGTGACTACCTCATCGGCGAGGAGATCGACATCAACGGCGACGGCACCCCGCTGCGCTACATGGACAAGCCGAGCAAGGACGGCGCGTCCAAGGACAGCTGGTCGTCCTCGCTGGGCGGCCTGGACGTGCACTACTCCTCGGGCCCCGCGAACCACTTCTTCTACCTCCTGTCGGAGGGCAGCGGCGCGAAGACGATCAACGGGGTGAGCTACAACTCCCCCACGTCCAACGGCTCGACGGTCACGGGTATCGGCCGCGCCAAGGCCGCCGCGATCTGGTACAAGGCCCTGACCGAGTACATGACGTCGACGACGAACTACAAGGCCGCCCGCACGGCGACCCTGAGCGCGGCGTCCGCCCTGTACGGCTCCACCAGCACGGAGTACAAGACGGTGGCCGCCGCCTGGTCGGCCATCAACGTCAGCTGACGCAGGCGTAGTCGAAAGGGGTGGCACCCGGGAGGAAGGCATCCCCGGGTGCCGCCCTACGCTTGGGCCCATGTCCTTCACGTACGACGACGTCGGCGCGACCCGGGAGAACGGCTTCTGCCCGCCCGGCTTCCACCCCCTGCATGTGCGCACCCGCATAGGCGAGGGCGAGGATGTCTTCCGCCGAGCCTCCGAAGCGGTCATGACCTGGGAAATGCACCGCTCGATGGGCGTCGGCATCGAGGCGTCCGCCGACCGGGCGGCCCCCGAGGTCGACGTCACCGTCACCCTGGCCGGCCTGATCAAGGCCCCGTGCCGGGTCGTCTGGACGGCGGAGGAGCACCGCCGGGTGGGCTGGGCGTACGGCACGCTTTCCGGTCATCCCGAATGCGGCGAGGAGGCCTTCCTCGTGGACCGCACGGGGGACGGGACGGTGTGGCTGACCGTGCAGGCCTTCAGCCGCGCGGCCAAGTGGTACGCGCGGGCGGGGGGACCTGCGACGCGGGGGCTGCAGCACGCGTACGCGCGACGGTGCGGCAATGTGCTGCGACAGATGTGCGAGACCGAGGGGGACTGAGGGACACCGCAGCCCCCCTGGACGACGTCACCGCAGCAGGACCCCGGCCCCCTCCCCCACGTCCTCGGAAGGCACCGCCACCAACCCCAGCTCCGCACTCGACGCCAGCAGCCGGTGCGACGGCAGAATCCGGACGGTGTATCCGTAGGGTCCCGTCCGGTCCAGGGCCAGCGGGCCCTCGTACACCCACCGGCCCTCCAGGTCCGGACTGCCCGTCGGCTTCAGCGCAACCGTCGAGGCGTCCGCGATGCGGTCCTGGGAGTCGACGCGGCCCGAGACCGCCTGGACCTCGACGTCGTCCGGCCCGAGGTCGCCGAGGCCCACGCGGACCCGGAGGCTGAGCGTGGAGCCGAGTTCCGCCGTGGGTGTCGCCGCCGACGTCTCGAGGTGGTCGACCGTGACGCCGTGCCAGGCCGAACGCACCCGCGCCTTCCAGCCCGCGAGCTCACGCGCCGCGTCCGGCGTCATCGCGCGGTGGGCGTGGGCGGCCGGGGTGTAGAGGCGCTCCACGTACTCGCGGACCATCCTGCCCGCCAGGACCTTCGGGCCGAGCAGGGTCAGGGTCTGGCGGACCATCTCGATCCAGCGGTCCGGCAGGCCGTTCTGGCCCTGCTCGTAGAAGCGCGGGGTCACCCGCTGCTCCAGCAGGTCGTACAGCGCCGCCGCCTCTATGTCGTCGCGGTGGTCCGGGTCCGTGCCGGTGCCGTCCGCGGTGGGGATGGCCCAGCCGAAGTCCGGCTGGAACCACTCGTCCCACCAGCCGTCCAGGACGGAGAGGTTGAGGCAGCCGTTCAGCGCCGCCTTCATGCCGGAGGTGCCGCAGGCCTCCAGGGGGCGCAGCGGGTTGTTGAGCCAGATGTCGCAGCCCGGGTAGAGCTTCTGCGCCATCGCCATGCCGTAGTCCGGGAGGAAGACGATCCGGTGCCTGACCCGCGGGTCGTCGGCGAACCTCACCAGCTCCTGGACCAGGCGCTTGCCGCCGTCGTCCGCCGGGTGCGCCTTGCCCGCCACCACGATCTGGATGGGCCGCTCCGGGTGCAGCAGCAGGTCCATCAGCCGGTCGCGGTCCCTCAGCATCAGCGTCAGCCGCTTGTACGAGGGGACCCGGCGGGCGAATCCGATCGTCAGGACGTCGGGGTCGAGGACGCCGTCGATCCAGCCCAGCTCGGCCGTCCCGGCGCCGCGTTGCCGCCAGGAGGTGCGCAGCCGGTCCCGTACCTCCGTCACCAGCTGCTCGCGCAGGTTCCGGCGCAGCTCCCAGACCTCCTGGTCGGGGATCTCCGCGACCGCGTCCCAGCGGTCCGAGCCGCCGACGCTCATGGCGTCCTCGGTGCGCTGGGCGCCGATCTGGCGGGCGCCGAGGCGGAAGACCTCGGGGGCGACCCAGGTCGGGGCGTGGACGCCGTTGGTCACGGAGGTGATCGGCACCTCGTCGGGGTCGAACCCCGGCCACAGGCCCGAGAACATCTCGCGGCTGACGTTGCCGTGCAGCAGCGAGACGCCGTTCGCGCGCTGGCCCAGGCGCAGGCCCATCACGGCCATGTTGAACAGGTTGGGCTCGCCGCCCGGGTAGGTCTCCATGCCGAGCTGGAGAATCCGCCCGACCTCGATGCCCGGGAGTTCGGCTTCGGGGCCGAAGTGGTGGGCGACCAGCTCACGGTCGAAGCGGTCGATGCCGGCCGGGACGGGCGTGTGGGTGGTGAAGACCGTGCCGGCGCGGACGGCTTCCAGTGCCGGGTCGAAGTCCATGCCCGCCGCGCAGAGTTCGGCGATGCGCTCCAGGCCGAGGAAGCCGGCGTGGCCCTCGTTGGTGTGGAAGACCTCGGGTTCGGGGTGGCCGGTCAGACGGCAGTACGTCCGGACCGCCCGCACACCTCCTATGCCCAGCAGCATCTCCTGCAGCAGCCGGTGCTCGCTGCCGCCGCCGTAGAGCCGGTCGGTCACGCCGCGTTCGCCGAGGTCGTTCTCCTCGACGTCCGAGTCGAGCATCAGCAGGGGGACGCGGCCGACCTGGGCGAGCCAGACGCGGGCGTGCAGATGCCTGCCGCCCGGAAGGGCGATGGAGACCTGCGCGGGGGTGTCGTCGGGTTCCTTCAGGAGCGCGACCGGCAGCTCGTTGGGGTCCAGGACCGGGTAGTGCTCCTGCTGCCAGCCGTCGCGTGACAGGGTCTGCCGGAAGTACCCGTGCCGGTACAGCAGGCCGACCCCGATCAGGGGCACGCCGAGGTCGCTGGCCGCCTTGAGGTGGTCGCCGGCGAGGATGCCGAGGCCGCCGGAGTACTGAGGCAGGGCGGCCGTGATGCCGAACTCGGGCGAGAAGTAGGCGACGGCGGTGGGCAGTTCGGCGGACTGGTCCTGGTACCAGCGCCCGCCCGTGACGTAGTCGTTCAGGTCACCGGCGACCGCGGCCAGCCGGCGCAGGAAGCGGCGGTCCTCGGCCAGCTCCGCGAGCCGCCCGGGCGACACGCTGCCCAGCAGCCGTACGGGGTCGTTGCCCGAGGCGGCCCAGCACTCGGGGTCGACGGACTGGAAGAGATCGCGGGTCTCCGCATGCCAGGACCAGCGCAGATTACGCGCCAGATCGCTCAGGGGGCGGAGGGGTTCGGGGAGCACTGGACGGACGGTGAATCGACGGATCGCCTTCACATTCCACCTCGGGCAGCGCGTGGCAGGGGACACACGGCGGTGTGGGTCCCGTCATCGCCACCGACAGTATCGGTATGCGGGGGTTCGCAACCACCGTGCGTTTTTGTGGGTGTCAAGCGCGGCGAGCAGAGCACGTACGTCCGGAAAACGCCGCAACCTTTACGGATCCCCGATGCCCGGTATGGCCGATTCCGCCCCCGTAGGCCTCCTTGTGGCGACTTCTCACACCACGAGAGGCTGAGCGGTGGCGCGCCGGCCCAGGCGGGGTGCACCCCGTGCTCCAGGGCCGTGGTGCGCCGAGTTGAGGAGGGGAACTCACACCATGGCACGGACGCGCATACGGCGTCTGCGTCGGGCCGGTGGTCTGACTGCGGTGACCTGTGTCATCGCGCTTTCGGCCACCACCGTGCCCGCGCACGCCGCACCGGAGGGACAGATACTCGGCGCCGGGGACCCCGGCTCCGTCAGCGGCAGTTACCTGGTGACGCTCAAGGGGGGAACGAAGGCTCCGTCGGGGGCCGGAAAGAGCCTCGCCGAGAAGTACGGGGCGAAAATAAGCCATACCTACGGCACGGTCCTCAACGGCTACGCCGTCCGGGCCAACGAGAGACAGGCCAAGCGGCTCGCGGCCGACTCCCGGGTCGCGTCGGTCGTCCAGGACACCCGAGTGACCCTGGACCACACCCGGAAGAACCCGCCAACTTGGGGACTTGACCGCATAGACCAGCGGAACCTGCCGCTGGACAGGAGCTACACCTGGCCGGAGTCGGCGGGCGCGGGCGTGACGGTGTACGTGATCGACACCGGCATCCGCATCTCGCACGAGGACTTCGGCGGCCGGGCGAGCTACGGGTGGGACTTCGTCGGCGACGACAGGACCGCGAGCGACGGCAACGGCCACGGCACCCATGTCGCCGGCACCATCGCGGGCAAGCAGTACGGCGTCGCCAAGAAGGCCAAGGTCGTCGCCGTGCGGGTCCTCGACAACGCCGGCGGCGGCAGCACGGCCGACGTCATCGCCGGAATCGACTGGGTGACCAGGCACGCCAGGAAGCCGGCCGTCGCCAATGTCAGCCTCGGCGGCCACCGCAACTCGCAACTGGAGGCCGCCGTACGCAACTCCATCGCGTCCGGCGTGACCTACACGGTCGCGGCGGGCAACGACGGGCTGCCGGCCGGCCGGTACTCCCCCGCCGCCGTGCGGGAGGCGATCACCGTGGGTGCCACCGACAGAAAGGACGCGCGCGCGGGCTTCTCCAACTTCGGTTCGGTTCTGGACGTATTCGCCCCGGGCGTGTCCATCACTTCGGCGTCGTATGCAAATGACACCGGCAAGGCGACCTATTCGGGGACGTCGATGGCGTCGCCGCACACCGCGGGTGTGGCCGCGCTGTATCTGGCCGACCATCCCAAGGCGAAGCCCGCACAGGTGTCCAAGGCGCTGGTGGCGCAGGCTGTCACCGGGAAGGTCTCCGGGCGGGGGCTCGGCTCACCGAACAAACTCCTGCAGGTACCGGGCTCATAGCGGCCTCTTCACGCCGAATTGCAGGCACCGGCCCCGTTCTTCAGGAACGGGGCCGGTCTTGTGTGTAGACATACGCGTGAGTAGTTAACAAAGTGCCGGATTGCGTACCCGAATAGGGTGGGAAGGCTCCAGCGGTAACCCCACCCGTGCGCCCCCGGGCGCGCGCCGGAACGAACCACGCAGGACCCACCTCCCCACAGCCATCCGCCCACCCAAGATGACGCGGACAGGAGCGGTCATGCCCGCCATGCACCACCAGTCGTCCTCACCCCCGACGTCGCGCACCGAAGCACCCCCAGCCCCCCGCACCGCACGCGCCGACCCCGGACCCCCGGCTCCGGAGCGATCCTCCGCGAACGACAAGGCCGCCGGTGTCGGGCGCATACCCGTCCTCGACGTCCGCCCGGTCGTCCAGCACGGGCGCAGGCCCGCGAAGGCCGTGACCGGCGAGACCTTCGAGATCTCGGCGACCGTGTTCCGGGAGGGACACGACGCGGTTGCCGCCAATGCCGTACTGACCGGCCCGGACGGCCGGCCCGGCCCCTGGACGCCGATGCGCGAACTCGCCCGGGGCACCGACCGCTGGGGCGCCACCGTCACCGCCGGCGAGCCGGGCCACTGGACCTACCGGGTCGAGGCCTGGGGCGATCCGGTGGCCACCTGGCGGCACCACGCACAGATCAAGATCCCGGCCGGGATGGACACGGAACTGGTTCTGGAGGAGGGCGCGCGACTGTACGGGCGTGCGGCCGCCGAGATCCCCGAGAGCGAGGGGCGGTCGGTGATCCTCGCGGCCGTCGACGCGCTGCGGGACGAGAACCGCCCGGCCGCCTGGCGGCTGGCGGCAGCGTCGACGCCCGAGGTGGACGCGGTGTTGGGGCGGTATCCGTTGCGGGACCTGGTCACCGCGTCGGACCCGCTGCCCCTGCTGGTGGAGCGGGAGCGGGCCCTGTTCGGCTCCTGGTACGAGTTCTTCCCCCGCTCCGAGGGCACCCCCGAGCAGCCCCACGGCACCTTCCGCACCGCCGCCCGCCGGCTGCCCGCGATCGCCGCCATGGGCTTCGACGTGGTCTACCTCCCGCCGATCCACCCGATCGGCACCACCTTCCGCAAGGGCCCCAACAACACCCTCTCCGCCGGCACCGACGACGTCGGCGTGCCCTGGGCCATCGGCTCCCCCGAAGGCGGCCACGACGCCGTCCACCCCGACCTCGGCACCCTCGACGACTTCGACTGGTTCGTCGCCCGGGCCGGCGAACTCGGCCTGGAAGTCGCCCTCGACTTCGCCCTGCAGTGCTCCCCCGACCACCCCTGGGTCGACAAACACCCCGAGTGGTTCCACCACCGCCCCGACGGCACCATCGCCTACGCCGAGAACCCGCCGAAGAAGTACCAGGACATCTACCCCATCGCCTTCGACGCCGACATGGACGGCCTGGTCGAGGAAACCCTGCGCATCCTGCGCCACTGGATGGCCCACGGCGTGCGCATCTTCCGCGTCGACAACCCGCACACCAAACCCGTCGTCTTCTGGCAGCAGGTCATCGCCGACATCGGCCGCACCGACCCCGACGTCATCTTCCTCGCCGAGGCCTTCACCCGCCCCGCGATGATGCACACCCTGGCCCAGATCGGCTTCCAGCAGTCCTACACGTACTTCACCTGGCGCAACGGCAAACAGGAACTCACCGAGTACCTCACCGAACTCTCCGGCGAAGCCGCCTCCTACATGCGGCCCAACTTCTTCGCCAACACCCCCGACATCCTCCACGAATTCCTTCAGCACGGCGGACGCCCCGCCTTCGAACTCCGCGCCGTCCTGGCCGCCACCCTCTCCCCCACCTGGGGCATCTACAGCGGCTACGAGCTCTGCGAGAACACCCCTGTGCGCAAGGGCAGCGAGGAGTATCTGAACTCGGAGAAGTACCAGCTCCGTCCTCGCGACTGGGAAACAGCCGAGCGCGCGGGCCGCACCATCACCCCCCTGCTCACCCAGCTCAACGCCGTCCGGCGGGCGAATCCGGCCCTGCGGCAGTTGCGCGACCTCCACTTCCACCACGCGGACCAGGAAGCGGTGATCGCGTACTCGAAGCGCAGCGGATCGAACACGGTTCTGGTGGTCGCCAACCTCGACCCGCACCACACCCAGGAGGCGACGGTCTCGTTGGACATGCCGCAACTCGGCCTGGACTGGCACGAGTCGGTGCCGGTGCGCGACGAGCTCACCGGCGAGACCTATCACTGGGGCAGGGCGAATTACGTGCGTCTCGAACCGGGCACTCGTCCCGCGCACATCCTCACCGTCCTGCGACCGTCCACCCCGCAGATCGGAGGGTCACCCACAAAATGATCGTCAACGAGCCCGTTCAGGACACCTTCGAGGACACTCCTGCCAAGGATCGTGACCCGGATTGGTTCAAACGCGCCGTCTTCTACGAGGTCCTGGTCCGCTCCTTCCAGGACAGCAACGGCGACGGCGTCGGCGACCTCAAAGGCCTCACCGCCAAACTCGACTACCTGCAATGGCTCGGCGTCGACTGCCTGTGGCTGCCGCCCTTCTTCAAATCACCCCTGCGCGACGGCGGATACGACGTCTCCGACTACACCTCCGTCCTGCCCGAATTCGGAGACCTCGCCGACTTCGTCGAATTCGTCGACTCCGCCCACCAGCGCGGCATGCGGGTCATCATCGACTTCGTCATGAACCACACCAGCGACCAGCACCCGTGGTTCCAGGAATCGAGAAGCGACCCCGACGGCCCCTACGGCGACTACTACATGTGGGCCGACGACGACAAGCAGTACGCCGACGCCCGCATCATCTTCGTCGACACCGAGGCCTCCAACTGGACCTTCGACCCGGTCCGCAAGCAGTACTTCTTCCACCGCTTCTTCTCCCACCAGCCGGACCTGAACTACGAGAACCCGGCCGTCCAGGAGGAGATCCTCTCGGCGCTGAAATTCTGGCTGGACCTGGGAATCGACGGATTCCGGCTGGACGCGGTGCCGTATCTGTACGCGGAAGAGGGAACGAACTGCGAGAACCTGCCCGCGACGCACGAACTCCTCAAGCGGGTGCGCAAGGAGATCGACGCCCACTACCCGGACACGGTGCTGCTCGCGGAGGCCAACCAGTGGCCGGAGGACGTCGTCGACTACTTCGGCGACTACGCCGGCGGTGGCGACGAGTGCCACATGGCCTTCCATTTCCCGGTGATGCCGCGGATCTTCATGGCCGTGCGAAGGGAGTCGAGGTACCCGGTCTCGGAAATCCTCGCCAAGACCCCGGCCATCCCGTCCGGCTGCCAGTGGGGCATCTTCCTGCGCAACCACGACGAGCTGACCCTGGAAATGGTCACCGACGAGGAACGCGACTACATGTGGGCGGAGTACGCCAAGGACCCCCGCATGCGCGCCAACATCGGAATCCGGCGCCGGCTGGCGCCCCTGCTGGACAACGACCGCAATCAGATCGAGCTGTTCACCGCCCTGCTGCTGTCGCTCCCCGGCTCGCCGATCCTGTACTACGGCGACGAGATCGGCATGGGCGACAACATCTGGCTCGGCGACCGCGACGCCGTGCGGACTCCCATGCAGTGGACGCCGGACCGCAATGCGGGATTCTCTTCGTGCGACCCGGGACGGCTGTATCTGCCGACCATCATGGACCCGGTCCACGGCTACCAGGTGACGAATGTCGAGGCCTCCATGTCCTCGCCGTCCTCTCTTCTGCACTGGACCCGCCGCATGATCGAGATCCGCAAGCAGAACCCTGCCTTCGGACTCGGCTCCTACACGGAACTCCAGTCGTCGAATCCGGCCGTGATCGCCTTCCTGCGCGAATACGAGGACGACCTCGTGCTGTGCGTGAACAACTTCTCGCGGTTCGCGCAGCCGACGGAGCTGGACCTGCGGCGGTTCAACGGGCGCCATCCGGTCGAGCTGTTCGGCGGGGTGCGATTCCCGGCCATCGGTGAACTGCCGTACTTGCTGACCCTCGGAGGCCACGGCTTCTACTGGTTCCGGTTGCGCAAGGACGCCGCCTGAGAGCCCGGGCGGGGCGGTTTCCCCCGCCCCGCCCGGGGCACGCATCAGTAACCACCCCGCTCGGCCCGGGGAAAGGACGTGACGCCATGTCGAAAGCCGTCACCCGCACCCTCACGACCTCACCAGGTCTTCTCGCCTCGCTGGACCCCCTGCTGCGGGAGTGGCTGCCACGGCAGCGCTGGTTCGCGGGCAAGGGCCGTCCGGTCACCGGGTTCTCGCTGGTGGCGGCCACCGAACTGCTTCCACCCGGCGGCAAGCTGGGCCTGTACCACCTGCTCGTGCGCGCTCACCAGGCCATCGCGCCGGTGCCGGGCGCGCCCGAGCAGCCCGCCGACTGCTACCAGCTGTTGATAGGCGAGCGCGAGGCCCTGCCGCCCCGGCTGGCGCCCGCGCTGATCGGACACGTGGCCGACGGCCCGCTCGCCGGACGCACGGTGTACGACGCCCTGTACGACACCCGTCCCACCGAGCTCCTCCTCGAGGCGCTGCGCACCGGAGCCCGCATCGGCGGACTGCGCTTCGAGCGGGACGACAGCCAGGAGATCCGGTCCGGTCTGGTGCCGCGCCTGGTCACCTCCGAACAGTCGAACTCGTCGGTCGTCTACGGCGATACGTTCATCCTGAAGCTGTTGCGCCGGGTCGTGCCCGGCGTCAACCCCGACCTGGAGCTTCCGTTGGCGCTGGCCCGCGAGGGCTGCGACCGGGTGCCCGCGCCGACGGCGTGGATCCGGGCGGAGCTGGCACCTGCCGGAGCACCGGCGGACGAGGCGTATGTGCTGGGCGTGCTGCAGCCCTTCGTGCAGGGCGCCGCGGACGGCTGGGAGCTGGCGCTGCGCGAGCTGGCCAAGGGCGAGGACTTCGCGTCCGCGGCACGGGCGCTCGGGCGCGCGACCGCCGAGGTGCACACCGCACTGGCCCGCACGCTGCCGACCGTCACCCTCGGGCGCACGCAGGTGCAGCAGCTGGTCGACGGGATGGTCGAGCGGCTCGACGCAGCGGCGCAGGCGGTGCCCGCGCTGCGGCCGTACGCACCCGGCCTGCGCTCCGCCTTCGAGGCGCTGGCCGGTCTCGCCGCCGAGGGCTGCACCTGGACCGCCCAGCGCATTCACGGCGACCTGCATCTCGGACAGTGCCTGCGCTCGCCCAGCGGGCAGTGGTGGCTGATCGACTTCGAGGGCGAGCCGTCGAAGCCGCTGGCCGAACGGCGGATGCCACAGCCGCCGGTCCGGGACGTCGCGGGCATGCTGCGTTCCTTCGACTACGCGGCCCACTCGGCGGACCCGTCGGTACGAGGCTGGGCCGACACCTGCCGGGCCGCCTACTGCTCCGGATACGCACAGGTCAGCGGCGCCGATCCGCGGACCGATCCGGTGCTGCTGCGTGCGTACGAGACCGACAAGGCGATCTACGAGGTCGTCTACGAGGCCCGTCACCGCCCCGACTGGCTCCCGGTACCGCTGTCCGCCATAAGCCGACTGGCCGCGGGCGCAGACACCTCGCCGTCCGCCACCCCCTCCATCTCCTCCATCCCCTCTTCCCCACCTTCGCCTAGGAGGCCCCGCCCGTGACCCCCCGCACCACTCCCTCCAGCGGTTCGGATTCAAAGAAGACGGCTGAGAAGCCGGCCGTGGAGAAGGCCCAGGAGCAGGCCGCCGAGAAGACGAGCGTCGCGAAGAAGGCGACCGCGAAGACGGCCAATGCCGCCGAGAAGGCCGCGGACGCCATGAGGAAGGGGACGACGAAGAAGGCCACCGCGGCCAAGACCGACGCGGCGAAGAAGGCGGCTGCCAAGAAGACGACGGCGAAGAAGGCCCCGGCGAAGAAGACGGCCGCGAAGGAGGCACCGGCAAAGAAGGCGACCGCGAAGAAAGCCGTCGCCAAGAAAACCGTGGCCAAGAAGGCGGGCGCCAAGACCACCGCCGCGAAGAGCACGACCACGTCGAAGAGCACGGCGGGGAAGAAGGCGTCCGCCAAGAGGATTCCCGCGCAGAAGACGGCGCCCAAGAAGATCCCCGCCCAAAAGGCGGTCCCCGTCGAACTACCGGCCGCCCCCGCGGACGTGGCCGTGTCCCCCGCCCTCGACGCCGCCGACCGCGACCGCCTCCTCACCGGCACCCACCACGCCCCGCACTCCGTCCTCGGCGCACATCCGGTGCCCGGCGGTGTCGCCTTCCGGGCCTTCAGGCCGTACGCGCTCTCGGTGACCGTCGTCGTGGACAGCCTGCGGGCCGAGCTGCACGACGACGGGGAGGGGTTCTTCTCCGGGCTGCTGCCGCTTCTGGAGGTGCCGGCGGGCTACCAGTTCCTGGTCGGGTACGAGGGCTCGGTGCAGGAGACCGAGGACGCGTACCGTTTCCTGCCCGCGCTGGGCGAGCTCGACCTGCATCTGATCGGCGAGGGCCGGCACGAGGAGCTGTGGAAGGCGCTCGGCGCCGAGCCGATGACCCACCAGGGCGTGACCGGCACCCGGTTCACGGTGTGGGCGCCGAACGCGCGGGGTGTGTCGCTGGCCGGCACCTTCAACTTCTGGGACGGCACGGGATATCCCATGCGCTCGCTCGGCGGTACGGGCGTGTGGGAGCTGTTCGTGCCGGCCATCGGCGAGGGCGAGCTGTACAAGTTCGAGATCACCCGGCCCGACGGTTCGAAGACCCTGCGCGCCGACCCGATGGCCCGCCGGACCGAGGCCCCGCCCCACACGTCGTCGATCGTGTACGCCTCGCAGCACGAGTGGGGCGACGCGCAGTGGCTGGAGCGGCGCGGGTCGGTGCCGACGCACGAGGCGCCGTTGTCGGTCTACGAGGTCCATCTGGCCTCCTGGCGGCCGGGACTGACGTACCGGCAACTCGCCGAGCAGCTGCCCGCGTACGTCAAGGACCTGGGCTTCACCCACGTCGAGCTGATGCCGGTCGCCGAGCACCCCTTCGGCGGCTCCTGGGGCTACCAGGTCACCGGCTTCTACGCGCCCACGGCCCGGCTGGGCACCCCCGACGACTTCAAGTACCTGGTGGACGCCCTCCACCAGGCCGGCATCGGCGTCCTGATGGACTGGGTCCCGGCGCACTTCCCGCGCGACGACTGGGCTCTCGCCGAGTTCGACGGGCGTCCGCTGTACGAGCACGAGGATCCGCTGCGATCCGCCCACCCCGACTGGGGCACCCTGGAGTTCGACTTCGGCCGGCGCGAGGTGCGCAACTTCCTTGTCGCCAACGCCATTTACTGGTGCGAGGAGTTCCACATCGACGGGCTGCGGGTCGACGCCGTCGCCTCCATGCTCTACCTCGACTACTCGCGCGAGCCGGGGCAATGGGTCCCGAACGAGCACGGCGGGCGGGAGAACCTGGACGCGGTGGCGTTCCTCCAGGAGATGAACGCGACGGTGTACCGGCGGGTGCCGGGAGTCGTGACGATCGCGGAGGAGTCCACGGCCTGGGACGGCGTGACGCGCCCGACGCACGTGGCGGGGCCGGGTGGCTTCGGGGGTCTCGGCTTCGGGCTGAAGTGGAACATGGGCTGGATGCACGACTCGCTGGAGTACATGGCGAAGGAGCCGGTGCACCGCAAGCACCACCACAACGAGATGACGTTCTCGATGGTGTACGCCTACAGCGAGAACTACGTGCTGCCCATCTCCCACGACGAGGTCGTGCACGGCAAGCGGTCGCTGGTCTCGAAGATGCCGGGCGACTGGTGGCAGCAGCGCGCCAACCACCGCGCGTACCTGGGCTTCATGTGGGCCCACCCGGGCAAGCAGCTCCTCTTCATGGGGCAGGAGTTCGCCCAGGGGGCGGAGTGGTCGGAGGCGCACGGGCCGGACTGGTGGCTGCTCGATCCGGCGTACGGGGCGGAGCCGGACCATCGCGGGGTGCGGGACCTGGTCCGCGATCTGAACACGGTGTACCGGCACACGCCGGCGCTGTGGCAGCGGGACGCCGACCCCGCCGGGTTCCAGTGGGTGGTGGGAGACGCCGCCGACGACAACGTGCTCGCGTTCCTGCGCTACGACGCGGAGGGGGCTCCGCTGCTGGCGGTGTCGAATCTGTCGCCGGTCGTGCGGCACGAGTACCGGCTGGGGGTGCCGGACGACGTTCCTGCGTGGCACGAGGCGCTGAACACGGACGCGGCGCGGTATGGCGGCGGCGATGTGACCAACCCTGATCCGGTCAAGCCCGAGCCGCAGGGTTGGCACGGACGGGCGGCCAGCATCCGGCTGACGCTGCCGCCATTGGCGACGGTGTGGTTGCGACCGGCGTAGACACCCTCTCGAACGCCGGACGAGCTGACCCACCCAGCCCGTCCGGCGTTTGAGGACGAGGCCGTTCAGGCCGAAGCGGGGGTCTGGGGGCGGCAGCCCCCAGGGACGGTCACCCCGACGCCGGCACGCCCTCGGCCAAGCCCGGCGGCAGCGACCCCGTGTGCAGCACCCCCAGCCGCTGGGTCGCCCGGGTCAGGGCCACGTACAGGTCGCTCGTGCCGTACAGCCCCGGCTCGACGACCAGGACCGAGTCGAACTCCAGGCCCTTCGCCTGGCGGGGGTCGAGGAGGACGACCGTCCGTGTCAGGTCGGGTTCGGTGCCGGCCGTGATGCCGTCCAGGCGCGCGGCCAGCGACCGGTGCAGGTCGCGTGGGGCGATGACGGCCAGGCGGCCTTCGGCGGGGGTGAGTTCGGCGACCGCCTTGGCGACGGCGCCGGGCAGGTCGTCGGTGGCGCTGATCCAGGGACGTACGCCTGTGGACCGTACGGAACTCGGCGGTTCGAAGCCGGGGTGCTCCGCGCGTACGACCGCCGCGGCCAGCTCCATGATCTCGGCGGGGGTGCGGTAGTTGACGCCGAGGCGGGTGTGGTCCCAGCGGTCCTCGACGTAGGGGGACAGGATCTTGGACCAGGAGCCCACGCCCGCCGCCTCGGCCGTCTGGGCGGGGTCGCCGACCAGCGTCATCGAGCGGGTCGGGCTGCGCCGCATGAGCAGCCGCCAGGCCATCGGCGACAGCTCCTGCGCCTCGTCGACGATGATGTGCCCGAACGCCCAGGTCCGGTCGGCCGCCGCGCGCTCGGCGGCGCTGCGGTGGTCGTCCTCCTCGTGGCGCTCGGCGAACCGTTCGGCGTCGATGATGTCGTGCGCGGACAGGATCTCGGAGTCCTCCTCGTCCTTGTCCTCGAACTCGTAGGTGCGCGAGGCGTACGAGACGTCCAGCACGCCCTGTGCGTAGGCGACCTGTGTCTCCCGCTCCCGCTCGGCCAGCGCCCGCTTCACCCGGTCGTCCTCGCCGAGCAGTTCGGCCGCCTCGTCGAGCAGCGGTACGTCCGCCACCGTCCACGCCCGTGTCACGGGCCGGCGGATCGCGGCGACGTCCTCGTCGGGAAGGTAGCCCACGGGGTCGGCGAGGAAGTCCGCGACCAGTCGTTGCGGGGTCAGTCGCGGCCACAACTGGTCGATGGCGGCCCAGACTTCGGGGTTCTCGGCGATGTCGTCACGGATCTGCATGATGTCGCTCGGGTCCAGCAGATTCGTACCGTCGAAGGGGTCCGTCCCGACCCGCTCGGCGTACAGCTCGGTGAGGGTGTTGAGGATGTGGCCCTCGAAGTGCTCGCGTGCCGCGTTGTGCGGCAGCCGCGCGGCGCGGGCCTTCTCACGCGCCACCTTCACCAGGCCGTCGTCGAGCATGAGGATCTCGCGGTCGTGCTCGATGGCGATGACCGGGTCGGGCAGCGCCTGCCAGTCCTGTACGACCTCGGCGAGTACGTCCGCCATGTCGGCGCGGCCCTTCACCGCGGCCGCCTCCCGGGTGTCGGTCGCCGTCGCCCGCACGCCGGGGAACAGTTCGCCGACGGTGGCGAGCAGCACGCCCGTCTCGCCCAGCGAGGGCAGGACCTCGCCGATGTAGCCGAGGAAGGCGGGGTTGGGGCCGACGATCAGAACCGCGCGCTTGGCGAGCAGCTCGCGGTGCTCGTAGAGGAGATACGCGGCGCGGTGCAGGGCGACCGCCGTCTTGCCGGTGCCCGGACCGCCCTCCACCACCAGGACCCCGCGGTGCGGTGCCCGGATGATCTCGTCCTGTTCGGCCTGGATGGTCTGCACGATGTCGTTCATGCGGCCGGTGCGCGCGGTGTTGAGCGCGGCGAGCAGGACGGCGTCGCCGCTCGGGTCCTCGTGGCCGGTCCGCTCCTGGTCCCCCAGGTCGAGGATCTCGTCGTGCAGGGCGGACACCGTACGGCCGCTGGTGGTGATGTGCCGGCGGCGCCTGAGCCCCATCGGGGTGTGGCCGGTGGCCAGGTAGAAGGGGCGGGCGACGTCGGCCCGCCAGTCGATGAGGATCGGCGTGCGCTCGGCGTCGTCGGTGCGCAGGCCGATCCGGCCGATGTGGTGGGTGGTGCCCGAGGCCAGGTCGATCCGGCCGAAGCAGAGCGAACCGTCCACGGCGTTCAGTGCGGCGAGCAGCCCCGAGCGCTCGGCGACCAGGATGTCCCGCTCCAGGCGGGCCTGCATCGGCGTGTTGCCCTGGCCGAGCGCGTCCGTGACGGAGTCCTCGGTGTCGCCGCGCAGCAGGTCGACGCGTGCGTACAGGCTGTCGATGAATTCCTGCTCCTGCCGCATTTCACCGTCTTGAAATTCGGTGTTTGACAATTCAGCTCCCGCCCGGATATACTGTGCTCACTGAACTTATCCGCGACTTAATTCCACTGAAGTCGCGAACCATTAAATATACGAAAGAAATCCCCCGAGCGCAATTGCTCGGGGGATTTCTTGTGTTCGGGACGGAATCACAGCACGTCGGCGAGCTCCTCCAGCAGCCGCCGCTTGGGCCGCGCGCCCACCATCGACTTCACCGGTTCACCGGCGCGGAACACCATGAACGTCGGCATGGAGAGCACCTTGTAGGCGTTCGTGGTCAGCGGGTTGGTGTCCACGTCCAACTGCACCACCTTCAGCCGCTGCCCCTCCTCCGCGGCCAGGGCCGTGAGCACCGGCCCCATCTGCCGGCACGGCGGACACCAGTCCGCGGTGAACTCCACCAGCACCGGCAGCTCCGCCCCGATCACCTCCGCCTCGAAGTCCGCGTCCGACACCTCGGCCACGCCCGCCGCCTTGATCACAGCTCCTGCCCTCCCAGTTCGCACAACGGTGGATCCCCCTCGGCCATCGCCAGCCGCAGGCCGATCTTGGCCCGCACGGCCTGCAACTCGCCGATCAGGGCGTCGAGCTCGTCCAGCTTGCGCCGGTAGCCCGCGAGCGAGGCGGGACACGAGTCGCCCTCCGGGTGCCCGGCCCGCAGACACTCCACGAAGGGCCGGGTCTCCTCCAGGTCGAACCCGAAGTCCTGCAACGTCCTGATCTGCCGCAGCAGCTTCAGGTCGTTCTCGTCGTACGTCCGATAGCCGTTGCCGCCCCGTCGCGCGGGCAGCAGCCCCCGCGACTCGTAGTAGCGCAACGTGCGCGTCGTGGTCCCGGCCCGCGCGGCCAGCTCGCCGATTCGCATGCATACGAACGTAATCCTTGACGCCGACGTCAGGGCAACCGTGGCAGGAGAGGCTTTCTGCGCACCGGGGAGGACAGCACGATCGACGTCGTCGTACGGCCCAGCGCCGAGGTCTGTTCGAGGATCTCCTCCAGGTGGGCGGTGTCCTCGACGGCGACCTTGAGGATCCAGCAGTCCTCGCCGACGACATGGTGGACCTCGGTGATCTCCGGGCGGTCGAGCAGTTCGAGGGTGCGGGGGTGTCTGAGGGTGTAGCCGCCGTGCGGGTTGACCCGGATGAAGGCCTGGATGCCGTAGCCGATCCGGGCGGCGGCGACATGGGCGCCGTACCCGGTGATCGCGCCGGCCGTCTCCAGCCGCCGTACGCGCTCGGTGACGGCTGCCGGGCTCAGACGCACCCGGCGGCCCAGCTCGCTCAGCTTGATCCGGCCGTCGGTCTGGAGCAGTTCCAGGATCTGCCGGTCCAGGGCGTCGAAGGCCACCGATGTTTCGTTGGCGGCTGGGCGCAGATGCCGCGGTTCTTTCGGCGCGGCGGCCTGATCTCCCATGTCTTCCCCTTCAGAACGCGGTGCAGGGCCAGGAGAATTATGGCCATGCGACAGGCACGAGAGGTACTGGTCATCGGCGGCAACCGCTATTTCGGCAAGCGGCTGATCGCACGGCTGCTGGCCGCCGGGGACCGGGTGACGGTTCTCAATCGCGGCTCGTCGGCGCCGCCCCCGGGCGCCGTTCACCTCGTCGCCGACCGGAACGACGAGAAGTCCCTGACGGCGGCGCTGGGTTCGCGGACGTTCGACGCCGTCGTCGACCAGGTCTGCTACACGCCCCGGCAGGCGGAGATCGCCCGCCTCGTCCTCACCGGACGTACGCGTCGCTACGTACTGACGTCGACGGTCGAGGTGTACGAGTACGAGGACTCGATCGCCCTCGTGCGCGAGCCGGACGTGGACGCCCTGAGTGTGGCCGTGGACCTCGAACTGCCTTGGGACGACCCGGAGTTCCTCGACGCTCACTACGGCGAGGGCAAGCGGCAGGCGGAGGCGGTGTTCGCCGCCGACCCGGCTTTTCCGTACGCGGCGGTGCGCGTCGCCCATGTGCTGGGCGGGGACGACGACTTCACGGGCCGTATGGCCCACTACGCGAGCCGCATCCGCACCGGCGCACCGATCGCCGTACCGGTGGCCAACCATCCGGCGACGTACATCCATGTCGAGGAGATCGCCGACTTCCTGTTCTGGGCCGTGGGCCAGGACTTCACGGGTCCGGTCAACGCCGCCTCCCACGGCCTGCTGACCACCGAGGAGGTGTGTGACGCCATCGTCGCGCACCTCCCGCACGGTGAGGCCGTCTTCCAGCGGGTCGAGGTCGGCGAGGTCTCCCCGTTCTCCTTCACCCGCGCCTACGGCATGGACAACTCCCGTGCCACCCGGCTCGGGTTCCGGTTCACGCACGCCCGGCAGTGGCTTCCCGAGGCCGTGGCCGAGACCCTCGGAAAGGACGACGACTGACATGCGCCACCGCACTCTCGGACCCCGCCGAGTGAGCGCGATCGGCCTCGGCCTGATGCCGCTGTCCATCGAGGGACGCCCCGACGACAAGCACGCTCTGGCGACCGTGCACGCCGCCCTGGACTCGGGGGTGACGCTGCTGGACACGGCGGACTCGTACCATCTGCCGGGCGACGGGCCCGGTCACAACGAACTCCTTGCGGGCCGCGCGCTGGCCGCGTACGGCGGCGACACGGACGGCTTGCTCGTGGCCACCAAGGGCGGCCGTGGCAGACCTGCCGACGGCAGCTGGACGGTGAACGGCGACCCCCGCCACCTCAAGGCGGCCGGCGAGGCCTCGCTGCGGCGGCTCGGCGTCGAGGCGATCGGGCTCTATCAGCTGCACAAGCCCGATCCGGCGATTCCGTTCGAGGAGTCGGTCGGCGCGCTGCGCGACCTTCTCGACGCGGGCACCATCCGCCTGGCCGGCATCTCCAACACGGACGTGGACCAGATCCGCGCGGCCCACCGGATCCTCGGTGACGGCCTGGTCTCGGTGCAGAACCGGTACTCGCCCGCCGTACGGGACAGTGAGGCCGAGCTCCGCCTGTGCGCACAACTCGGGCTGGCGTTCCTGCCGTGGAGCCCGCTGGGCGGCATCTCCCGCAGCTCGCTGGACGGTCCGTCACAGGTCGAGGGCGAGGCGCGCCCGAGTGCCTTCCACGCCATCGCCGCCGAACGCGGTGTCAGCCCGCAGCAGGTGGCCCTGGCGTGGCTGCTGGCACGGTCCCCGTCCGTGATCCCGATCCCGGGGGCAAGCCGCCCCGGAACGATCCGGGACTCGGCGGCAGCGGCGGACCTGGAGCTGAGCACGCAGGACCTGGCGCGGCTGAACGACGCGGCCGTACCGGCGAGACCGGGCGGCTGAGAGACGGGGGAGCATCTCAGCCGCCCGGCGCACATGCCGGACGCCCGGCCCCGGTTCAGGCGGGGCCGGACGTCCGGAGAACGGAGGGGAGGCCGGGCCCCCGGGGGCCGAAGGCCCCAAGGGGGCGCGGGGAACTGCGCGACCAGCCACACACAACCTGGAGCCCGCCGACAACAGCACCCCCGAGCTCACATCGGCTCTCCCAGCGGAGCGCTCCCCGGAGCGCTCATGCCTTGGCGAGTTCCTTCTCCCCGCCCTGCCCCGGCACGGCATCGGCATCGGCGTCCACCGAGCCCCCGTGCCCGTCGTCCAGGAGCGTCTTCTCGTCGAACGGGAGGTGACCGGCGAGCACGTCGTCGACCCGCCCGCGGTCGATCTCCTTCGTCCACGTCCCGATCAGCACCGTCGCCACCGCGTTGCCCGCGAAGTTCGTCAGGGCGCGGGCCTCGCTCATGAAGCGGTCGATGCCGACGATGAGGCCGATGCCGTCCACCAGGGCCGGCTTGTGCGACTGGAGGCCACCGGCCAGCGTGGCCAGACCCGCACCGGTGACACCGGCGGCGCCCTTGGAGGCGACGAACAGGAAGAGCAGCAGCGGGATCTGCTCGCCGATCGACATCGGCGTGCCCATGGCGTCGGCGATGAACAGGGACGCCATGGTCATGTAGATCATGGTGCCGTCGAGGTTGAAGGAGTAGCCGGTCGGGACGGTGATGCCGACGACGGGCTTGCTGACGCCCAGGTGCTCCATCTTCGCGATGAGGCGCGGCAGCGCGGACTCGGAGGAGGAGGTGGAAAGGATCAGCAGGAACTCACGGCCGAGGTACTTGAACAGGGTGAAGATGTTCAGGCCGGCGACGATCCGCAGCAGCGCGCCGAGCACGATGATGACGAACAGGAAGCAGGTGACGTAGAAGCCGAGCATCAGTACGGCGAGGCTCTTCAGCGCGTCCACGCCGGCGGAGCCGGTGACTGCGGCGATGGCGCCGAAGGCACCGATCGGCGCGGCCCACATCACCATGGCGAGGATGCGGAAGACGAGCCGCTGGATGTGCTGCACGCCGCGAATGATCGGCTCCCCGGCCGAACCCATGGCCTGGAGCGCGAAACCGGCGAGCAGCGCGATGAGCAGAGTCTGAAGGACCGACTCCGAGGTGAAGGCGGAGACCATCGTGGTCGGGATGATGCCGAGCAGGAACTCGGTGGTGTCCTTGGCCTCGGCGTCGACCTGCGCGTGACCGGCGTCCTTGATGGCGTCGGTGACGGCGAGCCCGGTGCCGGGCTCCAGGATGTTGCCGACGACCAGGCCGATGGCCAGCGCGACGAGCGACATGACGGTGAAGTAAGCCAGGGCGATACCGCCGACCGCACCCACCTTGGCGGCCTTCCGTACCGAACCGATGCCCAGGACGATCGTGCAGAAGATGATCGGCGAGATCATCATCTTGATCAGGTTCACGAAGCCCGTACCGATGGGCTTCAGCTCGACCGCGAAGTCGGGCGCGGCCAGACCCACGGCGATACCGAGGGCAACCGCGATGATCACCGCGATGTAGAGGTAGTGCGTGCGGTCCCGTTTGGTTTTGGCGACGGGTGCGGCAGGTGCCTTGTCGGGGGAACTGGCGGCGGCCACGGCTGCCCTCCTTGACGTCTTCGTCGGTATCACCGGCGTGCGGCTCACGTCCGGGGTGGGGGGTTCGCTGATGGGCTGGCGAGCCCCAGGGGGACGGGGTCGTACTCAGCGATGCGGTGACTATCTCCCGTCATGTGAGGGCGGTCACCCTTCCGTTCATTTAGTTCACCGGGACCGGTCCCGGTGACGCGCGGCTAGGTTCCGCACCGGGACGAGCGGCGTCGGAAACGGTGGACGGAGAAACGCGATGGCCGGCATCAAGGTACGAACCGACCCGGTGACCCGGTCGAAGCTCGGGGAGTCCGTGCTCTCCGATCTCCGCGAGGAGCTGCGCGCGATCGACTGCCAGACCTGCGGCCGTCCGCTACGGCGCTGGCGGCGGCCTGCGCTCGCCGTGTACGCCGACGGCGAGCTGGCCAACGCATCGCTGCATCACGCCGGCTGCCGCCCGCCCGGCTGGCACGAGGGGCCGATGGCACCGGTCTCCGACGTTCCGCATCTGACGTGGCGCGCGGGGACGTTCGTCATGCCGGCCCTGCTGACGCTCGGCACGGCCTCCGACGGCACCCCGTTCTTCCTGGTGAATCCGTCCTACGAGGCCGCGCTCCTCCAGTACGTCGACGGGGAGAGGGGGGAGGACGGCGAGCACGGTGCGACCTCGGAGAACGGGGAGGGCGGGGAGACCGCCCGGGGGTGGCAGGTGTGGACGGTGGAGGTCTTCAAGGAACTGGGGCTCGACGGTGGGCTGCACGCGCTGTCGCCGGACGCCGTCCCGACCCGAGGCCTGACCGCATCGATCGCGGACCGGAGGGTCTCCGTGACGGTTCGTAGCGGCGAGGTCCACCATCACTGGCCGGACATCCCGGTGTCCCCGGAGACGGAGCGGCTCGCGCGTTCGCGGGGCTCGATCGTCGTGGGTGTCACCACCCTTTTCGACATCCACAAGCCGATCACGGACCTTCAGATCGGCATGCACGTGGCAACCGGCGAGTTCGCCGTCGGGGTGGCCGCGCTCGCCGGTAGCGGCGGCGGAAAGGGCGGACGCCGACGGAAGACCTGACCCGAAGACGACCCTGCCCCCAAGACGAGGCCCGGAGAGTGACTTGGCTCACATCAATTCACGTCCTTGAGCCACGGAAAGCACTTATCCACAGGCTGGTCGGCCAAAATCGGCCATGGGGCACACTGACGGCATGCGCATCCCCGTCCCGCGACCCCGCAGCCTGGCCGGCCAGCTCTTCGCCATGCAGGCCGTGCTGATAGCGGTGCTCGTCGCCGGGTATGCGGTGTTCACATACGTCAGCGACCGCGGGCAGGCCGAGGACGCGGCGGGCCGGCAGGCCATGGCGGTGGCGCAGTCGATAGCCGATGCCCCGTCCGTGGGGGAGGCGATCCGTACGGCCGATCCGACGGCCGAGCTCCAGCCGTACGCGCTCCGTGTCCAGCGCGACGCCGAGGTCGACTTCGTCACGATCATGAGTCCCGAGGGCATCCGCTGGACGCACCCCGACGAGAAGCAGATCGGGCAGCACTTCCGCGGTCACACGGAGCGCGCCCTGCGCGGGGAGCCCTTCAGGGAGACGTACACCGGCACGCTCGGCCCGTCCGTGCGGGCGGTCGTACCGATCTACGACGGGGGGAACCAGCCGTCGCACATCGTCGGGCTGGTGAGCGCGGGCATCCGGGTCGAGGAGATCAGCAAGCGGGTGCAGGACCAGCTGACGGCCCTGATCGGGGTGGCGGCGGGTGCCCTCGCCTTGGGGGCGATCGGCACGTACGTCATCAACGCCCGCCTGCGGCGGCACACCCACGGTATGAACGCCGCCGAGCTGAGCCGTATGCACGACTACCACCAGGCCGCCCTGCATGCGGTGCGTGAGGGGCTGCTGATGCTGGACGGGCAGTACCGGGTGGCGCTGATCAATGACGGGGGGCGCGAGCTGCTCGGCGTGGCCGGCGATGCGGTGGGGCAGTCGGTCGCACAGCTCGGCCTGCCGGCCCCGCTGACCGGGGCGCTGCTGGCGTCCGAGCCGCGGGTGGACGAGGTGCACCTCGCGGCGGAGCGGGTGCTGGTGGTGAACACCTCACCGGTGTCGGGCGGTGAGCGCCGCGGCACGGTGGTGACCCTGCGCGATGTCACCGAACTGCAGTCCCTGATGGGCGAGTTGGACTCCGAGCGGGGTTTCACCCAGGCGCTGCGGTCACAGGCGCACGAGGCGGCGAACCGTCTGCACACGGTGGTCTCGCTGATCGAACTCGGACGCGCCGAGGAGGCGGTGGAGTTCGCGACGGCCGAGCTGGAGCTGGCGCAGGCGCTGACGGACCAGGTCGTGGCGGCGGTCAGCGAACCGGTACTGGCGGCGCTTCTGCTGGGCAAGGCGGCACAGGCCAACGAGCGGGGCGTCGAACTCGTCGTCTCGCAGGACAGCAGACTGGACGACCGCCTGCTGCCGCCGTCCCTGCCGTCCCGGGATCTGGTGACGATCCTCGGCAACCTGATCGACAACGCGGTGGACGCCGCGCAGGGCAGTGTGGGGGCGCGAGTGACGGTGACGGCGTACACGCAGGGCGGAGAGCTGGTCCTGCGGGTGTCCGACACGGGGGCCGGGGTGGATCCCGCCCACGCGGAGGCGGTGTTCGAGCGCGGCTTCTCGACGAAGCCGGCGGGACCGGGCGGTCGCGGCCTGGGACTGGCACTTGTCCGACAGGCGGTGCACCGGCACGACGGCGACCTGTCGGTGGCGGAGGCTGCCGGGGGCGGGGCAGAGTTCGAGGCACGGCTGCCGCTGGGTGAGGGTCGCTTGCGGGACGGGGTCCGGCGGGAAGAGGCGGAGCCTGTGCCAGGTGCTGCGCCCCGGGAGGGCGGCGATCCCCTGCCGGGCGTGGAGCCGCTCAGGGGCGCCGAGCCCTTGCCGGGCGCCGAGCCTGCGCAGCAGTCCCACCACCAGCCCCACCAGCCCCACCAGCCCCACCAGCCCCACCAGCCCCACCAGCCCCAGCGATCTCAGCAATCCCAGCAGTCCGAGCCCCGCCCGGGTTCCGGTGGTGCGGTTGTTTCGAGAGGTGACGTATGACGGCGTCGGCCGAGCAGGCGATTCGGGTCCTGGTCGTGGAGGACGATCCGGTCGCGGCGGACGCACACATGATGTACGTCGGCCGGGTACCGGGCTTCGTCGCCGTCGGCAAGGCGCACACTGGTGCGGAGGCGCGGCGCACGCTGGAGCGTACGCCGGTGGATCTGCTGCTGCTGGACCTGCACCTGCCGGATGTGCACGGGCTGCAACTGGCGCGGTCACTGCGAGCGGCCGGCCACCACGCGGACGTGATCGCGGTGACGTCGGCTCGGGATCTCGCCGTGGTCCGCGAGGGGGTGTCGCTGGGGGTCGTGCAGTACGTGCTGAAGCCCTTCACGTTCGCCACGCTTCGGGACCGCCTGGTGCGCTACGCCGAGTTCCATGCGGCGGTCGGTGAGGCCAGCGGACAGGACGAGGTGGACCGGGCCCTGGCGACACTGCGGGCACCGGGGCCGGCGGCGTTGCCGAAGGGGTTGAGCGGGCCGACGCTGGAGCGGGTGACCGGGGCCGTGCGGGAGGCCGAGGAAGGGCTCACCGCGGCGGGGGTGGCCGAGGCCGTGGGGATTTCCCGGATCACGGCTCGGCGGTATCTGGAGCACCTGGTGGAGGCCGGGAGGGCCGAGCGGGCGCCGGTCTATGGGCAGGTGGGTAGGCCGGAGTTGGTGTATCGGTGGATGCCGGGGGCGGGGTCGGGCCGGTAGCGACGTGACCCGGCCCGAGCAGCTTCCCGATCCACCGCCCAATCCCACGCACACTCATTGACCTGACTAGACCACTCCTCTTAGGTTCACCGGGCAGACAACCCCAGGCCACAACGACGTAGGCCCCAGGAGGTCATGCCCGTGCGCCCCACCGCCCGCCCCGTCCGAGCCGCCCGAACCACCCTCCGAACTCGCCCCGCCCTCCCCGCACTCCTCGCCCTCACCCTCGCCGCCGCAGGCACGCTCACCGCCTGTGGCGGGGGATCCGGCAGCGACCCCGACACCCTGAAGGTCTCCTTCAAGCAGTCCACGGACAACTCCATCAAGGTGATGGACACCTATCTCGCGGACATCAAGAAGCAGTTCGAGAAGGCGAACCCGGGCAAGAAGGTCGAGTTCGTGCCGATCAAGGCGCCGGACTCGGAGTACTACACCAAGCTCCAGCAGATGCTCCGCTCCCCCAAGACCGCCCCGGACCTGGTCTACGAGGACACGTTCCTCATCAACTCGGACATCACCAGCGGGTATTTGAAGCCGCTCGACCCGTACCTCGCCAAGTGGAAGGACTGGGGCCAGTTCATCGACACGGCGAAGGCGGCGGCCAAGGGGGAGGACGGGAAGACGTACGGCGTCCCGGACGGGACGGACACGCGGGGCCTGTGGTTCAGCAAGGACATCTTCAAGAAGGCCGGTCTGCCCGCCGACTGGCAGCCGAAGACCTGGGACGACGTCCTCGAAGCCGCCCGAGCGATCAAGAAGAAGGTCCCGGGTGTCACCCCCCTCAACGTCTACACCGGCAAGCCCGCCGGTGAGGCGGCGACCATGCAGGGCTTCGAGATGCTGCTCTACGGCACGAACGACGGCACCACGGACCCGCTCTATGACAAGGCGTCCAAGAAGTGGATCGCCGGCAGCCAGGGGTTCAAGGACGCCCTCGGGTTTGTGGAGACGGTCTACAAGGAGAAGCTGGGCCCGGACGTCTCGGACGCCCTCGACCCCAACTTCGGTACCCGTGTGCGCGGTGAACTGCTCCCCGAGGGAAAGCTCGGCATCGACCTCGACGGCTCCTGGCTCCCGCAGGACTGGCTGGAGGGCAGCGGCCACGAATGGCCCGAGTGGTCGCAGAAGCTGGGTCTCGCCCACATGCCCACCCAGAACGGCCAGGCCCCCGGCAAGGTGAGCATGTCCGGCGGCTGGACCTGGTCCATCCCGGCCAAGGCGGGCAACCCCGACCTGGCCTTCGAGTTCGTCAAGACGATGCAGACCAAGGCGAACGCCCAGAAGTGGTACATCGCCAACTCGGGCATCGCGGTGCGCAAGGACGTCGCGGCCGATCCCGCGTACGTCGACGCCCAGCCCGGCATCAAGTTCTTCACCGACCTCGTCGCGTCGACGCACTACCGGCCCGCCTACCCGGCGTACCCGAAGGTGTCCACCGCGATCCAGGAGGCGATGGAGGGCGTGACGACGGGTGACGCCTCGGTCGAGGACGCGGCCAAGTCGTACGACGAGGAGCTGAAATCGGCGACGGACGGCAAGGTGATCGAGAAGTGAGTCACCCCTCATGAAGACCGCCACCGGCCCCGGCCTCGCGAAGAGGCCGGGCCGGGCCCCCGCACCGGCCACGCCGGGCACCCGCCCTCGTCACGTCCCGTTCCTACGGGCCCTGCCCGTCACCCCCGCCGTCGTCCTCCTGCTCCTCTTCCTCGCCGGCCCCATCGCCTACTGCGCCTACATCGCCTTCACCGACCTCCAGCTCACCGGCCAGGCCGAGGACTCGTTCGTCGGTCTCGACAACTTCCGTGCGGCGTTCGACGACGAGGCGTTCCGCAACGCGGTCTGGCTGACCCTCGTCTTCACCGTCATCTCGGCCCTGCTCGGCCAGAACACCCTGGGCCTGGCCCTGGCCGCGCTGATGCAGCGGGCGTCGAAGCCCGTTCGCACGCTGGTGGGCGCCGTCGTCATCACGGCGTGGGTCCTGCCGGAGGTCGTCGCGGGCTTCCTGCTCTACGCCTTCTTCCGCCGCGAGGGCACCCTGAACGCGATCCTGGACTGGCTCCATCTCCCCACCCAGAACTGGCTGTTCACCCTCCCGATCCTGGCGGTGTCCTTCGCGAACGTCTGGCGCGGCACCGCCTTCTCGATGCTGGTCTACTCCGCCGCGCTGAACGAGATCCCCAAGGAGATCACCGAGGCGGCCGAGGTCGACGGCGCCGGCGGCTGGCGCCGCATGTGGCACATCACCCTCCCGATGATCCGCCGCTCCATCGGCACCAACCTCATGCTGATCACCCTCCAGACCCTGTCCGTCTTCGGCCTGATCTGGGTGATGACCAGGGGCGGTCCGGGCGGCAAGAGCCAGACACTGCCGCTGTTCATGTACGAGGAGGCGTTCCAGAAGAGCATGATCGGTTACGGCACGGCGGTCGCCCTCCTGCTCCTGGTGGTGGGCTCGTTGTTCTCGGTGGTCTACCTGCGTCTGCTGCGAACGGAGGTGTGACGCCGATGCCCCGCACTCTCTCGTCCCGGCGCACCTCGCACCGCCTGGCCGCCGACGCCGGCCTCCTGGTGGTGGCCGCGGCCTTCGTACTCCCGCTGGCGTGGGTGCTCCTCTCCTCGCTGGACACGAACGCCAACCTCCAGGTGAAGGTCCCGGACGGCGTCACGCTGGACAACTTCGACTCGGTCCTCACCCCGGAGATCACCTTCACACCGCTGCTGAACAGCCTGCTGCTGTGCGGCGGGGGCACGGCACTGACGGTCGCGTGCGCGGCGCTCGCCGCCTACCCGCTGTCACGGTTCCGGTCCCGCTTCAACCGCCCGTTCCTGCTCACGATCCTGTTCGCGACGAGCCTGCCGATCACGGCGATCATGGTGCCGGTGTACGCCCTGTTCGTGCAGGTGAACCTCATCGACACCATGGAGGGGACGATCTTCTTCTTCGCCGCCTCCCAACTGCCGTTCGCCATCTGGCTGATGAAGAACTTCATGGACGGGGTGCCGAAGGAACTGGAGGAGGCCGCCTGGACGGACGGGGCGTCGTCGCTCCAGTCGCTGGCGCGGATCGTGCTGCCGCTGATGGGGCCCGGGGTGGCGGTGGTGACGGTGTTCTCGTTCGTGATGATGTGGGGGAACTTCTTCGTCCCGTTCATGCTGCTGCTCACGCCGGACCAGATGCCGGCCGCGGTGAGCATCAACGAGTTCTTCGGGAATCGGGGGACGGTGGTGTACGGGCAGCTGGCGGCGTTCTCGATCATCTACTCGACGCCGGTGATTCTGCTCTATGTGCTGGTGGCGAGGCGGCTGGGCGGAGGGTTCGCGTTGGGCGGGGCGGTAAAGGGGTAGGCGCGTCCCGCGCGCGGCGAGCGTCGGGATTGAGCCGCCTGCCGTCCACCGCCACGGCGCCGGTACCCTCGCCGTCGGACGTACTCATCTTCGACGTCCGCCCGCATGCCCGACACCCACGCCATGCCCTCCCGGCGCACCGCCGGCGGACATCTGAAGATCGATACGCACGGCGCCTGCGAATATGCCCACCGAGGTTGCCATTCATGGCATGCCACCGCCCATCGGAGCGATCACCCGCCCATCGCCCGCGCAGCCCGTGACGGCCTCCGCCGGGCGTCGAACTCGCCGGTAGCCGTATCTTCCTACAATCCGTGATCCTGGCTGAACAGACCGTAGTCACCCCACTCCGGCCGCCCTACGTTGTGCCCCGTGCGCCGACCCCAAGCCCAACCGAACCAGCCCCCCAACCGCTCCAGCCGCCGTACCCCGCCCACTCCCCCCTTCAACGCCCCCGCCGCCCGCAGACTGCGCGCCGCTCTCAACATGCGGCCCGAGCACGTCGCCTACGGCATGCGAACCTCGTACGGACTCCCCTACGTCACCGAGGACCTCGTCATCGCCTGGGAACGTGAGATCGCCTCACCGGACAACAGCGAGCTGACCGCTCTGGCGGGCGTGCTGTGGTGCTCGCCCAGTGAACTGCTCGGCAAGCCTCGGACCTTGCGCGAACACCGCATCGCCCGCGGCCTCGCCCCCGAGGACGTGGCCCGTACCGTCGGGCACGACCTCGGCACGTACCTCCGCATGGAGGAGAGCGACGACTGGCAGGGCACCGACCGGCAGTCCGCCGCCCTCGCCGAGATCCTCGGCCTGACGGTGCCGGACTTCATCACCGTCACCGGCCGGGACGCGAAGCTCGCCGACTTGCTGCGCAGTGCCGTGACGACGCGCTGGCAGGCGTATGTACGCCCCGTCGGGAAGATGGTGCCCCTGGACCGGCGTGTCCTGGAGGACGCCCTTCAGGAGCTGCACCAGAACTACCAGGGGCAGATGACCGCCACGCTCAGCTGGGGCGGGGGCGGCAGTGACTCCAGCGCGGCCGGCCGTGAGTTCCTGGACCGGATCGTGGAGCACTTCTGGAGGACCGTCCAAGGGGATGCCCCCTGACGTCTCAGTGATTGTTCTCCAGGTGCGGCTTCAGCAGATCGATCTAGAACACCGACTCCGCCTCTTCCATGCGGTCCTTCGGCACCGTCTTCAGTTCGGTCACCGCCTCCGCAAGCGGCACCATGACGATGTCGGTCCCGCGCAGCGCGGTCATCCTGCCGAACTGGCCCTGGTGGGCCGCCTCCACCGCGTGCCAGCCGAAGCGGGTGGCGAGGACGCGGTCGTACGCCGTGGGCACACCGCCGCGCTGGACGTGGCCGAGGATGACCGGCTTGGCCTCCTTGCCGAGGCGGCGCTCCAGCTCGAACGCCAGCGCGGTGCCGATGCCCTGGAAGCGCTCGTGGCCGAACTGGTCGATGTCGCCCTTGCCGTAGTCCATGGTGCCGTCGGCCGGGTGGGCGCCCTCGGCGACGCAGATCACCGCGAACTTCTTGCCGCGCGCGAAGCGCTCCTCGACCATCGAGACGAGGAGGGCGGGGTCGAAGGGGCGCTCGGGCAGGCAGATGCCGTGGGCGCCCGCCGCCATGCCGGACTCCAGCGCGATCCAGCCCGCGTGGCGGCCCATGACCTCGACGACCATCACGCGCTGGTGGGACTCGGCCGTCGTCTTCAGCCGGTCCATGGCCTCGGTGGCGACGCCGACCGCGGTGTCGAAGCCGAACGTCCGGTCCGTGGACGAGATGTCGTTGTCGATGGTCTTCGGTACGCCGACCACCGGCAGGCCGGCGTCCGACAGCATGCGGGCCGCCGTCAGCGTGCCCTCGCCGCCGATCGGGATCAGCGCGTCGATGCCGAAGTCGCGGGCGATGTCGGGGGCGCTCTCGCAGGCCTCGCGCAGCCGGTCGCGCTCCAGGCGGGACGAGCCCAGGATGGTGCCGCCGCGGGCCAGGATGCCGCTGACCGCCTCCAGGTCGAGGCTGCGGTAGTGGCCGTCCAGCAGGCCCGCGTACCCGTCCTCGAAGCCGATCACCTCGTCGCCGTACTGTGCGACGGCACGGTGCACGACCGACCGGATCACGGCGTTCAGGCCGGGGCAGTCGCCGCCTGCGGTGAGGACTCCGATACGCATCGTGCTGTGTCTCCTGCTCGCTGTTGATACCGGTGAGCCAGTCCGATTGTTTCATGTCCCGAGGGGGATGTCGGGCCCACGAACCTGACGGGCGCCTTATCTACCGGCAAGGGTATTGTCAAGAGGGTTTCGCTCACCCTGGTGGGCGATTTTGCGGCCCCCCAGACGAAACGGAGAGCACGCGTGACGCGCAGCGTGTACGTGACCGGCATCGACCGCGGCGACGGCCGCCAGGTCGTCGAACTGGGAGTGATGGAGCTCCTGACCCGGCAGGTCGACCGGGTGGGGGTGTTCCGGCCGCTGGTCCACCACGTCCCCGACCGTCTGTTCGAGTTGCTGCGCGCCCGCTACCGCCTCTCGCAGGACCCGGCGACGGTCTACGGCATGGACTACCACGAGGCGTCCGCCCTGCAGGCCGAGCGCGGCACGGACGAGCTGGTCTCCACGCTCGTCGACCGCTTCCACGCCGTCGCCCGCGCATACGACGTGGTCCTCGTCCTCGGCACCGACTACTCCGACACCCAGCTCCCGGACGAGCTCTCCCTCAACGCCCGGCTCGCCAACGAGTTCGGCGCGTCCGTGATACCCGTCGTGGGCGGCCGCAAGCAGGCCGCCGAGTCGGTGCTCGCCGAGACGCGCAACGCCTTCCGGGCATACGAGGGCCTTGGCTGTGACGTGCTCGCCATGGTCGCCAACCGGGTCGCCCGGGACGACCGGGACGAGATCGCCCAGGCGCTGCGGTCGCGGCTGCCGGTGCCCTGCTACGTCGTCCCGGACGAGCCCGCCCTCGCCGCGCCGACCGTCTGGCAGATCGCCCAGGCCCTGGACGCGAAGGTCCTGCTCGGCGACGACTCGGGGCTCGCGCGTGACGCCCTGGACTTCGTGTTCGGCGGCGCCATGCTGCCGAACTTCCTCAAGGCCCTGACCCCGGGCTGCCTCGTCGTCACCTCGGGCGACCGCGCCGACCTGGTCGTCGGCTCGCTGGCCGCGCACAGCGCCGGCACCCCGCCGATCGCCGGCCTCCTGCTCACCCTGGACGAGCGCCCCGGCGACGAGATCCTCACCCTCGCCGCCCGCCTCGCCCCGGGCACCCCGGTGCTCTCGGTGCCCGGCTACAGCTTCCCCACCGCGGAGCAGCTCTTCGCCATGGAGGGGAAGTTGAACGCGGGCACCCCGCGCAAGGCGGAGACCGCCCTCGGCCTCTTCGAGCGGTACGTCGACACCGTCGACCTGCTGAAGCGGGTCTCGGCGCCGAGCAGCGACCGGCTCACGCCGATGATGTTCGAGCACAAGTTGCTGGAGCAGGCCCGCTCGGACATGCGCCGCATCGTGCTGCCCGAGGGCACCGAGCCGCGCGTTCTGCACGCCGCCGAGGTGCTGCTGCGCCGCAATGTCTGCGACCTCACCCTCCTCGGGCCGGTCGACCGGATCCGCAAGCAGGCCGCCGACCTCGGCATCGACCTGGGCGACACCCAGCTGATCGATCCGGCGACCAGCGAGCTGCGCGACACCTTCGCCGAGAAGTACGCCCAGCTGCGCGCCCACAAGGGCGTGACGGTGGAGCTGGCGTACGACGTCGTCTCCGATGTGAACTACTTCGGCACGCTGATGGTGCAGGAGGGCCTCGCGGACGGCATGGTCTCCGGGTCCGTGCACTCCACTGCGGCGACCATCCGCCCGGCCTTCGAGATCATCAAGACCAATCCCGACGCCGACATCGTCTCGTCCGTCTTCTTCATGTGCCTGGCCGACCGCGTGCTCGTCTACGGCGACTGCGCCGTGAACCCCGACCCGAACGCCGAGCAGCTGGCCGACATCGCCATCCAGTCGGCGGCCACCGCCCAGCGGTTCGGCGTGGAGCCGCGCATCGCGATGCTGTCGTACTCGACGGGTACGTCGGGCTCGGGCGCCGACGTCGACAAGGTGCGCGAGGCGACGGAGCTGGTGCGCGAGCGGCGGCCCGACCTGAAGACCGAGGGGCCGATCCAGTACGACGCCGCCGTCGAGCCGTCGGTCGCGGCCACCAAGCTGCCGGAGTCCGAAGTCGCCGGCCAGGCAAGCGTGTTGATCTTCCCTGACCTCAACACCGGCAACAACACCTACAAGGCCGTGCAGCGCTCGGCCGGCGCGATCGCGGTGGGCCCGGTGCTGCAGGGTCTGCGCAAGCCGGTCAACGACCTGTCCCGGGGCGCCCTGGTCCAGGACATCGTGAACACCGTGGCGATCACCGCCATTCAGGCCCAGTCCCCCGCCCTGTCCCCCACCGAGAAGGCCACCGCCCAGTGACCGCGACCCGCGTCCTCGTCCTCAACTCCGGCTCCTCGTCGGTGAAGTACCAGCTGCTCGACATGCGCGACAGCAGCCGGCTCGCCGTGGGCCTCGTCGAGCGCATCGGCGAGGAGACCTCCCGGCTCAAGCACACGCCGCTGGCGAGCGGCGGCGAGGCCCGCGAGTGGACCGGGCCGATCGCCGACCACGACGCCGCCCTGAAGGCCGTCTCGGCGGAGCTCGCCAAGGACGGCCTCGGGATCGACTCGCCCGAGCTGGCCGCGATCGGCCACCGGGTCGTGCACGGCGGCAAGCAGTTCACCGAGCCGACCGTCATCGACGACGCCGTACTCGCCGAGATCGAGCGGCTCATCCCGGTGGCCCCGCTGCACAACCCGGCCAACCTCACCGGGATCCGTACGGCCATGGGGCTGCGCCCGGACCTGCCCCAGGTCGCCGTCTTCGACACCGCGTTCCACACCACGATGCCGGAGTCGGCCGCCCGCTACGCGATCGACGTGGAGACCGCCGACCGGCACCGGATACGCCGCTACGGCTTCCACGGCACCTCGCACGCGTATGTCTCCCGGGCCACGGCGAAGCTGCTGGGCAAGGCGCCCGAGGACGTGAACGTCATCGTGCTGCACCTCGGCAACGGCGCGTCCGCGTCCGCCGTACGGGGCGGCAAGTGCGTGGACACCTCCATGGGGCTGACGCCTTTGGAGGGGCTCGTGATGGGTACGCGATCCGGTGACACCGATCCCGCCGTCATCTTCCATTTGGCGCGTGTTGGCGAAATGTCCATCGCGGAAATCGACACTCTTCTCAACAAGAAGAGCGGATTGATCGGCCTGTGCGGCGACAACGACATGCGGGAGATCCGCCGGCGGATCGACGAAGGTGACGAGCGGGCCCAATTGGCCTTCGACATCTACATTCACCGACTGAAGAAGTACATCGGCGCCTATTACGCGGTGCTCGGCAGGGTGGACGCGATCGCGTTCACGGCCGGCGTGGGCGAGAACGCGGCACCGGTGCGGGAAGCCGCCGTGGCGGGCCTGGACCAACTGGGCCTCGCGGTGGACGCCGGGCTGAACGCCGTACGCGGTGACGAGCCGCGGCTGATCTCGCCCCCGGGCGCGCGGGTGGCGGTCGCGGTGGTGCCGACGGATGAAGAACTGGAGATCGCGACGCAGACCTACGCACTGGTCGGGGAGAACACCGTTGAAGCAACGGCCGAGTAACACGGCTGAGCATTACGCAGCTCATTTGTATCTTCCGCCAGACGGAATATTCCGCGGCGAAACAAACCGATAGGATCGTCCCATGCGCCGTTCGAAAATCGTCTGTACTCTCGGCCCCGCGGTCGACTCCCATGAACAGCTCGTCGCGTTGATCGAGGCGGGCATGAATGTGGCCCGCTTCAACTTCAGCCACGGCACGCACGAAGACCACCAGGGCCGCTACGAGCGGCTCCGGGCCGCCGCCCAGGAGACCGGGCGTGCCATCGGCGTGCTCGCCGACCTGCAGGGCCCCAAGATCCGCCTGGAGACCTTCGCCGAGGGCCCGGTCGAGCTGGAGCGCGGTGACGAGTTCGTCATCACGACCGAGGACGTCCCGGGCGACAAGTCCATCTGCGGAACCACCTACAAGGGCCTGCCGGGCGACGTCTCGCGCGGCGACCAGATCCTCATCAACGACGGCAACGTCGAGCTGAAGGTCCTGGACGTCGAGGGCCCGCAGGTGCGGACGATCGTCATCGAGGGCGGCGTCGTCTCCGACCACAAGGGCATCAACCTGCCCGGCGCGGCCGTGAACGTGCCGGCGCTGTCCGAGAAGGACGTCGAGGACCTGCGGTTCGCGCTGCGCATGGGCTGCGACATGGTCGCGCTGTCCTTCGTCCGGGACGCCAACGACGTGCAGGACGTGCACAAGGTCATGGACGAGGTCGGCCGCCGCGTCCCGGTCATCGCCAAGGTGGAGAAGCCGCAGGCGGTGGCGAACATGGAGGACGTCGTGCTGGCGTTCGACGCCGTGATGGTCGCGCGTGGCGACCTGGCCGTCGAGTACCCGCTCGAGAAGGTCCCGATGGTGCAGAAGCGGCTCATCGAGCTGTGCCGCCGCAACGCCAAGCCGGTGATCGTGGCGACCCAGATGATGGAGTCGATGATCACCAACTCCCGCCCGACCCGCGCCGAGGCCTCCGACGTGGCCAACGCGATCCTGGACGGCGCCGACGCGGTCATGCTGTCCGCGGAGTCGAGCGTTGGCGCGTACCCGATCGAGACCGTCAAGACGATGTCGAAGATCGTCACCGCGGCCGAGCAGGAGCTTCTGTCCAAGGGCCTGCAGCCGCTGGTGCCGGGCAAGAAGCCCCGCACCCAGGGTGGTTCGGTGGCCCGTGCCGCCTGCGAGATCGCCGACTTCCTCGGCGGCAAGGGCCTGGTCGCCTTCACCCAGTCCGGCGACACCGCCCGCCGCCTGTGCCGCTACCGCGCGGCCCAGCAGATCATCGCGTTCACCACGGACGAGTCCACGCGCAACCAGATGACGCTCAGCTGGGGTGTCGAGCCGCACGTCGTCCCGTTCGTCAACAGCACCGACGAGATGGTCGACCTGGTCGACCAGGAGATCGTCAAGCTCGGTCTGTTCAACGAGGGCGACATCGTGGTCATCACCGCCGGCTCCCCGCCCGGCGTCCCCGGCACCACCAACATGGTCCGCGTCCACCACCTCGGCGGCCGCCCGCGGGACTGACCGCACGGGCCGCTCTGAGGCCCTGCTACGACATGGAGGGCGCCCCCTGCCGGCAGGGGGCGCCCTCGTCCGTGTGTGCGCACAGGTGGCTCAGCGCCTCGTACATCGCCGGCACCTGACGGGGTGCACAGCCGTGGCCCGGCCCTCGCTTGGAGGACCGGGCCACGGCCGGTTGTGCGGCTCCCGAACGGGTCTGTGGGGGCGCCTGATCGAGGCGCCCCGGCTCAGTCGGTCGTGAAGTTGTGCAGTCCGGGCACGTGCAGGGTGCCGCCGAACTGGCCGGCCTGGGTGACCTTCACCTTCGTGAAGTAGATCAGCGGGATGTTCAGCGGCGGCGGGTGCTCCGGGTCGAACGTCACCGGGATCAGACCCAGCAGGTTGCCGGAGATGCTCTCGGTGTACATCACCGTCTTGCCGTTGCGGATCGTGGACGTCGAGCCCTCGGCCGCCTGCACGTGGTAGGTCTTGCCGGACTGCTTGTCCTTGACCGTCTGGTGCAGGTCGCCGATGTCGGTGCCGTCGGAGATGACGTACTTCAGCACCTTCTTGGTGGTGCCGTTGGCCGTCTTCACCTTGACGATGCCCTGGTAGTCGGCGCCCTTGAGCAGCAGCGAGCTGGCGTTCAGGAACCACGGGTCGTCGGGCAGCGGCACGGGGTTGTCGACGCCGCCCTCCTCGTCCGTGGCGGCCGGGCAGTTCTCCGGGTCCGTGGTGGAGCTCGCGGACGGGCTCGGCGTGGCGGTGGCCTCGTCGGCCGCCTCCTGGGCCGCCTCGGTGGTGTCCTCGGCCGCCTCGGACGCCTTGTCGGTGGCGCCCTCGACGGTGTCCTTCACCGCGTCGGTGGCCTTGTCGGCGGTCTCCTTGACGGGGTCGGACGACTCGGAGGTGTCCGTGCCGGACGTGCCGGAATCGGCGGATCCGGAGGACGTCTCCTCGCTCGCGCTTGCGGAGGGCGTCGGCGTCGGGCTCGCGGACTCCTCGTCCTTCGCACCGCCCGTGAAGATGCCCTCGATGGCGTCGCCGATGTCCTCCAGCACGTTGCCGCCGCTCTCGGACGGCGAGGGGGAGGCCGTGGCCGAGTCGCCGGACTGGGCCTCGCCCGCCTTGCTCGGCGACGGGGTCGGCGTGGGCTCGGCCGCGTCGTCGGAACCTGAATCCGACGAGGAGGAATCGCCCGCGGAGTCCGAAGAACCCGACGTGTCCGAGGAGCCGGAGTTGTCCGAGGAGTCCTGGTCGGAGGAGGCCGACGGGGTCGGCTCGGCCGCTTCGTCCGTCTCGTCCTTGTCCGTGGACTCACTGGCGCTGGGGGACGCGGACGCCGAGGCGTCGTCCTCCAGTGCCGCCACGCACTCCTTGTACTCGTCCGCGGTGAGGCTGTTGGACGTCGGCTTCGTGGCGTTGTCGCTGTCGGCCTGCGCGAGCGTGGGCGTGAAGCCCATGCCCATCAGGACCGCCGTCGGCATCGCCGCCAGGGCTATCGCCTTGCCGGCCGGCATCTGAAACCTGGTGAACAGCGGCTTCTTGGGCGCCGCGTGACGCGGCCCGGTTCTCACACGGGACTTGTCCACCTCAGTCCCGTGGGTCACCTCGTCAGCCGGCACTGTGCCTCCCGTTCGCCCCGTTCGCCGGGCTCGTTCCTGACAGATCGTTCGGCTCGCCCACCACGGGCTTGAGGATCGTGGTGTCGGGGTCCGAGGCACCCGCGGGTGCGCTCTCCCCGCCCGTCGTGTCCGGCTGTGCCGGCTGCGCGTCGGAGTCCCGGGCGGGCACCCACGACACGGCCATGGCCCCGCCGACGAGGGCGAGGAGGAAGCCGATCAGGAAGCCGCCGAGGTTGGACAGCGGGATGGACACCAGCGCCAGCAGGATCGCCGCGACGCCCGCGAAGGTGCGGACGTGCTTCTGGAACCAGAGAGTGAAGCCGAGGACGACGAGCAGCACACCGATGATCAGGGAGCTGGAGCCCCCCGCGGTCTGCATCGCCAGCGTCAGATGGCCGATCTGGAGGTTCGCGTATGGGAAGTAGGCGATGGGGAGTCCGCCGAGCATGACGAACAGACCGGCCCAGAACGGCCGCGTACCCCGCCAGGCAGCGAACTGCGTCCTGCGGTGGGCGAACTGGCCGGATACGGCAGGAGTCTCGGCGCTCATGGAAAACAGCTCCCTGCTACGGCTTGCTGTGATGGTGGTGCGGTGGTGGTGAGTTGTGGTGCATGTGACCGCTTGTGAAGAAAGCGGGCGGAGAGTGGACGGGCGGGGGTGCCATCGGCTCCCCCGCCCGTCAGTGAGTGCTTAGTAGCACTCCTTGACACCCGTCGACAGCGACATCTTCAGACCGCTGAGCTTGAAGGTTCCGGCGGTGGTCGCCCACGCCGTCTGCTTCACGTTGCTCAGCGTGGCCTTGTCGGCCTGCTGGGCGAAGCCGAAGGGGTTGGCCTGCTCGCCGCCGCCCTTCATGCCCGGACCCTTGTTGGCGTCCTTGGCGGCCACACCGATGTCGATGTTCTCGAACGTGGCGTCGGCCTCAAGGTCGGCCACGTCGATGTACAGGTTCTTGGCCTCGACCGGCTTGTCACCCTGGCCCGCCCGAAGGATCAGGCTGACGCTCCCGAGGATCGGGATGTCGGGGGTGACAACGGACTGGCACATGTTGGTGATCGTCGCGGACTCGAACCCCGAGACGGCGACGGGGTGAACCGTCTTCTTGCCGGAGAGCGTGTAGCCCTCGTCAAGAGCGCCGTACTGCGAGAAGCCATTACCGACGAGCTTGTCGGTCGTGACCTTGAACGACTGCCCGGAGACACTGAACGACGCGGCGAGAGCGCCCTGCGCGAGGGCGACACCTATCGCAGCCGTGGCGGCGACGCTGGGCACCATGACCACAGCGAACCGCTTCCATCTGGTCCCGCCACGCACCTGGGACTCCATATTTCCTCCTTCTCGGACGTACATCTCCTGGCCCTGGCTGCCACTGTCAGCTCGACGGCTCAGCCGGGCAGGGATGGGAGAAGTGCTACGTCCTCGGAAAGGAGAGCGCCCGTCCTCGGAGGCGCGAACCGCGCACCGATCACCGGCGATCACCCCCGAGCGACAACCACTGGTCGCGCCTGACACGCATCACGCACAACCTTGCTGGACAGGCTTCGCCGGGTGGGCGAAGACCCCCCTGTCCAAGAGCCGGCGCCACTGCCGCCGGCTCTGCTCGGTGGGGACCCAGGAACTCCCGTGACCCAACCGGCTGTCGGGGTGCGGGAATGGACCGAGCGTGGCCGATCGTGGTGCATTCTCGCCGCCCGCACAAGGGGCTTCGTTACTCGGTAGTAACGGGCGGATAACCGAACAACGACCTGCCGGTCTCGGACAGCGACGCAGGGTGGTGTCGGGCGACCGGACAAGTCCATTAATCACCGGACAGATTCCGACAGAATGACGGCTTCGACTTACCCGCAGTAACTGCGGCCGCGATTACCAAGATTTGGTAAAGCGCGGCCGCTCTGATGCCCTCCAGGGCAATCCCTTCACTCGGGCAACACGCGCCCTCGCGTTTAGTTACTGGTCAGAACGGGGCCACCGCCCCGCTCGAAGCCCCGGTCAGAACAGGGCGCGGGCCAGTGCCCGGCGGGCCGCGGCCACGCGCGGGTCCTCGCCGCCCACGACCTCGAAGAGCTCCAGCAGCCGGAGCCGTACGGCGTCCCGGTCGTCACCCACAGTGCGCTGCACGGTCTCGATGAGCCGTCCGAAAGCGTCCTCGACATGGCCGCCCACCAGGTCCAGGTCGGCGGCGGCGATCTGCGCCTGCACATCGGCCGGCTTCTCGGCGGCGTCCTTGCGCACCTGCTGGGGGTCGAGACCCTGCACGCGCTGCAGCAACTCGGCCTGCGCGAGACCCAGTTTGGCCTCCATGTTCGCCGGGTCCTCGCTCAGCACGTTCTTGTAGGCCTGGACGGCACCGCCGAAGTCGCCCGCGTCCAGGGCCTGTACGGCGGCCTCCAGCAACGCGTCGTACGGGCCGGCCGGCGCGGCGGGAGCGGACTGGGCGCCCCCGGGCTCGGCGTCCGGGTCGACGGTGAGGCCGGTCAGGCCGAAGCGCTGCTCGGCGACGGCGACGAGCTGGTCCAGCGTCTCGCGGATCTGCGCCTCACCTGCGGCGCCCTGGAAGAGCGGCAGCGCCTGTCCGGCGACGACGGCGAACACGGCCGGAATCCCCTGTACGCCGAACTGCTGCATCAGCATCTGGTTGGCGTCGACGTCGATCTTGGCGAGCATGAACCGCCCGGCGTACTCGACGGCGAGCCGCTCCAGCAGCGGGCTGAGCTGCTTGCAGGGCTCGCACCACTCGGCCCAGAAGTCGATGACGACGGGCACCTCGGCGGACCGCTGCAGGACGTCCCGCTCGAACCCCGCCTCATCCACATCGATGACGAGGTCGGCGGGCGACACGGCCCCTCCCCCGCCCTGCCGGGCGGACTCGGCACGCGCCTGCTCCGCCTTCGCCTTGGCCTCCTGGGCCGCCTTCACCGCGGCGAGGTCGACGACTCCGCTCATGGACATGTTCCGTGGCTGCATGCGTCTATCCTCCCCCGATCCGCCCGCGCATGTGAAAAACGGTCCGAAAGCCGGTCCGGTCCGCTGCTGTTCGACGCCGGGTCCCCACCCGCGTCAGTGGTCATCGCTTTCGCTACGACTCGTAGCGTAATGGCAGAGCGGGGTTCCGGAACACCACCATCCCGTGATCTCCCTCACGACCACACAGGAACCCCCCGGATATGGTCATGGGATGCAGAGCCGCACCACCGCCCCCCGTCCCGGCCGCCCGCGCAGCGCCGCCGCGGACGCCGCGATCCTGGCTGCGACGCGCGAGGCTCTGGTCGAACTGGGCTGGTCCAAGCTCACTTTGGGAGACGTGGCAACACGCGCGGGGGTTGCAAAGACGACGCTTTATCGCCGCTGGTCCGGCAAGAACGAGCTGGTGGTCGACGCGGTGGCCGAGCTCTTCGACGAGCTGGAGCTCCCCGACCGCGGCTCCCTGGCCGCCGACATCGAGGGCGTGGTCCTGCAGTTCGCGGCGATTCTGGCCCGCCCGGAGGCCAAGAGCGGGCTGATGGCGGTGGTCGCCGAGTCGACCCGCGACGACGCCCTGCGCGAGCGCATCCGCCAGTCCATCGTCGAGCGCCAGAAGGGCCTGGTCCTGCAGGGGCGCTGCCGGGCCCAGGAACGCGGCGAGCTCCCCCCGGAGACGGATGATCCGGAGGAAGCGGCGCGCACCGTGGACCTGATCTTCGACGTGGTGGCGGGTGCGGTGGTGCACCGCACCCTGGTCAGCGCGGAGCCGGCCGACGAGGAGTGGGTGCACGGCTTCACGCGCGTGCTGCTCCTCGGCCTCACCGGCGCCGCGTAGAGCTGTGCGGGGTCAGAACCCCGGCGGCTCCGTGTACACCCCCCACTCGGCCCGCAGCACGCCGCAGATCTCGCCCAGCGTCGCCTCGGCCCGAACCGCGTCCAGCATCGGCTCGATCATGTTGGACCCGTCGCGGGCGGCGGCGATCATCGCGTCGAGCGCGGTGCGCACGGCCGCGTCGTCCCGGGCGTCGCGGCGGGCGCCCAGCACCCGTACCTGCTCCCGCTCCACCTCGTGGCTGACCCGCAGGATCTCCAGGTCGCCGGTGACGGAGCCGGTGTGGGCGTTGACCCCGACGACCCTCTTGTCGCCCTTCTCCAGCGACTGCTGATACCGGAACGCCGACTCGGCGATCTCCCCGGTGAACCAGCCGTCCTCGATGCCCCGCAGGATCCCGGACGTGATCGGCCCGATGGGGTGCCGGCCGTCGGGGTGCGCCCGCAGCCCGCGCTCCCTTATCTGCTCGAAGATCTTCTCGGCGTCGGCCTCGATGCGGTCGGTCAGCTGCTCGACGTACCACGCACCGCCCAGCGGGTCGGCCACGTTGGCGACCCCGGTCTCCTCCATGAGGACCTGCTGGGTGCGCAGGGCGATCTCGGCGGCCTGCTCGGAGGGCAGGGCGAGGGTCTCGTCGAGGGCGTTGGTGTGCAGCGAGTTCGTCCCGCCGAGCACGGCGGCGAGCGCCTCCACGGCCGTACGGACGACGTTGTTGTACGGCTGCTGGGCGGTCAGCGAGACACCGGCGGTCTGCGTGTGGAAGCGCAGCCACTGCGCCTTGTCGCTCTTCGCCCCGTACACGTCCCGCATCCAGCGCGCCCAGATACGACGGGCGGCCCGGAACTTGGCGATCTCCTCGAAGAAGTCGAGGTGCGCGTCGAAGAAGAAGGACAGCCCGGGGGCGAACACGTCGACGTCCAGCCCGCGCGAGAGCCCCAGCTCGACGTACCCGAACCCGTCCGCCAGCGTGTACGCCAGCTCCTGCGCGGCCGTCGCTCCGGCCTCGCGGATGTGGTAGCCGGAGACGGACAGCGGCTTGTAGGCGGGGATGCCGGCCGCGCAGTGCTCCATGAGGTCGCCGATGAGGCGCAGGTGCGGCTCGGGCTGGAAGAGCCACTCCTTCTGGGCGATGTACTCCTTGAAGATGTCGGTCTGCAGCGTGCCGTTGAGCACAGCCGGGTCGACACCCTGGCGCTCGGCGGCCACCAGGTACATGCAGAAGACGGGCACGGCCGGTCCGCTGATGGTCATGGAGGTCGTCACGTCACCGAGCGGGATGTCCTTGAACAGGACCTCCATGTCGGCGGCCGAGTCGATGGCGACACCGCAGTGCCCGACCTCGCCCAGCGAGCGCGGGTCGTCGGAGTCGCGGCCCATGAGCGTCGGCATGTCGAAGGCGACCGAGAGACCGCCTCCGCCGTTGCCGAGGATCATCTTGTACCGCTCGTTGGTCTGCTCGGCGTTCCCGAACCCGGCGAACTGCCGGATGGTCCACGTCCGCCCTCGGTAGCCGGTCGGATACAGCCCGCGCGTGAAGGGGTACTCCCCGGGCCATCCGATCCGCTCGAAGCCCTCGTACCTGTCCCCAGGCCTGGGCCCGTACACCGGCTCCACGGGGTCCCCGGAGAGCGTGGTGAAGTCGGCCTCGCGCTTGCGCGAAGCGTCGTAGCGGGCCTGCCAGCGACGGCGGCCCTCCTCGATGGCGTCAGCGTCCATGCTTCAAATTTACTAGGACGTCCAAGTAAATGTCGATGGCAGACCGCCGTACGCACGCGTACGGCGGTGTCGTCAGGCCTTGGCGACAGCCGGCGCAGGGTCCCCGACCAGCGGTTCGACCTCTCGTGTGACCTTGCGCTCCACGAAGAAGGCGGCGAGGGGAATGGTCCCGGAGAGCAGCACCCACAGCAGCTTGCCGAACGACCACTTGGCCTTGGAGCCGAGGTCGAAGGCGAAGACCAGGTAGATGATGTAGAGGAAGCCGTGGACCTGGGAGACGGCGAAGGTGACGTCCTCGCCCATGTCGAAGCCGTACTTGAACACCATGCAGGTGCACAGGACGAGCAGCATCACGGCGGTGACGTAGGCCATCACCCGGTAGCGGGTCAGGACGCTCTTCTTCATGCGAAGAGCGTAACCAGGCGTTCCGGGAGATCTTGCCGCGGCCCCCGGCCGCGAAGTCAGCTCTCGTCGAAGTCGTGGGCCGCCACCCGCAGCGGGCGCAGCATCGCGAAGATCTCCGCGCACTCCTCGGCGTCGTACGCCCCGAGCCCGAAGTCCATGGCCATCAGGTCGCGGGTGGCCGCCTCGACGACCTCCCGGCCCTTGTCGGTGATGGAGGCGAGCGTGCCGCGCCCGTCGTTGGGGTTGGGCCGTTTGTCGACCAGACCCGACTTGACCAGCCGGTCGACGGTGTTCGTCACGGACGTGGGGTGCACCATGAGCCGCTCGCCGATCTTGGACATCGGCAGTTCCCCGGCCTTGGAGAAGTTGAGCAGCACCAGTGCCTCGTACCGCGCGAACGTCAGCCCGTACGGCTTGACCACCGCGTCCACCTCGGCCAGCAGGATCTGCTGTGCGCGCATGATCGAGGTGATGGCGGCCATGGACGGCACGTTTCCCCAGCGCTGCTTCCAGAGTTCGTCGGCGCGGGCGATGGGGTCGAAGGGAAGACTGAGCGGCTTCGGCACGGCACCGACCTTACCGGCCGGTCACATGCTGGTCAGCCCCGTCTCGCCCTTCGGTCCCCTGCCCTGCCGCCGCGCTACTCGGCCACCAGGTCCCGGACCTGGAAGGCCCCTGTCCACCGGTCGTCGTGCAGACAGGCGTTCATCGGCTCGACCAGCAGCTGGTGGTCGGGGTCGGTCCGCCACCGTTTGACGGCGTCCATGCTCTCCCACTCGCTGGTGAGCAGCCATCGAGCGGGATCGTCGAGGGAGCGGCACAACTGTTCGCCGAGGTGCCCGGGGGCACGCGCGGCACGTTCGCGCACGCCTTGATAGGAGTCCACGAAGTCCGCTTCCCGGCCCTCGCGCACATGCAGCAGCCGAACGACCCGCACGCGTTCCATGGTGCTCACGTCAGGACGGGTCGAGGACGACCGGCAGTTCCGCGAGTCCGCGGAACGCGGGGAACGGCACGGTCATCCAGCGCGCTTCCTCCGGTGCCACGGCCAGAGCCATCTGCGGGTGCCGCCGGAACAGGGTGGCGAGGGCGAGCTGGATCTCCAGCCGGGCAAGCGGTGCGCCGGCGCAGTAGTGCGGGCCGTAGCCGAAGGCTAGATGCGCCGCCTGGGCGTTCGGGCGCTGGACGTCCAGCTCGTTCGGGTCGGCGAACACCTCCGGGTCACGGTTGGCGCCGGTGATCGAGATCTGGACGAGCGCACCCTTGGGGATGAGCTGGTCGCGGATGACGATGTCCTCCTTCGCCCAGCGGAAGGTGGAGTTCTCCACGGAGCTCTCGAAGCGGAAGATCTCCTCGATCGCCGCGGCCAGGGAGGCGTCGTCCCGCAGTGCGAGCCGCTTCTGCTCCGGGCGGCTGAGCAGGTGGTAGACGGTGTTGCCGATCTGGTACGCCGTCGTCTTGTGGCCCGCGAAGAGGAGCACCCACGCCGTGGACACGAGTTCGCTGTCGGTGAGCGCGCCTTCCTGGTCCTTGGCCGTGACGAGCGCGCTGAGCAGACCCGAGTCCGGCGCCTTCCGCTTTCGCGCGCACAGGTCCACCAGATACTCGCGGAGATTTCCCTCGGCGATTTCCAGAGCCTTTCTCGCCTCCGGCCCGAAACCGGTCTGCGCGACGGTCGCCGACCATTCCTGAGCCTGTGTGCGCTCGTTTTCCGGGACGCCCAGGAGTTCACAGATCACCTGCAGCGGCAGCGGGAAGCAGAACTCCGGGAGCAAATTAAACGGACCGGACGTCGGACATTGATCCAGCAGCCCGTCGCTGATCTCCTGGATCCGGGTGCGCAGCGATTCCACCCTTTTCGGAGTGAACGTACTGCCGACGATCCTGCGCAGCCTCGTGTGCTTCGGCGGGTCCGAGAACAGCATGTTGTCGTCCAGCGCGATCGACGAGTCACCGAAGATGCGGTGGTAGGCGTCGATGGCGCCGTACATGTCCTTGCTCAGCCGGGGGTCGGCCAGCGCGGCGCGGCTGTCGTCGTACCGCGTGATGAGGTACGTCTCGACGCCGTGCGGCGGCGACATCGGGCAGACGGGTGCCGTTTCCCGCAGCGTGGCGTACACGGGATGCGGGTTGGCGCGGAACTCCCGGCTGCACGCCGCGGCCGCGGCCGCGGCTTCTTCGCGCGACAGTGCCCCGGATTCCTCGGATGCGAAAGCTTGCGTCATGACTGTCCCCGGGTAGGCGTGGATTCCGGCGGTCGGATTCCGTCGGTCAGTGCCACCGTTTCCCGGGCGGCACCACGCCGCAAACGGCACTGCGCCAAACGGGTCGGGTCGCCGGAGGACGTGTGGACCGGAGTCCGAACTGGTAAACATCGACGACGTGAGCGGACACGAAGCGGAATCTGTACCAGTTCTCATCGTCGGCGGATCCCTGGTGGGTCTTTCCACTTCGGTATTCTTGGGGCGCCTCGGAATTGAGCACATGCTCGTGGAGCGGCATGCCGGGACATCGACGCATCCGCGCGGCCGTGGCAACAACGTGCGCACCATGGAGATTTACCGGACCGCCGGCCTGGAGTCGGGCATCCGGGAGGCGGCCCGCGTGCTCTCCGGGAACGACGGCATCCTCCAGGTGGACAAGCTCACCGGGAAGGAACGCCGCTGGATCATCGGGGACATCTCCGGCGGCATGGACATCTCCCGGGTCAGTTCCGCGGACTGGTGCCTGTGCAGTCAGAACGACCTGGAGCCCGTGCTGTTGAGCTACGCCCGCGAGCAGGGTGCCGACATCCGCTTCAGCTCGGAGCTGCTCTCCTTCACGGAGACCGGGGACGGAGTGCAGGCCCGGGTCAGGAACCGGGAGACCGGTGAGACCTACACCGTGAACGCCGACTTTCTGGTGGCCGCCGACGGTCCCAGAAGCCCCATCCGCAACCACCTGGGGATCGGCCAGTCGGGGCCGGGCGAGCTGTTCCACAACGTCAGCGTCACCTTCCGCAGCAGGGCGCTGAAGAAGTACGTCGGAGAGAAGCGATTCGTCGTCTGCTATGTCACCGACCCCGACGGGGAGGGTGCACTGCTCCCGGTGGACAACGAGGAGCGCTGGGTGATCCACGTTCCCTGGTATCCCGACCGGGGCGAGGACCTGGAGGACTTCACCGACGAGCGGCTCTCCGCCCACATCCGCGCTGCCGTCGGCGCCTCGGACATCGACGTCGAGATCACCGGCAAGGCCCCGTGGCACGCGTCGAAGCGGGTCGCGGACAGCTACGGCGAGGGCCGGGTCTTCCTGGCCGGCGACTCGGCCCACGAGATGCCGCCCACCGGGGCGTTCGGCTCCAACACCGGCATCCAGGACGCTCACAACCTCGCCTGGAAACTGGCCTCGGTGCTGCGCGGCTGGGCCGGCCTGCCGCTCCTCGAGTCCTACGAGCGGGAGCGGCGGCCCGTCGCCCTCGCGACCGGCACACGCGCGTGCGTCCAGGCGGCCGACGAACAGCACCCGGGGTTCAGCCCCGCCGCGGGACGCAACAACGACCCGGCGGACCTGATGACCGTCGCCCTCTGTTACCGGTACGCGTCGAACGCCGTGGTGGGCGCCCACCCGGAGCAGCCGATCGTCCCCGACACGTTCCAGCTGGGCGGCGAACCGGGCAGCCGTGCGCCGCACATGTGGGTCGTGCGAGGGGGCGGCAGGATCTCCACGCTCGATCTGTACGAGCGCTCCTTCGTGCTGCTCGCCGGCTCCGGCGGACAGAAGTGGCGGACCGCGGTGGAGAAGGCCTCCCTGAACCTGGGCGTCCCGGTCGAGGCGTACCTCGTGGGCACGGGGCCCGACCACGACCTCGTCCCCGACACGGACGCCGACTGGGCGGAGCTGCACGGCACGGCCGAGGACGGCGCCGTCCTGGTCCGCCCGGACGGCTTCGTCGCCTGGCGGGCGGACGCCGCGATGCCGGACGCCGACCGCGTCCTGACGAACGTGCTGCAGACCCTGCTCTGCCGCGACTGAACCCCCGTGAACCCCCGTCACCCCTGAACACCCCACACCGAGGACGTTGTTATGACCCTTGCCGGACGCATCGACGTCCACCACCACTTCACCGCCCCGGCCTGGCTGGACTGGGCCGAGGAGCGGGGCGTCGTCAGCCGCGAGAAGCTCCCCTGGTGGACCCGGTGGGACCTGAACGCGGCACTGGAGGTCATGGACAAGAACGGCATCGGCACGTCCGTCATGACCGTCGCGATGCTGGGCCGGTTCCGTGAGCGCGCCGAGCGCCAGGAGAGCGCACGCGTCGCCCTGCGGGCGGCGGCCGACGTCGTCGAGTCCAACCCCGCGCGCTTCGCCTTCTTCACGCCCGTCTTCCTCGACGACCTGGAGCTCTCCTCGTGGAGCGTGCGCCACGGCCTCGACGAGCTCGGTGCCGTCGGGGTGAGCACGCGCACGAGCGTCAACGGCGTCTTCCTGGGCGACGAGTCGCACGACCGTCTCCTGCAGGAGCTGAACGAGCGGTCCGCGGTCATCAGCACGCACCCCATGGAGGTGCAGGCCGGGAAGGACGGTGACGCGGGGCTGCCGGGGATGCCGCCCTTCGTGTGCGACTTCCTGCTGGACACCACCCGCGCGGCCATCAACCTCATCCGCAACGGCACCCTGGACCGCTACCCGAACCTCAGCTTCGTCCTGCCGCACGGAGGGGGCTTCCTCCCCTACATGGCCACCCGCCTCGAACTGTTCGGCGGACGCATCAACCCGCCGATCGAGGCCGACCGGGTCCGTGACTACCTGCACCGGTTCTACTTCGACACGGCGGGCCCCATGTCGCCGTCCGCCACACCCACTCTGCTGGCGACGGTGGACCCCGACCGCATCCTCTTCGGCACGGACTGGCCGCCCACCCCCGCGCATGTCATCACCGACAGCGTGACCCCCGCGCTGGACGGCGATCCCTTCCTCTCGGAGCAGCAGCTCCAGGGCATCAACCGGGAGAACGCGCTGCGGCTGATGCCGGGGCTCGCCCGTCGGTGACCGGCCGCACGACAAAGCCGCCGCCCGCGCCTGTCCGGCGCGGGCGGCGGCTTTGTCGCTCTCAGCCCTTCGACCTCAGCTCTTCGACCAGTGGTAGAAGCGCTGCGCCATCGCGTCCTTCGGACTCCGCCAGGTCTGCGGGTCGTACGGGCTGACGAACGCCTCGAGCTTCCTGCTGATGTCGACGAACTCGGGGTGCCCGGCCACCTTAGCGATGGCGGGGCCCGGGTCCTGCTCGGCCTCGATGAAGTGCATGTACACATCGCCGAACTGGAACAGCGAACGCTGGGTCACCCCGACGAGGTGCGGGAGTTCGCCCCGGTCGGAGGCCGCGAAGACGCCCGCGATGTCCGAGGCGGACTGCGGGGCCATCCTGGCGACGATCAGTGCGTGGTGCATGCGGCCTCCACACGGTCGCGGATGAGGGCCATCTGGATGGGCGAGTTGCGGTTGATGATGTCCGTCATCCCGGCGTCGTCCACCGGCGCGTCGGGCTTCATGGCGAAGTCCTGCGTCCAGTGCATCCGGGTGCCGGCCGGGGTCTCCTCGTACTCCCACACGATGTTCATGTACTCGAAGGGGCCGGTCTCGACCCTGCGGGCGCGCACGACGAGCTTCTCGCGGTCGGCGACCCGCTCCGAGACCCAGCTCCACACCTTGCCGTTCTCATCGGGGTGCATGGTCAGGCGGAAGGTCACCGTGTCGCCCTCGCGGGACAGCACGTCGCAGGACGCGTACTCGCTGAACAGCTGGGGCCAGCGCTCCAGGTCGTTCGTCATGTCCCAGACGAGGTCGACGGGAGCGGCGATGGTGATTTCGTTCTCGGTGTGTCCGGCCACTTCAGGCTCCTGTCGTGAGGCTGCCGTTGACGAGGTCGAGGAAGGCGCGGGGGCTCTTGCAGCGCTCCGCGTCGGTGGGCAGTGCCTGGCCGTGCCGGTTCTCCAGCTCGCCCACGATGCCGAGGAGACCGAGCGAGTCGAGCCCGAACTCGGAGAAGGGCGTCTCCGCCCGGGCTTCGAGGTCGTGCGCGTCGACGGACACACCGGCGGCCTGCTTCATCAGCGCGGCCAGCTCGGCGACGGTCACTTGGTTCACTCCGGTGGTCATGAGGGTTCTCCTTGTCGTTCTATGCGGCGGATTCGGGGCCCCGACGCACGACCAGAGCCGCGTTGGAGCCCATCAGTCCCCTGCTGAGGACCAGGGCCGTGCGGAGCTCGGCCGGGCGTGCCGTGCCGGTCACCAGGTCGATGTCGTGGCAGATGTCGAAGACGCCCGGCGTCGGCGGTATCTGCCCGTGCTCCATGGCCTGCACCGCGGCCACGATGTCGAGCAGGGGCGCCCCGCAGTACGACCGCCCGATGCCGGTCTTGGGGGCGGTGACCGGCACTCGGGTGCCGTGCCGGCCGAGGGCGTCGGCGAGGGCGAGCGCCTCGGCACGGTCCGCGTCGGGCACGCCCATCGCGTCGGCGAAGACCACGTCGATCTCCTCCGGCGCGCAGCCGGCCTCGTCGAGGGCCCCGCGGATGGCCTGCGCGAGACCCCCCCGCGACCTGTCCCAGCGCGAGGCGCCCGTGAACGTGGCCGCGTGTCCCGCCACGGTGGCCCGGACGGCCGCCTCCCGGCGCTGTGCCCGGTCCAGGTCCTCCACGACCAGTACGGCACCGCCCTCGGCGGGTACGAAACCGCAGGCCGCCGAGGTGAAGGGGCGGTAGGCGCGGGCCGGGTCCTCGACGGTGCTGAGCTCGGGGTAGCCGAGCTGGCAGACCCCCGAGTACGGGGCGAGCGGCGCCTCGGCGGCCCCGACCACGACCACGTCCGTGCCCCGGTGCACCGCCCGCGAGGCGTGCGCGACGGCGTCCAGGCCGCCCGCCTCGTCGCTGGCCACCACCCCGCAGGGGCCCTTGAAGCCCTTGCGGATGGAGATCTGGCCCGTGCTGGCGGCGTAGAACCAGGCGATGGACTGGTAGGGCCCGACGAACCGGGCCCCCTTGCCCCACAGCTTCTGCAGTTCCCGCTGGCCGAACTCGCCGCCGCCGGACCCGGCCGCGGTGACCACACCGACCGAGTACGGCGAGTCGGCGGCGCTGCTGCTGAGTCCCGCGTCCTGCAGGGCTGCGTCGGCGGCGGCCAGTGCGAAGTGGGTGAACTTGTCGGTCTGGACGAGGAAGGTCTCCTCGATCAGCGCCGACGGGTCGAATCCGCGGACCTCTCCGGCGACGCGGAGCGGAAGGTGCTCGCAGCCCTCCCGGGTGACCCGGTCCAGTACGCTCGCGCCCTCCTTCACGGACTTCCAGTAGGTGTCCGCGTTCAGGCCGTTGGGCGCGACCACACCCATTCCGGTGACCGCTGTGCGCCGGGTGCGTTGACCACTCATCGTCGTCTCCTCCCACTCGGCCCCGTCAGGAGCACCGCGGACTGGAACCCGCCGAAGCCGCTGCCCACGGAGAGCACGTTGTCGAGCCTGCGGGGGCGAGCGGTGCGCGGGACGTAGTCCAGGTCGCACTCGGGGTCCGGGGTCTCGTAGTTCGCCGTCGGCGGTACCACCTGCCGGGCCAGCGCCAGCACACAGGCGACGACCTCGATCGCGCCGATCGCGCCGAGCGAGTGGCCCACCATGGACTTGATGGAGCTCATCGGGGTGTCGTAGGCGTGGGAGCCCAGCGACTTCTTCACCGCGGCGGTCTCGTGCCGGTCGTTCTGGCGGGTGCCCGAGCCGTGCGCGTTGACGTAGTCGATCTCGGTGGGGTCCACGCGCGCGTGGTCGAGCGTGTCGTCGATGGCACGGGCCATCTCCAGGCCCTCACTGGTGAGTCCGGTCATGTGGTACGCGTTGCCGAACGTCGCGTAGCCGCCGATCTCGCAGTAGATGTGCGCGCCGCGCGCCCGGGCGTGCTCCAGCTCCTCCAGGACCAGCACCGCGGCGCCCTCGCCCATGACGAATCCGTTGCGGTGGGCGTCGAAGGGGCGGGAGGCGTGCTCGGGGTCGTCGTTGTTCGGCGACGTGGCCTTGATGGCGTCGAAGCAGGCCATGGTGATCGGGGAGATCGGCGAGTCCGAGGCCCCGGCTATGCAGATGTCGGCGCGGCCCTCCTCGACGGTGTGGAAGGCGTAGCCCACCGCGTCGAGTCCGGAGGTGCAGCCGGTGGACACGGTCTGCACCGGGCCCTGGGCGCCGAACCGTTCGGCGACGTCGGCCGCGAGCGTGCTGGGCGAGAACGCCCGGTGCAGTTGCGGCCCGGCGTTGCGGTGGTCGACGTCCCAGCGCTGCCCGTGCTCGCTGACCAGGACGTAGTCGTGCTCCAGCCGGGTCGTGCCGCCCACCGCGCTGCCCAGGGACACGGCCACGCGCCAGGGGTTCTCGGCGGCGAAGTCGACACCGCTGTCGGTCACGGCCTCCTGTGCGGCGACCAGGGCGAACTGTATGTACCGGTCGGCGCGTTCGGCGATGCCGGGTTCGAGGCCGTGCGTGAGGGGGTCGAAGTCGCACTCGGCGGCTATCCGGGACCGCAGGCCCTCGGGGTCGAACAGGGTGATGCCACGGGTCGCCGTCCGGCCGTTGGAGAGGAGGTCCCAGAACGCCGGGACCCCGATCCCGCCGGGGGCGACCACACCTATGCCGGTGACCGCCACGCGCCGGGTCACGAGAGCACTCCGGGTCGCTCGGGCTGCCCGCCCTCCTCCTGGACGAGCGGGTACGGCTTGATGTCGTCGCTGAGCTCCGGCGCCTCGGTGTCGACGTGGCCGAGCTTGGGGTTCGGCGCGAGCGGGCCCAGGTGGAAGACCATCCGGGCCTCCTCGTCACCGACGTTGCGGAAGCGGTGCCGCATGTCGATGGGGATCATCAGGCCCTGGTCGGAACGGAGGGAAAACGTTTCTCCATCCAGGTCGACCTCCAGCCTGCCCTCGACGACGTAGATGAACTCCTCGGAGTACGGGTGGTAGTGCTCGCTGATGCGTTCGCCGGGCCGCATGATGGCCAGGCCCATGAAGCCGCTCGTCGCACCCACCGTGACCGGGGTGAGCAGAGTGCGCAGGTCGCCGCCGCGCTTGCGGTTGGGCTCGATCTCTTTGAGGTCCACGACGCGCGGGCGCATCTTGTCCATGGTCTGTCTCCAGGTCGTTCGGTGGGGTGATGGTCCCTGCGCGGTCAGGACTGCGCAGCCCTGCGGTCGCCGGCCCTGCGGTCGGTGATCAGCGCCATGTCGGCGTGCGTCAGGAGGCGGGTCGCCTCGCGTCCGCCGCTGAACGGTCCGGCCACGCCGAGCGCGTCGGTGTCCAGCAGCCGGGCCAGCACCGCGGCCTTCCTCGGGCCTTGGATGCCGAGCGCCATGACCGGGTCGGTCTCGGGATCACCCCGAACGTCGATGAGGCGGACGACGATGTCCTCGCGCTGGAAGACGGTGCTGCGGTGCACGGGGCCGTCCGGGTCGGCCGCCGCGGTCTCGTCCTGCTGCGAGAGCAACCGGGCCAGCGCCATTCCGCAGCCCTTGCGGGCCGGGTAGTACAGGGCGTGCCGCTTGATGTCGTCCGGCTCCGGGCCGCCGCGTGCCACGTGATGGACGGGCGGCATGGCGGCGCGGATGAAGAACGTCCGCGCGGACTCGGGGTCGGCCAGGTCCCGGTGCTGCTCCAGATGCGGGTTGAGGGCCTCCTCGACGGCCCGCACCTCGGGCTGGCGCGAGACGTGGCGCAGGGCCGCCATCAGGTCGCCCTCCACCTCGACTGTGCGGACGACCCGGTTGCCGTGCATGAACAGGGTCGTGCGGCGCAGCCGCGTGGTGTCGTCGACGCGGGCCTCGGGCGGTGCGTATCCGGCGAGGATCTCCGCGACCTTGGACTCGGAGCCGGGCTTGACGGTGAAGGTCAGGGCATGGCGGATCACACCGTCGCCCACCCTTACGGCCGTCTGGAGTCCGCCGGCCTTTTCCGGGCGGACGCCGCCGGTCTCGCGGACGATGCCGTACCGCATCGAGCGGAGCTCGCGCACGCAGCTCTGCAGGGGCCGGACCGTCTCGAGATGCTCTTCACTGTTCACCCAGGCGAGGTACGGCGGGGCGGTGGCCCATTCACTCGTGATGAGCCACTGGGACGGGTTCTCCAGGGACTGGCACAGCTGGTCACCGAGGTGACCGGGGACCGACGCGACTCGGTCGCGCATGTGCTCGTAGGCGTCCAGGAACTGTTGCTCGGCACCTTCGTGGAGGTCGACGAGAAGGAGGACTCGCATCCTGGAGCCGTCGAACGCCGACTGGGATGTATAGGGCGAAGTGGTCATCCGGCAGACCCTTCCTTCGCGGGAGCAAGCGGCGGCCGTCCGTGTCCACCAGCGCGAACGCGGGTTTCGGCCCTGAGCCTTCATCGTGGGTCAGGGCTCTGGGGTCCGCGAGCCATGCGGGCCAAAGGAGGGAACTGGCCGTGCTTGTGTGTCCGGCGGCAGCCGACGCTGCGTCAGGCTCCGCCAGTTGGGGCCGGGATGCCTGCGGCGGCCTGTGGCGCTGTGTGGGGGTTCGCGTAGCACCTGACGGTGCTTTGGGGGGCGGGGCCGCGCCGGGGGGTGTCCGTCCTCGGACCGGCGGCCGGGGTCGGGAAGGGGCGGTGCCGCTTCTTGACGCCGGCCACTGCGGGCGGACACCCCCGGCACGTCCCCTTACCGCCGTGGGCGACTGCGGCGCCGCGGGGGTAACGCGCTTTAAGCCGGGCGCGGCTACTCCGCCAGGTGGCGCTCCACCGTTTCCACCTTGGAGGTGAGGCCGTCCGTCACCGTGGGCCTGATGTCGGCCTTGAGGACCAGCGATACGCGCGGGGCGCGTTCTTCTACGGCTGCCACGGCGCGCTTGACCACGTCCATGACGTCGTCCCAGTCGCCCTCGATCGAGGTGAACATCGCGTCGGTGCGGTTGGGCAGGCCCGACTCGCGGACCACGCGGACGGCGTCGGCGACGTACTCCCCCACGTCCTCGCCGACGCCGAGCGGCGTCACGGAAAACGCGACGATCATGCGTTCACGATTCCTTCGTTGCGGGCGCGGGAGGCGATCACCGCGTTCTCGGCCTCGCGCTTGAGCATGCGCTCGGCGAAGAAGCCTCCGGCCGGCAGGACGGAGAGGACGAAGTAGAGCGCCGCGGTCTTCAGGGACCACTTGGTGCGGTTCCAGGCGTCCGCCCAGAAGATCACGTACAGGATGAAGAGCACGCCGTGGACCATGCCCATCACGGGCACCGCGTTGAAGTCGGTCGTCCGCTTCAGCACCGAGCACAGGAGCAGCAGCAGGAACGACACCGCCTCGGGGGCCGAGACGAGACGGAGGCGGCGGAGGGAGGTGGCGGTCTTGATGTCCACGGGTCACCTTCGGTGGGTTCGGGAGAGGTCTGCTCGGATCAGCTTGTGAACACAAGCACAAACGTTCACCCATTGTGGCAAACGTTGGCCGCCGGGTTGGCATCGGGTGGATGACAGCGTCTCCGCGTCCGGAGGATCGGGGTCTCGTCAGGGGTGAAGTCCGTCTCTGGGATCTGTTGGCGGCAGGTCCCGGCGGCTACCTTCGCTGCGTGGCGATGTTCCGACTGCAAGGCAGCAAGGTGCTCGCCGTCGACATGACCGGTGATGCCGTGAAGGCGAAGAACGGCTCGATGGTCGCGTACGACGGGCAGATGGCCTTCAAGAAGATGAGCGGCGGCGGTGAGGGCATCCGGGGCATGGTGACCCGGCGGCTCACCGGTGAGCAGATGACGGTGATGGAGGTGAAGGGGCATGGGACGTGCTGGTTCGCGGACCGGGCCTCCGAGATCAGTCTCGTGAACCTCCAGGGAGACAAGCTGTACGTGGAGTCGAGCAATCTGCTCGCCACGGACGGGGGGCTGCGGACTGGTACGTCCTTCACCGGGATGCGCGGTGCCTCGCAGGGCAACGGGCTGTTCACGACGACCGTTGAAGGGCACGGCCAGGCGGCGATCATGTCGGACGGGCCTGCGGTCGTGCTGCGGGTCAGTTCACAGTTTCCGCTGACTGTCGACCCGGGGGCCTATGTGGCCCACCAGGGGAATCTGCGGCAGTCCTTCCAGTCCGGTGTGACCTTCCGCACGCTCATGGGCGAGGGCGGTGGCGAGGCCTTCCAGATCCGGTTCGAGGGGGACGGGCTGGTGTACGTACAGCCGAGCGAGCGGAACACGATCGCGGGGGATGTCTGAGATGGGCTTCCGTGAGATCAACTCCAAGATGGTCGAGGCGACCGTCATGTCGGGGCAGCGGCTGTTCAGTCAGCGCGGGGCGATGCTCGCCTACAAGGGCGAGGTGTCCTTCACTCCCAACACGGCCGGTGGCCAGGGCGGGATCATGTCGATGATCGGGCGCCGGGTGGCGAACGAGGACACCCCGCTGATGACCGTCGAGGGCAGCGGCACGGTGCTCTTCGGGCACGGCGGCCACCATGTCCAGGTGATCAACCTCGCCGGCGACACCCTGTGCGTCGAGGCGGACCGCCTCCTCGCCTTCGAGGGCACGCTCCAGCAGGGCACGATGTTCCTCGGCTCACAGGGCGGGGTCATGGGCATGGTCCGCGGACAGATCAGCGGGCAGGGGCTGTTCACGACCACCCTCAAGGGGCACGGGGCCGTGGCCGTCATGGCGCACGGCGGCGTCTTCGAGATCCCGATCACTCCACAGCGGCCCGTCCACGTCGACCCCCAGGCCTACGTCGCCCACCACGGCGACGTACGCAACAAGCTGTCCACCGCCCTGGGCTGGCGCGACATGGTGGGCCGCGGCTCCGGCGAGGCCTTCCAGCTGGAGCTCAGCGGCAACGGTGCGGTGTACGTCCAGGCGTCTGAGGAGAAACTGTGAGCGCCCCCTACCAGGCCCCTGGCGGCCCCGCGGTCCTCGATCCGATGACGCTGCCGTCCGACGACAACGTCAACGCCTACACCTTCTGCGTGGAGCTCAAGGGGAGCCAGTGGTTCCTGCAGAAGGGGAAGATGATCGCCTACTACGGCTCGATGGACTTCAACGGCGTCGGGCACGGGCGACTCGACCGACTTGTCCGTACGTCCTTCCATTCGCCACTGCACGCGAGCGACTGGGTCGTGGCGGAGGGCAACGGCAAGATGCTGCTGGCCGACCGGGCCTTCGACGTGAATTCGTTCGACCTCGAAGACGGCAACCTGACCATTCGCTCCGGCAACCTGCTCGCTTTTCAGCCAACTCTTGCTCTCAAGCAGTCGATCGTGCCGGGTTTTCTGACACTCATCGGAACCGGAAAGTTCGTGGCCGCATCTAACGGGCCGGTGGTGTTCATGGAACCCCCGATCCGGGTGGACCCACAGGCACTCGTCGGCTGGGCCGACTGCCCCTCCCCGTGCCATCACTACGACCATGGCTACATGACCGGCGTGATGGGCGGTCTACGTGCACTGACAGGCCTCGGCGGGGCCTCCGGAGAGGAGCATCAGTTCGAGTTCGTCGGAGCCGGTACGGTCCTGCTCCAGTCGAGCGAGACCCTCATGGCCGAGCACGCCACGGGGGCGGTTCCGCCGGAGCCCGGAGTCCCCGGTTCCGGAGGGTCGCACACAGGCCCTTCACAACAGGCCGGGGCACCGCGCCTTCCCGGACAGCTGGGAGACCTCCAGCGTCGCTTCGGGCTGTGAGCGGTAGTCTGCGGAGTGTGACATCGAACGTGTGAGCACACGGTCGTGTCACAGAAAACCCTCACTAGTTCGCCTTTCAACTTTTTAGGTAGACTTCATTCATGGAGACCGAGACGGCCACCCGCTGGCTGACCGATGCGGAGCAGTGCGCCTGGCGCACCCACCTGGAGGTCAACAGGCTGTTGACGTACCAGCTCGAAAAAGACCTGCAGCCGTTCGGCCTGACTATGAACGACTACGAGATCCTGGTGAACCTCTCCGAGTCGGAGGACGTACGGATGCGGATGAGCGACCTCGCGTCGGCCACCCTCCAGTCCAAGAGCCGCCTCTCCCACCAGATCACCCGTATGGAGAACGCGAACCTGGTCCGACGTGAGAACTGCGAGTCCGACCGCCGCGGCCTCTACGCCGTCCTCACCGACCACGGCATGGAGACGATGAAGAAGGTCGCGCCGCACCATGTGGCGTCCGTGCGCAGGCACTTCATCGACCTGCTGTCCACCGACGCCCTGGCCGAGCTCGACAAGGGCCTGAAGCCGATCGCGGAGCACCTGCGCGGGCAGCGCGGACGTCCGTGACATCCGTGACACCCGGGTAGGGGCTTGAAGGGTCTAGGCGAGCGGCAGGCGGAGTTCGAACAGGGCGCCGCCTGCCGGGGCGTCCCGGACCGTGAGAGTGCCGCCGTGGCGTGCGGCCACGTCCCGGGCGATGGCGAGTCCGAGCCCGGCGCCGCCGTCGTCGCGGGTGCGGGCCTCGTCCAGCCGTACGAACCGCTCGAAGATCCGCTCCCGGTCGGCCTCGGCCACCCCGCCCCCGTCGTCGGCCACGGCCGCCACGACCCAGTCCCCGTCCCGCCCGACGGTCACGGTGACCGCGTCCCGGGCGTGCCGCTGGGCGTTGTCGAGCAGGTTGCCCAGGACCCGCTCCAACTGCCCCCGCGACCCGGCCACCTCCGCGACGTCCGCCTCGACGGCCACGTTCTTACGGCCCCGCGCCTCCCGCCGCGCCACCTCACCCAGGTCGACCCGCTTGTCGCCGGGCCCCTCCCCCGCGTCCAGGCGGGCGAGCAGCAACAGGTCGGCGGCGAGACGCTGCAGCCGTACGGTGTCCTCCACCGCGCCCGGCACGTCCAGCAACTCCGGATGGGCGACGCCCACTTCGAGCTGGGTGCGCAGGGACGCGATCGGGCTGCGCAGTTCGTGCGAGGCGTCGGCGACGAACCGGCGCTGGCGCTCCACGGAGGTCTCCAGCGCGGCCAGCGTCTCGTTGGTGGTACTGGCGAGCCTGGCGACCTCGTCGTGGGTGTCCGGCTCCGGCACGCGCCGGGCGAGGTCCTCGGACGCGGTGATCGCGGCCATCTCGCGCCGGATGCCCTCGACCGGGCGCAGTGCGCGCCGGGTGACCAGCCAGGTCACGGTCGCGACGACGCCGAGCAGCAGCGGGAAGCCGATCAGCATGACGGTGAGCGCGGAGTTCACGGCGCTCTGCTCGGCCTCCAGGGAGCCGCCGGCGTGGACGGTGAGCGTGCCCCGGTCGTCGGTCTCCACCGGGACGGCGGCGAAGCGGTAGTCGGCGGTGTCGCCGTCGATCGTCGCCGAGCCGTCGGTGAACGCGCTCACCTCGCCGATCTCGCCGGCGTCCTGGGCCGTGTCGTCGTCCGAGGCATCGGCCCTGGCGTCGTCCGCGTCGTCGTCAGCGTCCTCCCCGCCCGACCCGGCGGTGTTGCCCGTACCCCCCGTGTCGCCCTTGCGCGGCTGCGGCTGCACGGCGTCGGTGCCCGTGCCGCTGATCCGCTCCAGGTCCTCGGTGGCCGCGACGAGATGGCCGTTCGCGTCGACCACCTGGACCGGGCTGTCGTCGTCAATGTCCAGCTGGTCGTACGGCTTCCCGGCGACGAGCTGGGCGACGACGTTCTGCGCCGTGCGCTCCGCGTCGTTGCCCGCCTGGTCGATCAGGTTGGACCGCAGCGACAGCAGGACCGCCGCGCCGGCCGCGACCAGCGCCACGGCGACGACGAGGGTGGCGGCGAGTGTGGCCCGCGACCGGACCGAGCCGAAGAGCCTTCTCATCGTTCCTTCTCCAGCCGGTATCCGGCGCCGCGGACCGTCTTGATGAGCCCGGCGCGCAGCTTGCGCCGCAGGGTGCTGACGTACACCTCGACGATGTTCGGATCGCCCTCGTACGCGAAGTCCCAGACGTGCTCCAGGATCTCGGCCTTGGACACCACCTCGCCGGCCCGCAGCACGAGCTGCTCCAGGACCGAGAACTCCTTGGTCGTGAGGGACACTTCGTCCTCACCGAGAAAGACCCGGCGGGCGGCCGTGTCGACCTTGAGGTCGCCGTGGACGTGCACGGGCGAGGCCCCGGCGCCCTGTCCCCCGCGCCGCAGCAGTGCCTTGACGCGGGCGACGAGGACGACGTACGAGAACGGCTTGGTGAGGTAGTCGTCGGCGCCGGTGTCCAGCCCCTCGGCCTCGTCGTACTCGCCGTCCTTGGCGGTGAGCATCAGGATCGGCACGTCGTGGCCGGCGCCGCGCAGGGCGGCGCAGACGCGGTAGCCGTTCATACCGGGCAGCATGATGTCGAGGATCACGAGGTCGTACGACCCCTCCGAGGCCCGGAACAGCCCCTCCCGGCCGTCGTGGACGACGTCCACGGCGTACCCCTCGGCGGTCAGGCCCTTGGCGAGCGACAGGGCCAGCCGCTTTTCGTCCTCCACGATCAACAGGCGCATGCGTACAGCCTGGCAAAGCGAAGCTGAAGATCTCTTCAGGGGGCTTCAGGTTCCTCTCAGCGTCGGTTCGGCAGATTGGTTCCCGTCGAAACCAAGCGACATGAAACGACACCAAGCGTCGTGAACCGTCGTGAAACGCAACACTCTGGGAGGGAAACCCCATGAAGCGCAACATCGTCATCGCCACCGTCACCGCTGCGGCTCTGGTCGGCGGCGGCACCGTCGCGGCCTACGCGTCGGCCGACGACGGCAACGCGCCCACCCAGCGTCAGACGAACGTCCGGGTCGCCGACGACGACCGGAGCGACGACGCCGACGACCGCGACGACGACGCGACCGACGACCGCAGCGAGGCCGCGGACGACCGGAGCGACGACGCCACCGAGGTCCGCGTCTCCAAGATCAGCGCCGCCGACGCGATCGCCGCCGCGCTGAAGAACACGCCGGGCACGGCCGTCTCCGCCGACCGGGACGACGACGGCGCCGGCGCCTGGGACGTGAACGTCGTCAAGGGCGACGGCACCGAGTACAACGTCCAGGTCTCCCCCGACACCGCCAAGGTCGTCGGCGCCCAGCGCGACGACGACGATGACAACGACGGCCGCGAGGACCTCGCCGCGCTGAAGGGCGCGAGCGTGGACGCCCGCGAGGCCGCCGAGGCCGGCGCGGCGAAGGGCACCGTCACCGACGTCGACCTGGACGACGACGGCCCCGCCGCCTGGAGCGTGGAGACCACCAAGGGCGAGTGGAAGGTCGACCTCAAGACGGGCAAGGTCACCCAGGACCACGACGACGACACCGCCCAGGACAACGCTCAGGACGACCGCGACGGCGACGACGACTGACGGACGTCAACGCGTCAGTCGTCAGCGCGTCACACGAGGGGTACGGGATGTCCCGTACCCCTTTTCGCGTCCCCCCGCCGGGCCACAGCCACCGCCGTCACCAGCATCACCGCACCGGTCGCCGCGAAGCACACCCCCGCCGGAAGCCATCCGACCAGCACGCCGGCCACCGCGGCACCGCCCGTGATGCCCGCGTTGACGGCCGTGTTGACCCAGGCCCCGGCCTGCACCCGGGCCTCGGGCGTGGCGGCCTCGTCGGCGATGAGGTAAGCGGTGGTGATCAGCGGGGACACGAAGACACCGGCGACCGCGACCGCCACGGCCAGGGTGCCGAGCCCCTGCGCCAGCCCGGCGCCGCCCAGCGCCAGCCCCAGGCCGGCCGCCTGCACGGACAGCCGGGTGCCGGCTGAGGCCCGCCACTCGACGGCCCCGTTGAGCAGCCCGCCGACGGCACTTCCGGCGGACAGGGCGGCGAGCACCCAGGCCGCGCCGCCGGCACCGTGACCGTGCCCCTCCGCGAAGGCCACGACCAGCAGGTCGACCACGCCCAGGGCGAGGCCGACCCCCGCGGCCGCGATCACCGGCCGCCCCAGACCGCGCAGCACCCGCCGCCCGGCCGCGTCCGGGCCCGGTTCGCGCTTGCCGCCCGGCACCGCACGCACCGCGGGCGACGACACGAACCCGGCCGTCCCCGCCACCATCAGCGCCGCGCCCACGACGATGCCGGCCGCCGGCGGTGCGAACCCTGCGAGCACGCCCACCAGCAACGGCCCCGAGACGAAGAGCAGTTCCTCCGCGACGGCGTCGAGACTGTAGGCCCGCTGCGTCAGCGCCCGGTCCGGGGCCAGCCGCCCCCACACGGCCCGCATGGTGGGTCCGAGCGGCGGAGTGCAGGCACCGGCGAGGGCGGCGCCGACGGCGAGGACGAACGGCGAGGCGGCACCGGGACGCCAGAGGAGCGCCGCCAGCAGTCCGAGCAGTACGGCGTGGGCCGCGACCATCGGCACGAGCGCCCTGCGCGGCCCGTGCCGGTCGATGAGTGCCGCCCTCGCGGGCGACAGGAAGACGCTGGTCGCCGAGAACAGCGCCATCACCACGCCCGCCACCGCGTACGACCCGGAGGACCGGGTCACGGCGAGCATCACGGACAGCGGGGCGATGCCGTACGACAGCCTGCCGGTCAGGGCTGCGGCGAAGGTGCGGCGGGCGTGGGGGATCCGGAGAACGGCGGCATACGAAGGCCGCACGTCGTGTGTGGAAGACACGGGAGTTCCTCGACTCGAGGCGGAAAAGGGGACGCCGTATCGCCGCGCCGGTCACGACCGAGCGGTCGTTCACCGTGCGCGGGCAGGCGTGCCCTATGCCAAGAGGAGGTACATGCGCATCAACCTAGCAGCGGACGGCGGAAGTTGACCACGGGGAAAGCTCTCGGGGCGCTTTCCGGGGTCAGGCCCCCGTAAGCCCCTCCACCAGTTCGTCCGCCGCCCGGTACGGGTCCAGCTCCCCGGCGACGATCTTCTCCGCCAGTGCCCCGAGCCTGCGGTCGCCGTGCAGGTCCGCGATGCGTTCGCGCAGGGCCGTGACGGCGATGGTCTCGACCTCGCGGGCGGCGCGGGCGCGGCGGCGTTCGGTGAGGACTCCGCGCTCCTCCATCCAGGCGCGGTGCTTCTCCAGGGCCTCCACGACCTCGTCGATGCCCTCGGCGCGGGCGGCGACCGTCTTGACGATCGGCGGGCGCCAGTCGCCGGGGCCGCGGGACTCTCCGAGGCCGAGCATGTGGTTGAGCTCGCGGGCGGTGGCGTCGGCGCCGTCACGGTCGGCCTTGTTGACGACGTACACGTCGCCGATCTCCAGGATGCCCGCCTTGGCCGCCTGGATGCCGTCACCCATGCCCGGGGCCAGCAGGACGACGCTCGTGTCCGCCTGGGAGGCGATCTCCACCTCCGACTGGCCGACCCCGACCGTCTCGACGAGCACCACGTCGCAGCCCGCGGCGTCCAGGACGCGGATCGCCTGCGGGGCGGCCCACGCGAGGCCGCCCAGGTGGCCGCGCGTCGCCATCGAGCGGATGTAGACGCCGGGGTCGGACGCGTGGTCCGACATCCGGACCCGGTCGCCCAGCAGCGCGCCGCCCGAGAACGGCGAGGACGGGTCGACGGCCAGGACGCCGACCCGCTTGCCCTGCTTGCGGTACGCCGTCACGAGCGCCGACGTGGATGTCGACTTGCCGACTCCGGGCGAACCCGTGAGGCCGACGACATACGCGTTGCCCGTGAGCGGCGCCAGCGTCTCCATGACCTCCCTGAGCTGCGGGGACGCCCCCTCCACCAAGGAGATCAGCCGGGCCACGGCACGCGGCCGGCCCTCTCTCGCCTGGGCGACGAGTGTGGAGACGTCCTGCATCACTGCTCCGTTCAGAAAGGAAACGTACGAGGTCTCAGGCCTTGGGTACCCGCACGATCAGTGCGTCACCCTGGCCGCCACCGCCGCACAGGGCCGCAGCGCCGACGCCGCCGCCCCGCCGCTTCAGCTCCAGGGCCAGGTGCAGGACGAGCCGCGCACCCGACATACCGATCGGGTGACCCAGGGCGATGGCTCCGCCGTTGACGTTCACCCTTTCCGATGACACCCCGAGGTCCTTCATTGACTGCACCGCGACGGCGGCGAAGGCCTCGTTGATCTCGATCAGGTCGAGGTCGGCGACCTCCAGGCCCTCCTTCTTCAGGGCGTGCTGGATGGCGTTCGAGGGCTGGGACTGGAGCGAGTTGTCAGGGCCCGCCACATTGCCGTGCGCGCCGATCTCGGCGATCCAGTCCAGGCCGAGCTCCAGCGCCTTGGCCTTGCTCATGACGACGACCGCGGCGGCGCCGTCGGAGATCTGCGAGGCCGAGCCCGCCGTGATCGTGCCGTCCTTGGAGAAGGCGGGGCGCAGCTTGCCCAGGGACTCCGCCGTGGTGTCGCCGCGGATACCCTCGTCCTTGCTGAAGAGGACCGGGTCGCCCTTGCGCTGCGGGATCTCGACCGGGGTGATCTCGGCCTCGAACAGGCCGTTCTTCTGCGCGGCGGCGGCGCGCTGGTGGGACTGGGCGGCGATCTCGTCCTGCGCGGGGCGCTGGATGCCGAGGCGGGTGTTGTGCTTCTCCGTGGACTCGCCCATGGCGATGCCCTCGAAGGAGTCGGTCAGACCGTCGTACGCCATCGCGTCGAGCATCTCGATCGCGCCGTACTTGAAGCCCTCGCGGGACTTCGGCAGCAGGTGGGGGGCGTTGGTCATGGACTCCTGACCGCCCGCGACGATCACGTCGAACTCGCCGGCGCGGATCAGCTGGTCCGCGAGCGCGATCGCGTCGAGGCCCGACAGACACACCTTGTTGATGGTGAGCGCCGGGACGCTCATCGGGATGCCGGCCTTGACCGCTGCCTGGCGCGCCGGGATCTGCCCCGCCCCGGCCTGGAGCACCTGGCCCATGATCACGTACTGCACCTGGTCGCCGCCGATCCCCGCACGGTCGAGGGCGGCCTTGATCGCGAATCCGCCGAGGTCGGCTCCGGAGAAGGACTTCAGCGAGCCCAGCAACCGTCCCATGGGCGTACGGGCGCCCGCGACGATCACCGAGGTACTGCTGTTCGTTCCAGTCATGAGGTGCGATCCCCTTCCGGCTGCACTGCCGAGGAGTGAACGAGGGTTTACTTCGAATGTACTGATGGCACTCCGTGCCGTCACCGGGCCGTCGGTGTGATCGCTGGCACGTTGCGTAACCACCGCCGCCGCGCTGCACTGAATTCCATGCTGACGCGAATCGACCACATCGGGATCGCCTGTTTCGACCTGGACAAGACCGTGGAGTTCTACCGGGCCACCTACGGCTTCGAGGTGTTCCACTCCGAGGTCAACGAGGAGCAGGGCGTCCGCGAGGCCATGCTCAAGATCAACGAAACCTCCGACGGCGGCGCCTCCTACCTGCAGCTTCTCGAGCCCACCCGCCCGGACTCCACCGTCGCCAAGTGGCTCGACAAGAACGGTGAGGGTGTCCACCACATCGCTTTCGGTACGGCGGATGTGGACGGCGACGCCGCCGACATCAAGGGCAAGGGCGTACGCGTTCTGTACGAAGAGCCCCGGCGCGGCTCCATGGGGTCACGAATCACCTTCCTGCACCCAAAGGATTGCCATGGAGTACTGACAGAACTGGTCACATCGGCGCCTGTTGAGTCACCTGAGCACTGACCCTCGTACATATGGGCCGGTAGGGTTGGGGGCGGTCGCCGCTCAGTCCAGGGCGACCCGGCCCTGCCTTTTGACGGCGGGACCGAGCCGGGGTCCGGGTTTCGGGGGGCGAGGGTGGGGCAACAGCCCGTGCTCCGCCGTTGATCTGACACCATTCCCCGGGGGCCCCGTTCGGCGGATGGACGGTGCTCGTATGGAGAGACTTGCGACCAGGGGACGGATGGGACCGCGCAGTGCGGGGCTACGAACGCCAGGAGCGAGAGCCGGCGGCTGACGTCGACCACCTCTCTCGGTTCGAGGCCGAGATGGATCGGCTGAAGACCGAGCGGGAAAAGGCGATCCAGCACGCCGAGGACCTCGGCTACCAGGTCGAGGTGCTGCGCGCCAAGCTGCACGAGGCGCGGCGGACCATCATGTCCCGGCCCGCCTTCGACGGCGGCGACATCGGCTATCAGGCCGAACAACTGCTGCGCAACGCCCAGGTGCAGGCCGACCAGCTGCGCCAGGAGGCCGAGCGCGAGCTCAGCCAGGCCCGGGCGCAGACTCAGCGCATCCTCCAGGAGCACGCGGAGAACGCGGCCCGGTTGCAGGCCGAGCTGCACCAGGAGGCGGTCACGCGCCGCCAGCAGCTGGACCAGGAGCTGGCCGAGCGGCGGCAGACCGTCGAGTCGCACGTCAACGAGAACGTGGCGTGGGCGGAGCAGCTGCGCGCCCGCAGCGAGTCGCAGGCCCGCCGGCTCCTCGACGAGTCGCGTGCCGAGGCCGAGCAGGCCATGGCGACCGCGCGTGCCGAGGCCGAGCGGCTCACCAGTGAGGCCCGCCAGCGCCTGACGGGCGCGGCCGAGGAGGCCCGCGCGGAGGCCGAGCAGATCCTCCTCCGGGCCCGTACGGACGCCGAGCGGCTGCTGAACGCCGCGTCCACGCAGGCCCAGGAGGCCACCGACCACGCCGAGCAGCTGCGCAGCTCCACGGCGACCGAGTCGGACAGCGCCCGCCGCCAGGCCACCGAGCTCAGCCGGGCCGCCGAACAGCGCATGGCGGAGGCCGAGGAGGCGCTGCGCAAGGCGCAGTCCGAGGCCGAGAAGCTGGTCGCCGAGGCCACGACGGCTGCCGAGAAGGCGCTGTCGAACGCCGAATCGGCCAACGAACAGCGCATGCGTACGGCCAAGGAGCAGGTCGCCCGCCTGGTCAGCGAGGCCACCAAGGAGGCCGAGAGCACCAAGGCGGACGCCGAGCAGGTCGTCACCGACGCCCGCGCGGAGGCCGAGAAGATCGTCGCCGAGGCCGCCGAGAAGGCCCGGACGATCACCGCCGAGGAGAGCGCGACCCAGCTGTCGAAGGCGGCCAAGACCGCCGAGGACGTCCTCAACAAAGCGCAGGAGGACGCCCAGAACACCACCAAGGCCGCGGCCGAGGAGGCCGAGCGGATCCGCAGGGAGGCCGAGGCCGAGGCGGACCGGCTGCGCGCCGAGGCGCACGACATCGCCGAACAGCTCAAGGGCTCGGCGAAGGACGACACCAAGGAGTACCGCGCCAAGACGGTCGAGCTGCAGGAGGAGGCCCGTCGGCTGCGCGGCGAGGCCGAGCAGCTGCGTTCCGAGGCGGTCGCCGAGGGCGAGAAGATCCGCGCGGAGGCCCGCAAGGAAGCCGTCCAGCAGATCGAGGAGGCGGCCAAGACCGCCGAGGAGCTGCTCTCCAAGACCCGGCAGGACGCGGACGAGCTGCGCCAGAAGGCCACGACAGACAGCGAGAAGGTCCGCACCGAGGCCATCGAGCGGGCCACGACGCTGCGCCGGCAGGCCGAGGAGACCCTCCAGCGCACCCGCCAGGAGGCCGAGCGGCACCGCGAGGAGGTCGTCGAGCAGGCCGAGGGCATCAAGGCCGACGCCGAGCGCGCCGCCCGCGAGCTGCGCGAGGAGACCGAGCGCGGCGTCGAGACCCGCCGCACGGAAGCCGCCGACGAGCTGACGCGCCTTCACACCGAGGCCGAGCAGCGGCTCGCGTCGGCCGAGCAGGCACTGTCGGAGGCCCGTGAGGAGGCCGCCCGCATCCGGCGCGAGGCCGCCGAGGAGACCGACCGGCTGCGCACCGAGGCCGCCGAGCGGATCCGCACGCTGCAGCAACAGGCCGAGGAAGAGGCCGACCGGCTGCGCACCGAGGCCGCGTCGGACGCCTCCGCGTCCCGGGCCGAGGGCGAGGCCATCGCCGTACGCCTGCGTTCCGAGGCCGCGGCCGAGGCCGAGCGGCTGAAGTCGGAGGCGCAGGACACCGCCGACCGGGTCCGTGCGGAGGCCCAGGCCGCCGCCGAGCGGATCGGCACGGAGGCGTCCGAGACGCTGGCCGCCGCCCAGGAGGAGGCCACCCGGCGCCGCCGCGAGGCCGAGGAACTCCTCGGCTCCGCCCGCCAGGAGGCCGACCAGGAGCGCGAGCGGGCCCGCGAGCAGAGCGAGGAACTGCTGGCCTCCGCCCGCAAGCGGGTCGAGGAGGCGCAGACCGAGGCGGTTCGGCTGGTCGAGGAGGCCGACCGGCGCGCCACCGAGATGGTGTCGGCGGCCGAGCAGCACGCCCAGCAGGTCCGCGACTCCGTGTCGGGGCTGCACGAGCAGGCGCAGGAGGAGATCACCGGCCTGCGCAGCGCCGCCGAGCACGCGGCGGACCGTACCCGCCGGGAGGCGCAGGAGGAGGCGGACCGGGTCCGCTCCGACGCCTACGCCGAGCGGGAGCGGGCCAGCGAGGACGCGGGCCGCATCCGGCGCGAGGCCAACGACGAGTCCGAGGCCGCCAAGTCCCTCGCCGAGCGGACCGTCGGCGAGGCGATCGCCGAGGCGGACCGGCTGCGCTCGGAGGCCGCCGAGCACGCGCAGCGGGTGCGTACGGAGGCGTCGGACGCGATCGCCGAGGCCGACCAGGCAGCGTCGCGCACCCGGGCCGACGCCCGCGAGGACGCCAACCGGATCCGTTCGGACGCGGCGACGCAGGCGGACATGCTCATTACGGAGGCGCGTTCCGAGGCGGAGCGGCTCCAGTCGGAAACCGTCGCGGAGGCCGACCGGGTGCGCACCGAGGCGCGCGCCAAGGCCGAGAAGCTGGTCGGGGACGCCACGTCGGACGCGGAGCGGCTGCGCGCCGAGGCCGCCGAGACGGTGGGGTCGGCCCAGCAGCACGCGGAGCGGACCCGCAGCGAGTCCGAGCGCGTCAAGGCAGAGGCGGCCGCGGAGGCCGAGCGGCTCGTGACCGCCGCCCGCGAGGAGGCCGAGCGCACCCTCGACGAGGCCCGCAAGGACGCGGGCAAGCGGCGCCAGGACGTGGCCGAGCAGGTCGACAAGCTCATCACGGAGACCACCGCCGAGGCGGACAAGCTGCTCACCGAGGCGCAGCAGCAGGCGCACAAGACGACCGCGGACGCCGAGGCGCAGGCCGACACCATGGTGGGCGCCGCCCGCAAGGAGGCCGACCGGCTGGTATCCGAGGCGACGGTGGAGGGCAACTCGCGAGTGGAGAAGGCCCGTACGGACGCGGACGAGCTGCTCGTCGGCGCCCGCCGGGACGCCACCTCGATAAGGGAGCGCGCCGAGGAGCTGCGCGACCGCATCACGAGCGAGATCGAGGAGCTGCACGAGCGGGCCCGCCGCGAGTCCGCCGAGACGATGAAGTCGGCCGGGGACCGCTGCGACGCCCTCATCAAGGCGGCCGAGGAGCAGCTGTCCAAGGCACAGGCGAAGGCCAAGGAGCTGGTCTCGGAAGCCAACTCCGAGGCGGGCAAGGTCCGTATCGCGGCCGTGAAGAAGGCCGAGGGCCTGCTCAAGGAGGCCGAGCAGAAGCGGTCCTCGCTGATCAAGGAGGCCGAGGAGCTCAAGGCCGAGGCGATCCGCGAGGCCAGGCGCACGGTCGAGGAGGGCAAGCGCGAGCTGGAGGTCCTGGTCCGGCGCCGCGAGGACATCAACGCCGAAATCTCCCGTGTCCAGGACGTCCTGGAGGCGTTGGAGTCCTTCGAGACACCCGCCGGCGGCAAGGACAACGGGGTCAAGGCAGGTGCGACGGTGGGCGCCCCTCGATCGGGTGGCAAGTCGTCAGACAGCTAGCGGGGCGAGCGGGTTCCGGTGTCTCCTGGGGCCTTTGACCAAGTTTTTGGCAAGCCGTCCAGCGGTTAGCCACTCAAAAGGGGTCTCATTCTCCAGATCAAACACGTATCCGCTCGATGACACACCGCTTCGGCCCCTAGGATTCCACTTATCACCTCACCGGTCTCATTCGACAGGAACCCCATGAGCGACACTTCCCCCTACGGCTTCGAGCTTGTGCGGCGTGGGTACGACCGCGCGCAGGTGGACGAACGCATCTCGAAGCTCGTCTCCGACCGCGACAGCGCTCTGGCCCGCATCACCGCTCTGGAAAAGCGCATCGAGGAGCTCCACCTCGAGACGCAGAACGCCCAGGCCCAGGTAACCGACGCCGAGCCGTCGTACGCCGGCCTCGGCGCGCGTGTCGAGAAGATCCTCCGCCTCGCCGAGGAAGAGGCCAAGGATCTGCGCGAGGAGGCCCGCCGCGCCGCCGAGCAGCACCGCGAGCTCGCCGAGTCGGCGGCCCAGCAGGTCCGCAACGACGCAGAATCGTTCGCTGCGGAGCGCAAGTCCAAGGCGGAGGACGAGGGCGTCCGGATCGTCGAGAAGGCCAAGAGTGACGCCTCCCAGCTGCGCGCCGAGGCGCAGAAGGACGCGCAGTCCAAGCGCGAGGAGGCCGACGCTCTCTTCGAGGAGACCCGCGCCAAGGCCGCGCAGGCCGCCGCCGACTTCGAGACGAACCTCGCCAAGCGCCGCGAGCAGTCCGAGCGCGACCTGGCGTCCCGTCAGCAGAAGGCGGAGAAGCGCCTCGCCGAGATCGAGCACCGGGCGGAGCAGCTGCGTCTGGAGGCCGAGAAGCTGCGCACCGACGCCGAGCGCCGGGCCCGCCAGACGGTGGAGACGGCTCAGCGCCAGGCCGAGGACATCGTGGCCGACGCCAACGCCAAGGCCGACCGGATCCGTTCGGAATCCGAGCGCGAGCTCGCGGCTCTCACCAACCGCCGCGACAGCATCAACGCTCAGCTGACGAACGTCCGCGAGATGCTGGCGACCCTCACGGGCGCCGCGGTGGCCGCCGCCGGCACCCCGGCCGAGGACGAGCCGATCTCCCGCGGTGTTCCGGCGCAGCAGACCCGGTAACCGTTCGGCGTACGTCGTCTGAACATCTGTGAAGCCCCTTGCCACTCGGGTGGCAGGGGGCTTTGCGGCGTTTTAGCGTGGTCGGCATGATCGAGCTCGAGGGGCTGACCAAGCGGTACGGCGAGAAGGTGGCGGTCAACAACCTCACCTTCGCCGTCAGACCCGGCATCGTCACCGGGTTCCTCGGCCCCAACGGCGCCGGGAAGTCCACGACCATGCGGATGATCCTGGGCCTCGACTACCCCACCGCCGGCGGCGTCCGTATCGACGGAAAGCGCTACGACCAGCTCAAGGACCCGCTGACGTACATCGGAGCCCTTCTTGAGGCCAAGGCCTGGCACGGCGGGCGCAGCGCCTACAACCACCTGCTGTGCCTCGCCCAGAGCAACGGCATCCCGAGGAGCCGGGTGCGCGAGGTGCTGGACACGGTCGGGCTGACGGCGGTCGCGCGCAAGAAGACCAAGGGCTTCTCGATGGGCATGGGGCAGCGGCTCGGGATCGCGGGCGCGCTGCTCGGCGATCCGCGGATCCTGATGTTCGACGAGCCGGTCAACGGGCTCGACCCCGAGGGCATCCACTGGATCCGGAACCTGATGAAGTCCCTGGCGGCCCAGGGGCGGACGGTGTTCGTCTCCAGTCACCTGATGAGCGAGATGGCGCTGACCGCCGACCACCTGGTCGTCATCGGTCAGGGGCGGCTGCTGGCCGACACCTCCATGGCCGACTTCATCGAGCGCAACTCACGGTCGTACGTCCGGATCCGCACCCCGCAGCGGGAGCGGCTGCTCGACGTCCTGCCCACGGCAGGGATCACGGCCGTGCAGACGGGTGACGGCTCGCTCGAGGTGGACGGCAGCAAGGCCGAGCAGATCGGCGAGCTGGCGGCGCGGCACGGGATCGTGCTGCACGAGCTGAGCCCGCAGCAGGCCTCCCTGGAGGAGGCGTTCATGCAACTGACCGCGGAGTCGGTGGAGTACCACGCGCACACCGGCGCGCCGCTGCCCCCCGAGCCGCGGCCGCAGTGGGGCGACGACTGGAGGAGGAGCTGAGCATGGCAGCCACGCAGGTCGTCCGCTCCGAATGGACCAAGATCCGGTCCGTGGCCTCCACCATGTGGACGCTGTCCCTCGCCGTGGTGGTCACCATCGCCCTCGGGATGCTGATCTCGGGCCTGTCGAACAGCGAGTTCGACAACATGAGCGAGCGGGACAGGCTCTCCTTCGATCCGACCTTCATCAGCTTCGCGGGGATGACCCTCGGTCAGCTCGCGCTGATCGTGTTCGGTGTGCTCGTCGTCTCGAACGAGTACAGCACCGGCATGATCCGCACCTCGCTGGCCGCGGTGCCGCGGCGTGGGACCTTTCTGGCCAGCAAGATCGCGGTGGCGACCGGCCTCGCACTGGTCGTCGGCCTGGCCACCAGCTTCGTCACCTTCTTCCTGGGGCAGGCGATGCTCGGCGACCACCGGGCCGAGATCGGCGATCCAGGAGTGCTGCGCGCGGTGATCGGCGGCGGGCTCTACATGACCCTCATCGCGATGTTCTCGATGGGCGTCGCCGCGATGCTGCGCTCGCCGATGCTGTCGCTGGGCATCCTGATGCCGTTCTTCTTCCTGGTCTCCAACATCCTCGGCAACGTCTCGGCCACCGAGAAGATCGGCCAGTACCTGCCGGACCAGGCCGGAAGCAGGATCATGCAGGTGGTCACCCCGATCGACGACGACAAGCCGTACGGCCCCTGGGGCGGGCTCGGGATCATGGTGCTGTGGGTGATCGTGGCGCTCGCGGGCGGTTACGCGACGCTCAAGAAACGGGACGCGTAGGGTCACGGTTGGCATGAGGTTTTACTTGCTCTTGAGTGGAACCGTCAGCGGCTCGGTATCCTCCTAACCCTTACGGGGGGCGTGTGCCCCGCTGTCCTGAACCTTTCGATGGGTGCGGAGCATGATCGAGGCAGTCGGCCTGACCAAGCGCTACGGCGACAAGACCGCTGTGTACAACCTGTCCTTCCAAGTGCGGCCCGGGTCCGTCACCGGCTTCCTGGGCCCGAACGGCTCGGGCAAGTCGACGACGATGCGGATGATCCTCGGCCTGGACAACCCGACGGCGGGCCATGTCACGATCGGCGGCTACCCGTACCGCAGGCTGCCCAACGCCCCCCGCCAGGTCGGCGCGCTGCTGGACGCCAAGGCCGTGCACGGCGGCCGGGCCGCCCGCAACCATCTGCTGTCGCTCGCCCAGCTGTCCGGCATCCCGCCCCGGCGCGTGGACGAGGTGCTGGGCGTGGTCGGCCTCCAGGACGTGGCCAAGCGGCGTTCCAAGGGCTTCTCGCTCGGCATGGGCCAGCGCCTCGGCATCGCCGCCGCGCTGCTCGGCGACCCCCAGGTGCTGCTGTTCGACGAGCCGGTCAACGGCCTCGACCCCGAGGGCATCCTCTGGGTGCGGAACCTGATGAAGTCGCTGGCCGCCGAGGGCCGGACCGTCTTCGTCTCCTCCCACCTGATGAGCGAGATGGCGCTGACCGCCGACCACCTGATCGTCATCGGGCGTGGTCAGCTGCTCGCCGACATGAGCGTCAGGGACTTCATCGCGGCGAACTCCGCCGGCTTCGCCCGGGTCCGTACGCCCGACACCGAGCCGCAGCTGCGCGAGAAGCTGGCCGGCGCGCTCACCGAGGCCGGCGGGCACGTGCTGCCCGAGCAGGATGGCGGCCTCCGGGTGACCGGGCTGCCGCTCCCCCGCATCAGCGACATCGCGCACGACACCGACGTACGGCTGTGGGAGCTGTCGCCGCACCAGGCCTCGCTTGAGGAGGCGTACATGCGGATGACGCAGGGCGCCGTCGACTACCGCTCGACCGTCGACCAGAAGACCGGGCTCCAGCAGCCGCTGCCGCCCGGCGCGCAGCCGCCGATGCCGGTTCCGGGGCAGGGCCAGCCCGGCTGGTACGCCCCGCCGCCGCCGGAGCAGGGCGGGCAGCCGTTCGCCGCGCCGCAGGGTCAGCCGCCGCAGGGCGCGCCGGGTCAGGCGCCCGCCGGTCCCTACGGCGCTCCCGCCGCGCCCGGCGCCGCCCCGGGCGCCGGTACGGCCAACCCGTACGCCCAGCAGCCGCCGCAGGCGCCCCAGGGACCGCCTGCGGCCCAGCCCGCCGCTCCGCAGGCCTTCGCCGCGCCCGCGCCCCAGCAGGCGCCCGCTCAGCCGTCCGCGCCGCCTGTCGCCCCCTCCGCCCCTGCGCCCGCCGCCCCGACCACGCCCGAGGACGCCCGATGAGCACGCCCCAGCCCCCGATGCCGCAGACCGCCGCACCGAACTGGCAGGCGGCGGCGCCCGGCTCGTCGTACCCCACCTACACCTCGCCGATCCCCGTCGTGCGCACGCACCTCGGGCACGCGCTCGCCTCCGAGTGGACGAAGATCCGGTCGGTGCGCTCCACGATCTGGACGCTCGGCGTGTTCGTGCTGCTCGTCGTCGGCATCGGCCTGGCCGCCGCCGCGCTGGTCGCGGCCAACTCCTCCGACGGCAGCCTGAGCGGCGAGAGCCCGCTGGCCTTCGGCTTCTTCGGGCTGCTGCTCGGCAGCATGTGCATCATCACGCTCGGCGTGCTGACCACCGCCTCGGAGTACGGCACCGGCATGATCCGGACCACGATGACCGCGTGCCCGACCCGCGGCCGGGTGCTGCTGGCGAAGGCGATCGTGTTCTTCGTGGTCGCCTTCGTGGTGACGCTGGGGTCGGCCGTCCTCGTCGCTCTCGCCGACGTGGCCATGCTGGACGCGCGTGAGCCCAGCACCCAGGAGTGGCTGAAGGGCACGGTCGGCATCTCGCTCTACATCGCGCTGCTCGGCCTGCTCTCGCTGGTCGTCGGCTCGATCATCCGGCACTCCGCGGGCGCGATCACGATCATGATCGGCGTCGTGCTGGCCCCGCTGGTCATGGCGCTGTTCATGTTCTCGGAGTCCCTCCAGGACCTTCAGCAGGCCCTGTTCGAGTACTCCATCCCGAACCAGCTCAGCGTCTTCTACGCCCAGTCACTCACCGACAGCGGCCCGTCCGGCTGGGAGCCGCTGTGGATCATGCTCGGCGTGACGGCGGCCGCGTTCGCCGCCGCCTACGCGCTGCTGGAGAAGCGGGACGTGTAGTCCCGGCTCAGAATCTCGGCGCGTTACGGGACCGCTGCACCCGCGTGGTGCGGCGGTCCTTCGCGTTCCAGCACGCCTTGTGCCAGTGCCGGCGGTCGTCGACGCCGACGTGGTCCGGCCAGGCGACGACGTGCGGGACGCCGTCCGGGATCAGCTGGTCGCAGCCCGGGCAGCGGTACGCCTTGCCCTGTGCGCTCGCCCCGGCCACATGCCGCACGTTCCACTCCTCGCCCCGCCAGCTCTCCGTGGACTGCCAGCCGCCGTAACGGCCGGAACGGTCGTCCTCGGCATTGTGTTCGGACGAGCCGACTCCCTTGGGTCGATTGCGACGCGGGGACACGGAACACCTCACGGGGCTATACAGGATGCGGGGGCCGTGTCCAGCCTACGCGGCACGGTCAGGGGTAGCCGTACGGCACCAACCCCCACAAGTCCCCCGCTCCGACGAAGCATTCTGCAGACAATCCGCAAATCTCTTCGTCAAGCCGTGTCCTCGGCACGTGTCAGACGGTTATGCCGGGTGGGGGAGCTCCGCGTCGGAGCCAAGGAAGCAGGAAAAGGCAATGCACGTAGGTAGTTTCGTGTTGGCGGCCCGGTTCCCGGGACAGGGCGACGGGGAGGCGCTGCACCGCGCGGTCCGCTCCGCCGAGGTCGCCGAGGAAGCGGGGCTCGACACGGTCTGGCTGGCCGAGCACCACTTCGTGCCGTACGGCACCTGTCCGTCCGCGATCACGCTGGCCGCTTTACTGCTGGGCCGTACCCAGCGGTTGCGGGTCGGCACGGCGGTCAGCGTACTGCCCACCGCGCACCCGGTGGCCCTCGGCGAACAGGCCGCGCTGCTGCACATCGCCTCCGGCGGGCGGTTCTCGCTGGGCGTGGGGCGCGGCGGGCCCTGGGTCGACCTGGAGGTCTTCGGCTCGGGCCTGCGGGCGTACGAGGAGGGGTTCCCCGAATCACTCGATCTGCTGCTGCGCTGGCTGCGCGAACCGTCGGTCGCGGCCGCAGGCGAGCAGTTCGGCTTCCGCGAGGTCCCCGTCGTGCCCAGGCCGTCGGAGTGCCTCACCGAGTCCGCCGCGGAGCCCGAGGTCGTCGTCGCGTGTACGTCTCCGCACAGCGTGCGTCTCGCGGCCGAGCGCGGGCTGCCGATGCTGCTCGGGATGCATGTGGGCGACGAGGAGAAGGCCGAGATGGTCGCCCTGTGGCGGGAGTACGCGCGCGCGGCGGGGCGGCCCGCCGACGAGATCCGCGGCGCTGCCCATGTGTCGGCCGGTGTCTGCCAGATCGCGGACCGGCGCACGGACGCGGTCGAGACGCTGACGAAGGCGATGCCGGGCTGGCTGCGGCAGGGCCTGGAAGCCCATGTGACGGTGGACGGCCGTCATCGCGCGATGCGCGACCCGCTGGCGTACACCGAACTGCTCTGCGGACTCCACCCGGTGGGCACCCCGCGCCTGTGCGCCGACCGCCTGGCAGCAACCAGCGAACGGACCGGGATCTCCCGCTTCGCCCTGCTCGTCGAGGGCTCGGGCGACCTGGCGGCGACCGAGGAGAACGTACGGCGACTGGGCGCCGAAGTCCTCCCCCACCTCGGCTGAATCGCCCTGTCGCGGATCAACGGCCCGGTCCGTCTGGGGGCTTGCGGTCCGTCAGGGGGCTTGCCGCCCCAGTACTGATTGCACCTCCCGCGTACGGAGCGGCAAGCAAGCGGCTACTGCATCAGCAGTCCCTGAATTCCGGCGACTGGTTCATCACCTGACTGCGGACCGAGGTAAAGCGGGTCAGCGTCTCGTCGACCGAGGAGTCAAGCGGGAACACCGCCACCCGGTGGCAGTTCTGGAAGGCCAGTCGCACCCCGAAGTGCCGCTGCAGCGCGCCGCGTATCGCGTCACTCGCAAGCGCACGCAGCAGCTGGCCACGTGCCTGCTCGTCCGGCGGGGGCGTCTGGTTGTCGGCGAACGAACCGCCGTCGACCTTCAGCTGGGCCACCAGGGAGCTGATCATCTCCCACGCATAGGGCAGGGAGGTCCGGACGCAGTCGACGAAGGCGGCTTCGTCGACCTCGCCTCGCTCGGCCTGTTCGAGTAGGGCCGGTGAGACGTCGAGCGACATGGGTTCTCCTCTCGCACCCCCGCAGCAGCGGGGGTTGCCGGACAGATAGGGGAGTTCGCGATATCGAACACTCTGCGTACACGCCTCGCGACCTCCCGTTTAATACGGTAGGCAACGGACGGTGACGGCACCAGGAGAATGCGTACATGGGCGGTCCTCGTTAGGCGCACAATCGGCCAGAAATGAACAGGGGCAGTCCGGGGTCATACGGACTCCCCCAGGGCGAATCGCGTCGACACCGGCCCGTCGAGTAGCGTTGCGGACCATGCGTCTCGTCATTGCCCGATGCTCCGTCGACTACGCGGGCCGGCTCACCGCCCACCTGCCCTCGGCGCCCCGTCTGATCCTGGTCAAGGCGGACGGCAGCGTCTCGATCCACGCGGACGACCGGGCCTACAAGCCCCTGAACTGGATGTCGCCGCCCTGCACCCTGAAGGAGGGTGACGGCGAGCAGAAGGACGTCTGGACGGTCATCAACAAAGCGGGCGAGAAGCTGATCATCACGATGGAGGAGGTCCTCCACGACTCCTCGCACGAACTGGGCGTTGACCCCGGTCTGATCAAGGACGGCGTGGAAGCGCACCTTCAGGAGCTCCTCGCCGACCGCATCGAGATCCTCGGCGAGGGCTACACGCTCATCCGCCGCGAGTACATGACCGCCATCGGCCCGGTCGACATCCTGTGCCGGGACGCCGAGGGCCAGACCGTCGCGGTGGAGATCAAGCGGCGCGGCGAGATCGACGGCGTGGAGCAACTCACGCGCTATCTGGAGCTGTTGAACCGGGATTCCCATCTCGCGCCGGTCCGCGGCATCTTCGCGGCCCAGGAGATCAAGCCGCAGGCCCGGGTCCTGGCGACGGACCGCGGCATCGGCTGCCAGGTGCTGGACTACGACGCGATGCGGGGCATCGAGGACGACAAGCTGCGGTTGTTCTGACGCCGCCGTTCTTGGCAGTTGTACGACGAAGAGGGCCGGGTCCTGATGATGGACCCGGCCCTCTTGTCCTGAAGCGAGCGTCAGATCAGGGAGTCGGAGCCGCCGCTGGGCGAGCCCTCGTCCGTGCTCTGCGGAGCGGATGCCGAGCTGGTGGTCTCCGTCGGGCTGGAGGAGGCCGGGCCGCTGGCCGACGTCGAGCTGGTCGGGGTGTCCGTCGGCGAGGTCGGCGGGTCCGTCGGCTCCTCGGTCGGCGGGTCGGTGGGCTCCTCGGTCGGCGGGTCCGTCGGGTCCTCGGTCTCCGTCTCGGTGGGCGGCTTGGGCGAGGTCGGCGGCTTCGACGTCGACGACGGAGGCTTGGTCGGCGAGTTCGACGGACTGCCGCCCGGCTTCGTGCCGCTCGGGTCGTCCGACGGGTCCGTCGCATCGTCGGTCGGCGTCGGGTCGTCCGAGGTGCCGTACGTCCCGTCGGGGCCCGGGTCGGTCGGGCTGCCGGTGGGCGTGCCCGTGTCGCCGGAGCCCTCCCCGTCGTCGCCCTCGGCCTCGTCGGCGCCGAGGCTGTCGTCGCCGACGCCCTGGCTGGCGGACGGGTTGGGGCCGACCTGGGTGGCCGGGCCGTCGGGGTCGTTGTCGGACGTTGCGCCGAGCGTCACCACCGTGCCGAGCACGGCCACGAGCAGCGCGCCCGCGCCGGCCGCGACGAGGTTGCGACGCGCGAAGCCCCGGACGCCGCCGAGGCCCTTGTGCGAGGCCGGGGACGACGCAGACACCGACGTGGCGCGGTGCGTGACCAGGGTCGTGGCGTCGCCGGCGGGAAGGAATGCGGCCGGTACGCCACCCGGCGGCGACTGCGACTCCTCGTACCGCGCGTCCGGCACCTCCTCGCCCGCCGTCGCGCCGAACGCGGCCACTCCGGGTGTCGTACCGGAGCGGTCCGAGACCAGGGCGAGGGCGCGGCGGCCCGCGACCGTGCCGCGCTTGTCGGCGAGGGCGCCGCGCAGGCCGATGGAGGTCTCCAGCTCGGCGCGGGCCCGGTCCAGCTGGCCGCCGCAGAGCGCGAGGACGCCCAGCTCGTGGTGGAAATAGGCCTGTTCGGTGACGTCACCGGCCAGGCGTGCGGCCTCGGCACCGGCCCGCAGGGCACGCTCCCAGGCACTCCAGCACAGCCCCGCCGCGAACGCGGGCGCCGCCGTGCGGGCCAGCTGCACCGTCGGGCTCTCCTCGCCCTCGGCGGGCGGTGTGGTGCCCGGCACGAGCACCGCGAGGGCGGCGAGCACGGCGTCCGCCTCGGCGGCGACACGCTCGGGCGTGACCGAGGGGTGCCCGGCCCACCAGGTGTAGTGCTGCGCGGCCGTGAGGGCGCTCTCCCGGACGTCCTCGGTGTATCCGGCGGCCTCCAGCTGGGCCTGCACTCCGGCGGCGAGGCGGTAGCGGGAGCCGACCGGCGTGACCAGCCCGCAGTCGGTCAGCTCGCCGAGGGCGGCGTCCGCGTGGGTGTCACCGACCAGGGCCGGCAGATGCGCCTGGTGCGGCACCTCGCCGCCGAGCGCGACGGCGAACTTCAGGGTGGCACGGGCCGAGGCGCTGAGCCGTGAGGCGAGCAGCGGAGCGGGTCCTGCCGCCTCGCCGAGCGAGGGCAGGGGTGTCTCCACACCGCCGCCCTCAGTACCGAACGGGGCGTCGACGGGCCCGTCGAACGGGGCGTCGACCGGCGGCGCGTCCTCGAAGACGCCGTACTCGTCGACGGCGTCCGCGCCGGCCCGCAGCCGGTCCCGCTGCCGCAGCAGGGCTCCGGCCTGGACGAACCGCAGCGGCAGACCCTCCGACTCGAACCACAGGTCCCCGGCCCAGTTCGCCTCGTCCTCGGTGAGGACCCGGCCGACCTGGCGCTCCAGCAGCTCCACGCTGTCGGCGCGCTCAAGGCCGCCGAGGGCGACCTCCTCGATGCCGGACTCGGTGGACGGGGCGGGCACGTCGGGCGTGGCGCCGATCAGGAACGCGCACTCGGGGGTCGCGTCCAGCAGCTCGTCGAGCGCGGCGCCGCCGAACTCGATGTCGTCCAGGACGACGACCGCGCCGATCTCCCGCACGAAGCCGAGCAGTTCGTCCTGATCCGGACGGTGCAGGGGTGCGCCGTAGACGGAGTAGAAGAGCTCGTACAGCAGATCGGCGGGCGTGCGGCGGTAGCCGGTGAGGCGGACCACGCCGTCGGGGGCGAGGTCCTCGCAGTCCTCGGCGACGAGGTCGAGGAGGCTGGTGCGGCCGGCGCCCGGCGAGCCGACCAGGCGTACGGAGCGGCCGCGGGCCAGCATCCGTACCAGCTGTTCGCGCTCGTCCTGGCGGGCCAGGAGCGGCTGGGCGGGACGGGTCGGTCCCGGCGGCACGGGCGGTGTGGCGGCGCGGTCGACCTCGGCGCGTTCGGCCGGGGTCAGCTTCTCGGGCCGCGTGGGCCGCTCGGCCGGCGGGCAGACCTCGATCTCGCTGCCGTCGACGGGGTTGACGGTGAGCAGGAAGTCGCCCGAGACCAGCTGCACCGTGCGGGCCAGTGCGGGCGAGTGCTGTCCGAAGTCGGGTGTGAGGGGATCCCTGGGCGGGCGCTGGCGGGACGACTGGCCGTCGCCGTCATGGCCGTACTCCTCGGGTCCCCGGGTGTTCGGGTCCATCGGTTCAAGCCCCCCAAAAGCGTCTCGTGTGCGTCGGCGGCCCCTCCCGGCCTTTGCACACCGCGCTGTCGCTTCTGGTCCGGGCCCGCTCGAAGGGGTTTGTCTAGGCAGCGGGCAGCCGAACCCTAAACCTTCGCACAGTATCTACGACAGGTCGGGGTACCGCGCCGCCCGAGACATCACAGTCTCGTGAGAATTGTTCGCGACGTACGATTCGCAACCGGAACGTCCGACTGTCCCGCCCCACCCGTGCCGGGTGTCACACCCGAGGCAGGGACTCCACCCCGATGCCGCCCTCGATCGCCAGGATCCGGTGCAGCCGGGTGGCCACCAGCAGGCGCTGCATCTGCGGCGGTACGCCGCGCAGCACCAGGCGCCGGCCGCAGCGGCCGGCCCGCCGGTGGGCTCCCATGATCACCCCGAGTCCGGTGGCGTCCCAGGAATCCAGCTCGGACAGGTCCAGCACCAGATCGCCGACTCCGTCGTCGACGGCCGAGTGCAGGACCGTACGGGCGTCCGCCGCGCTGCGGACGTCGAGGACGCCCCCGACGACCAGTTCGGCGTGGTCGCCCCTGATGTGCATATGCGCTCCCCAAGCGTGCGTCGTGCTCCGCGATGCGTTGCCTGTTGCCTGTGCCTGTATCTGTGCCTGTGTTTGCTGTGAGTCTTCGCTGTGGCCGGTGATGCAACCTCTGACTGCGTTAAGCGGCCTGAGGTTGCCGTCTGTAAGCGAACCGATACCGAATTCACCCCATCGCGTGATGCGTGCAGGGGCTGTGCGATGCTTTACGAAAGCTCAGTAGCTGTAGAAGCCTTGCCCGCTCTTGCGGCCGATGTCACCCGCGTCCACCATCCGGCGCATCAGCTCCGGCGGGGCGAACTTCTCGTCCTGGGACTCGGTGTAGATGTTGCTCGTGGCGTGCAGCAGGATGTCGACGCCGGTGAGGTCGGCCGTGGCGAGGGGGCCCATGGCGTGACCGAAGCCCAGCTTGCAGGCGAGGTCGATGTCCTCGGCGGTGGCGACGCCCGACTCGTAGAGCTTGGCGGCCTCGACGACGAGCGCCGAGATGAGGCGGGTCGTCACGAAACCGGCGACATCCCGGTTGACGACGATGCAGGTCTTGCCGACCGACTCGGCGAACTCGCGCGCGGTGGCGAGGGTTTCGTCGCTCGTCTTGTAACCGCGGACCAGCTCGCACAGCTGCATCATCGGGACCGGCGAGAAGAAGTGCACACCCACGACCCGCTCGGGACGCTCGGTGGCGGCCGCGATCTTGGTGATCGGGATGGCGGAGGTGTTGGAGGCGAGCACGGTGTCCTCGCCCACGATCTTGTCGAGGGCTCGGAAGATCTCGTGCTTCACTTCGAGCTTCTCGAAGACGGCCTCGACGACGATGTCCGCGTCCGCGGCGGCGTCCAGATCGGTGGTCGCGGTGATACGGGCCAGGGCGGCGTCGGCGTCGTGCGCCTCCAGCTTGCCCTTGCTGACGAACTTGTCGTACGACGCCTTGATGCCGTCGGTGCCGCGCTTCAACGCCTCGTCGGTGACGTCACGCAGGACCACGTCCCAGCCCGCCTGAGCGGAGACCTGAGCGATCCCGGAACCCATCAAGCCGGCGCCGATGACGGCAAGCTTCCGTGCCACTGTTGCGACTCCCCTTTGAAACGCCTTACACCCTGTTTAGGTTGCTCTTCGGCGGACCTTAGCGCTCGTGAGGGACTGTGTGACCGGTTAGTAACGCGAGTCACGTCTCACTTGACGGACATCACACCGGCGCGGGCCATTACGCGCCACGGACGGCGTAGTTGAGCACCTTCTCGCTCAACAGCTCCTCCATGTCGTCGAGAAGGACCAGCATCTCTCGTGATACTTCGTCCGGATTGCGCCCCTTGAGCATCTCGCGGCCGACGGCGACGAAGACGGTGCCGTGGATCCAGGAGATCTGACCCGCGATCAGCCCGGGGAGCGGGTCACCGTCAGCCGCACCGGCCTCCTCACGCAGGGTGGCTTCCAGGTGGTCGAGGATCTCCTGCTGGAGGCTCCAAAGCCGGGAGCGCAGCGGCGGCGCCTCGTGGATGACGCGCATGAAGCGGTCGTAGCCCTCCAGGAGGCCGATCCGCGGCGAGACCGCCTCGACCTCGGCACGCATTTCACGCAGCACGGCCCGGGCGGCCGACTCCCCTTCGTCCCGGCCGCGCACCCAGCAGGAGAGCTGCTCGACGACGCCGGCGGAGCGGTCGAAGAAGAGGTCCTCCTTCGCCGGGAAGTAGTTGTAGACGGTGTTCACGGAGACGTCGGCGGCCTCCGCCACGTCCGCGATGGTCACCGTCAGGAACCCGTGCTCCAGGAACAGCCCGGTGGCGATGTCCGAGAGCCGCTGCCTCGTCTCGCGCTTCTTCCGCTCCCTGAGCCCTTCAGCCATGACTCCATCCTAACTTCGCTGGGCTTTCTGAAACTTTGGGTCCATTGCAAAATTTAAGAGACTCTGTTTTTCTGGGGCCATGCCCATCATCAGTACGGCCGGACTGGCCCGTACCTTCCAGACGAAACTCGGCCCGGTCGAGGCCGTGCGCGGCATCGACCTGACCGTCCGCGAGGGCGAGATCCTCGGCTTCCTGGGCCCGAACGGGGCCGGCAAGACGACGACCCTGCGCATGCTGACGACCCTGCTGGCGCCCACCGGGGGCGCGGCGACCGTGGCGGGCTGCGATCTCGTGACCGACCCCGCCGGAGTGCGGCGGGCGTGCGGTTACGTGGCCCAGTCGGGCGGGGTCGACCCGCAGATCAGCGTGCGGGAGGAACTGGTCACCCAGGGCCGGCTGTACCGCCTGACGAAGCCGCAAGCGACCGAGCGCGCCGAGGAGTTGGCGCGCGACCTGGACCTGACCGACCTCCTCGACCGCAAGGCCGGCGCCCTCTCCGGCGGCCAGCGGCGGCGCCTCGACATCGCGATGGCGCTCACGCACCGCCCGAAGGTCCTCTTCCTCGACGAGCCGACGACCGGCCTCGACCCCGGCAGCCGCGCCGATCTGTGGGCCCTGATCCGGCGCCTGCGCGACGAGCACGGCACGACGGTGTTCCTGACCACCCACTACCTCGACGAGGCCGACGCCCTCTCCGACCGCCTGGTCGTCGTCGACCGGGGCGTGGTCGTGGCCGAGGGAACGCCGACCGCGCTGAAGCTGCAGTACGGCGGCTCGATCGACGCGAGCCTCCAGGACACGTTCCTCGCCATCACCGGCCGCGGTCCCTCCCCGGCCGACACCGCCCCCGTAGCCGTATAGGACCCCTCTGATGCTGCTGCACGACACGGCCCTCATCTACGGCCGCTATCTCCGTCAGTCCCTGCGCTCCCGCTTCGCCCTGCTCTTCGGCGTGCTGATGCCGCTGCTGTACCTGCTGTTCTTCGGCCCGCTGCTGACGGATCTCCCGCTGGGCGGGGAGGGCAGTTCGTGGCAGGTCCTCGTCCCCGGGCTGCTGCTCCAACTCGGCCTGTTCGGCGCGTCGTTCGCCGGGTTCTCTATCATCATCGAGCAGAGCCAGGGGGTGGTGGAGCGGATGCGGGTGACGCCCGTCAGCCGGCTCGCTCTGCTGCTCGGCCGGGTGCTGCGCGATGCCACGGTGTTCGTCTTCCAGGCGGTGCTGCTGGTGCTCGCGGCGCTGGTGATGGGCCTGCGGGCACCCCTGCCCGGCGTGCTGATCGGATTCGCGTTCGTCGGACTGCTGACGGTGTCGCTGGCCTCGCTGTCGTACGCGCTCGCCATGAAGGTCCGTACCCCGCAGGAGTTCGGCCCGGCGATCAACGCCATGACGATGCCGATGATGCTGCTGTCGGGCCTGATGCTGCCGATGACGCTGGGGCCGACGTGGCTGGACGTGCTGTCGCACTTCGTGCCGTTCCGCTATCTGGTGGACGCCGTGCGCGACGCGTACGTCGGCTCGTACGCGACAACGCCCATGCTGTACGGCGTTCTGGTCGCGATCGCCTTCGCCGCGCTGGCCGTGACGGTCGGCACACGCGTGTTCCGAACCGCCGGAGCGTAACTACGCTGGCCACATGGTCAATCTGACGCGCATCTACACCAGGACCGGCGACCAGGGCACCACCGCCCTCGGCGACATGAGCCGGGTCGCCAAGACCGATCTGCGGATCTCGGCGTACGCCGACGCCAACGAGGCCAATGCGGTGCTCGGCACCGCCATCGCGCTGGGCGGGCTCGACGAGGACGTCGTCAAGGTCCTCACCCGTGTGCAGAACGACCTGTTCGACGTGGGCGCGGACCTGTCGACGCCGGTGGTGGAGAACCCGGAGTTCCCGCCCCTGCGGGTCGAGCAGTTCTACATCGACAAGCTGGAAGCCGACTGCGACCACTTCAACGAGCAGTTGGAGAAGCTGCGGTCCTTCATCCTGCCGGGCGGCACACCGGGTGCGGCCCTGCTGCACCAGGCCTGCACGGTCGTACGCCGTGCCGAGCGCTCGACGTGGACGGCGCTGGAGGTCCACGGCGAGGCGATGAACCCGCTGACGGCGACCTATCTGAACCGCCTGTCCGACCTCCTGTTCATCCTGGCGAGGATCGCGAACAAGGAGGTCGGGGACGTGCTGTGGGTGCCGGGCGGGGAACGCTAGGCGCTCTCTCGCGCCCGTTGGAACAGGCCCAGTGCGACCAGGGCGCCGCCGACGCACATCATCACCAGGCCGACCTTCGTCAAGGTGATCACCGGGACCTCCACGTCCTCGGTGAACAGCCACAGCGGCAGGCCGACCAAGAAGGTGGCGGCGCCCTCCAGCAGGTTCCTCGACGCCTCGCTCACGACTCCACCCGCTCCTTCTCCGTCTCCGTCTCCGTCGTGAGCTGATCCCGCGCCTCCTCGCCGGCCGGCGCCTTGCGCGGCCAGATCGTGTACGACAGGGCGATCAGGCCGTAGATGCCGACCGTGCGGATCGCCACCCACTGGAAGCTGCGCAGGGAGCTGACGTCGCCGTCGTCGCCGACGTACCAGACGGCGAGCTGGAGCAGGCCCAGCGCCACCGCGCCGCCGTACACGGCCCGCATCCACAGCTTGGCTTCGTGGCGGGCGCGGGCGCTGCCGTAACGCGGAGGCTTGCGCGGCGGCGGGGCGCCGCCCAGGCGGTGGGCCGCGTGGCCGTCGAGCCAGCGGATCGTGTAGTGGCCGAAGGCCACGGTGTAGCCGATGTACAGCGCCGCCAGGCCATGCTTCCAGCTCGGGTCGGAGCCGTTCTTCAGATCGATGGCCGCCGCGACGAACAGGACCAGCTCCAGCACCGGCTCGCACAGCAGCAGCACCACGCTCGTGCGGCGCCACTTGAGCAGGTAGCGGACGGACAGGCCCAGGGCCAGCAGCACCCAGAAGCCGACCTCGCAGGCGATGATGAGGGCGACGATCACAACTTGCTCCCTTCGGTCACCGTTCCAGGCTCCCGTCGGGACAGGACGCTTTCGTCGTCGCCACTGACGAACTCGCGGTACATCGAAAGATGCAGTCCAGGACCCTTCCCGGGAATCAGGCGCGGACCGCGCGCACCGTGTTGGATGGAGCCATGCTCCTCCCCCGCCCGCGCCGCTTCGACGTGTACATCGCTGTCGGCGGGCTGCTAGGCGGCCTGCTGCTGGTGAGCATCGGCCTGGGCACCCGGCCCGCCGACGACCCGATCACGCTCTTCGACGGCCCCTGGCCCATCCTGGTGCCGCTCGGCGTCATGGCCTGCTGCGAGCTGCTGCGCCGAGCGGCCCCGCGCACAGCACTGCTGACCGGCTCGGTCGCGATCTGCGCGGACGTCGTGACACAGGGCAATCTGGCGACGGTCCTGATGTTCACGGACATCGTCTACGCGGCCGTGCTGTACGGCCCGCTCGCCTCGGCCCGCCGCATCCAGTGGATCACCGGCCTGCTCACGGTGGCCGCGACACTGGTGCCTTTCGCGGTGTGGCGCAAGCCCGAGGCGCTGCTGATCGGCGTGGTCGTCGGAGTCGTGGCGTACGGTCCCGCCGCCACGGGCTGGATCGTGCGCAACCACCGTGACGCCGCCGAGGCCGCCCGGCTGCGCGCCGAACAGACCGCGCTGCTCGCCGAGATGGACCGCGCGCAGGCCGTGACGTCGGAACGCTCGCGCATGGCACGCGAGTTGCACGACATGGTCGCCAACCACCTCTCCGCCATCGCCATCCACTCCACGGCCGCGCTCTCCTTCGACGATCCGAAGACCTCCCGGGACGCCCTGACGGTCATCCGCGAGAACAGCGTCGAGGGCCTCGCCGAGATGCGCCGGCTCATCGGCATCCTGCGCGACGCCGGCGGCGACACCGAGCCGGTCGCCGCCCCCACGCTCGACGGCCTGGACGCACTGGTCGAGGGCGCCCGCACCAACGGCCTCGACGTCCACCTCGACGCGGACCCCGGCACCGTCCCCACCCCCGTCGAACTCGCCGCCTACCGCATCGTGCAGGAGTCGCTGACCAACGCCCTCAAGCACGCCGGCCCTGGCCGGGTCACCGTGTCCCTCGCCCGCCGGGACGGCTCGCTCACCGTCACGGTGACCAGCCCGTACGGCGACCGTGACGGCCCGCGCGCCCCCGGCTCCGGCGCCGGTCTGGTCGGCATGCGGGAACGCGTCGCGCTGCTGGACGGCACGTTCGAGGCCGGCCCCGAGGACTCGCCCGACGGCAAGGTCTGGGCCGTACGCGCCGCCCTCCCCGTCACCGACACCGTCGAAGGAGATCCCGCATGATCCGCGTGCTCGTCGCCGAGGACCAGTCCGCCGTCCGTGCCGGGCTGGTCCTCATCCTGCGCAGCGCGCCCGACATCGACGTGGTCGGCGAGGCGGCGGACGGTGAGCAGGCGGTGGCCCTGGCCCGCGAACTGCGGCCCGACCTGGTGCTGATGGACGTGCAGATGCCACGCCTGGACGGAGTGTCGGCGACCCGGCAGGTCGTCGCCGAGCGGCTGGCGGACGTTCTCGTGCTGACCACCTTCGACCTGGACGAGTACGTGTTCGGGGCGTTGCGGGCGGGCGCGTCCGGGTTCCTGCTCAAGAACACCGACGCCAAGGACCTGCTGGAGGCGGTACGCACGGTCGCGCGCGGCGAGGGCCTCATCGCCCCGGCCGTCACCCGGCGCCTGATCTCGGAGTTCGCCGCGAAACCCGTGCGGGAGCCGACCGCCGACCTGTCCGTCCTGGACAGCCTCACCCGGCGCGAGCGCGAGGTGCTGTCCTGCCTGGGCGAGGGCCTGTCCAACGCCGACGTCGCGTCCCGGCTCGACATGGCCGAGGCGACCGTTAAGACACATGTCAGCCGATTGCTGGGGAAACTGGAGCTGCGCAGCCGGGTCCAAGCGGCCGTATTGGCACAGGAGTTGGGCATCTGAGGTTTATGCCTCGGAACTGGTCCAGACCTATTGACCGGTGGTCCAGACCTTTCTATTCTCACCGCACCATGAGAGGGCGTGAGGCTCAGTCGCGCCCCGTGACTCCCCACCAAGGAGGCGCAGCATGCGCTTCAGACACAGAGCCCTGGCAGGGTTCGCGACCCTGCTGCTCCCGCTGGCCGGTCTGGTCGGCCTCGCGAGTCCGGCCGAAGCCGCCACGTCCGCCACCGCCACCTACGCCAAGACCCAGGACTGGGGCTCCGGCTTCGAGGGCAAGTGGACGGTGAAGAACACCGGCACGACCGCCCTCAGCTCCTGGACCGTCGAGTGGGACTTCCCCTCCGGCACGTCCGTCACCTCCGCCTGGGACGCCGACGTCACCTCCTCCGGCACTCACTGGACCGCCAAGAACAAGTCCTGGAACGGCTCCCTCGCCCCCGGCGCCTCCGTCACCTTCGGCTTCAACGGCAGCGGCACCGGCTCCCCTGCCAACTGCAAGCTCAACGGCGGCAGTTGCGACGGCGGCAGCGTCCCCGGCGACAACCCGCCGTCCGCCCCCGGGACACCCAGCGCCTCCGACATCACCAACACCTCGGTGAAGCTGACCTGGTCGGCCGCCACCGACGACAAGGGCATCAAGAACTACGACGTCCTGCGCGACGGCACCAAGGTCGCGACGGCGACGGGCACGTCGTACACCGACAGCGGCCTGACCGCCGGCACCGACTACTCCTACACCGTCCAGGCCCGTGACACCGCCGACCAGACCGGTCCGGCGAGCGGCGCCCGCGCGGTGCGCACCACCGGCGGCGGCACCGACCCGAACCCCGGCGCGAAGATCAACCTCGGATACTTCACCGAGTGGGGCGTCTACGGCCGCAACTACCACGTCAAGAACCTGGTGACCTCGGGCTCCGCCTCGAAGATCACCCACATCAACTACGCGTTCGGCAACGTCAAGAACGGTCAGTGCACCGTCGACGACACCTACGCCGCCTACGACAAGGCCTACACCGCCGACCAGTCCGTCAGCGGCACCGCTGACACCTGGGACCAGCCGCTGCGCGGCAACTTCAACCAGCTGCGCCAGCTGAAGGCCAAGTACCCGCACATCAAGGTGCTGTACTCGTTCGGCGGCTGGACCTACTCCGGCGGCTTCGGCCAGGCGGCGGCCAACGCGGCGGCGTTCGCCAAGTCCTGCAAGGCCGTCGTGGAGGACCCGCGCTGGGCCGACGTCTTCGACGGCATCGACATCGACTGGGAGTACCCGAACGCCTGCGGCCTGACCTGCGACACCTCAGGACCTGCCGCGTTCAGGAACCTGATGTCCGCCCTGCGCACCGAGTTCGGCTCGAACTACCTGGTCACCGCGGCCATCACCGCCGACGGCTCCAACGGCGGCAAGATCGACGCGGCCGACTACGGCGGCGCCTCCCAGTACCTCGACTGGTACAACGTGATGACGTACGACTACTTCGGCGCCTTCGACGCGGACGGTCCGACCGCCCCGCACTCGCCGCTCACCTCGTACGCCGGCATCCCGCAGGCGGGCTTCAACTCCGCCGACGCGATCGCCAAGCTGAAGTCGAAGGGCGTTCCGTCCGCCAAGCTGCTGCTCGGCATCGGCTTCTACGGCCGCGGCTGGACCGGCGTCACCCAGTCCGCCCCCGGCGGCTCGGCGACCGGCGCGGCCCCCGGCACCTACGAGGCGGGCATCGAGGACTACAAGGTCCTCAAGAACTCCTGCCCGGCGAACGGCACCATCGCCGGCACCGCCTACGCGCACTGCGGCAACAACTGGTGGTCCTACGACACCCCGTCGACCATCGCCGGAAAGATGACCTGGGCCAAGAACCAGGGCCTCGGCGGCGCGTTCTTCTGGGAGTTCAGCGGCGACACCAGCAACGGTGAGCTGGTGACCGCCATCAACAGCGGGCTGAAGTAGGCCCGTTAAGCAACCTTGACGCTCCCCCGGACTTCGTCCGGGGGACCCCCACCCAGCGAGTGAACGTGGCTACGCCACGTTCACTCGCTGTCCGGGCGGGGCTGCTTCCAGCCACGCGAGAAATCCGGTCAGCGCGTCGTCGCTCATGGCCAGTTCGAGGCGCGTGCCCCGATGGAGGCAGGTGAGGATCACCGCGTCGGAGAGCAACGCCAGTTCCTCCTCGCCGTCGGGTACCCGGCGGCCGGCCACCTCGATGGCGGAGCGCTCCAGGATGCGGCGCGGGCGATAGGCGTAGGAGAAGACGCGGTACCACTCAATGCGGTCGCCGTTGTAGCGGGCGACGCCGTAGCTCCAGCCCTTGCCGCTGGTGTCGGGTTTCTCCGGCACGTCCCAGCGCAGGGAACAGTCGAACGTGCCGCCCGAGCGCTGGATGAGCCGTCGGCGCAGGCCGAAGACGAACAACCCCAGCACCACGAGGGCGACGACGATTCCGCACACAGTCAGAGCGAGGACCATCGACACCGACCTCCTCGTCTCCTAGGTAACGGAACGGAAAAAACTTCCATATCTGCCTCAGCCGCGACCGGCACCGGATTGCTCCGGTCCCAGCCGCGGCTGAGTGACGTCATCGCGTGCGCTCCCTCCAGAGCCTAAAGGGCCCGGGAGGTACCTCCAGGGGTCAGCGCGCCGTCGCCGCCCGCAGACGAACCTCCGCGCGGCGCTCGGCGGAGGCGTCGTCGTCGGACTGCGCGCGCTCCAGCGCCCGCTCCGCGCGCTGGACATCGATCTCGTCCGACAGCTCGGCGATCTCGGCCAGCAGCGACAGCTTGTCGTCGGCGAAGGAGATGAAACCGCCGTGCACCGCGGCGATGACGGTTCCACCTTCACTCGTACGGATGGTCACGGGGCCCGACTCCAGCACACCGAGCAGCGGCTGGTGACCGGGCATGACGCCGATGTCGCCGGACGTGGTGCGCGCGACGACCAGGGTGGCCTGGCCCGACCAGACCTCACGGTCGGCGGCGACCAGCGCGACGTGCAGCTCAGCAGCCAAGGTGGCTCCTCGGGTCACCACCCGGCGGGTTCTGCCGGGTGTTGGTTACAAGTCTAGTAGGCGTGGATGAGGGGGCGGGACGAACCCCCGCCCCCTCATCAGAGCTCAATGGCTCACAAGCACCGGTGCGTCAGGAGACGCCCAGCTCCTTCGCGTTCTTCTTCAGGTCCTCGATACCACCGCAGAGGAAGAAGGCCTGCTCCGGGAAGTGGTCGAAGTCACCGTCGATGATCGCGTTGAACGCGGTGATCGACTCGTCCAGCGGCACGTCCGAACCGTCCACGCCGGTGAACTGCTTGGCGACGTGGGTGTTCTGGGACAGGAAGCGCTCGACACGGCGGGCACGCTGGACGACCAGCTTGTCCTCCTCGCCGAGCTCGTCGATGCCGAGGATGGCGATGATGTCCTGGAGGTCCTTGTACTTCTGCAGGATCCCCTTGACGCGCATCGCGGTGTTGTAGTGGTCCGCCGCGATGTAGCGCGGGTCCAGGATCCGGGACGTGGAGTCCAGCGGGTCCACGGCCGGGTAGATGCCCTTCTCGGAGATCGGACGGGACAGAACCGTCGTCGCGTCGAGGTGGGCGAACGTGGTGGCCGGGGCCGGGTCGGTCAGGTCGTCCGCGGGGACGTAGATCGCCTGCATCGAGGTGATCGAGTGACCACGGGTCGAGGTGATGCGCTCCTGGAGGAGACCCATCTCGTCGGCCAGGTTCGGCTGGTAGCCCACCGCGGAGGGCATACGGCCGAGCAGGGTCGAGACCTCGGAACCGGCCTGCGTGAAGCGGAAGATGTTGTCGATGAAGAACAGCACGTCCTGCTTCTGGACGTCACGGAAGTACTCGGCCATGGTGAGGCCGGCCAGCGCGACGCGCAGACGGGTGCCCGGGGGCTCGTCCATCTGACCGAAGACCAGGGCGGTCTTGTCGATGACGCCCGACTCGGCCATCTCCTCGATGAGGTCGTTGCCCTCACGGGTGCGCTCGCCGACACCGGCGAACACGGAGACACCGTCGTGGTTGTTGGCGACGCGGTAGATCATCTCCTGGATGAGCACCGTCTTGCCGACGCCGGCACCGCCGAACAGACCGATCTTTCCACCCTTGACGTACGGGGTGAGAAGGTCGATGACCTTGACGCCGGTCTCGAACATCTCGGTCTTCGACTCGAGCTCGTCGAAGTTCGGCGCCTTGCGGTGGATGCCCCAGCGCTCGCCGTCGTACTTCTCGTCGACGTTCAGCACCTCACCGAGGGTGTTGAACACCTTGCCCTTGGTGAAGTCACCGACGGGCACTGTGATGGAGGCACCGGTGTCGGTGACCGCGGCCTGGCGGACCAGACCGTCGGTGGGCTGCATCGAGATCGTGCGGACCAGGCCGTCACCCAGGTGCTGGGCGACCTCCAGGGTCAGCGTCTTCTTCGCGCCGTCCTGGGCCGGGTCGGCCACCTCGACGTGAAGGGCGTTGTAGATCTCCGGCATGGCGTCGACGGGGAATTCCACGTCGACGACCGGGCCGATGACCCGGGCGACGCGGCCCGTGGCAACGGCCGTCTCAACTGTCGTCGTCATTACCTGTCACTCCCCGCGGTCGCGTCGGCCAGGGCTGCGGAGCCACCGACGATCTCGCTGATTTCCTGGGTGATTTCGGCCTGGCGGGCCGCGTTGGCAAGCCGCGAGAGCGTCTCGATGAGCTCTCCCGCGTTGTCGGTGGCCGACTTCATCGCCCGCCGCGTGGCGGCGTGCTTGGAGGCGGCCGACTGGAGCAGCGCGTTGTAGATACGGCTCTCCACGTAGCGCGGCAGCAGGGCGTCGAGGACGTCCTCCGCCGAGGGCTCGAAGTCGAACAGCGGAAGGATCTCGCCCTTGGGGGCAGCCTCCTTCGCGACCTCTTCGAGGCTGAGCGGCAGCAGACGGTCGTCGAGCGCCGTCTGCGTCATCATCGAGACGAACTCGGTGAAGACGATGTGGAGTTCGTCCACGCCACCCTCGGCCGTGTCCTTCTCGATCGCCTCGATCAGCGGCGCCGCGACCTTCTTGGCGTCCGCGTACGACGGCTCGTCCGTGAACCCGCTCCACGACTCCGCGATCTTGCGCTCGCGGAAGTTGTAGTGGGCGACACCACGGCGGCCGACGATGTAGATCTCGACCTCCTGGCCCTCACTCTCCAGACGCGCGGTCAGCTGCTCCGCGATCTTGATGGAGTTCGAGTTGAAGGCGCCGGCGAGACCGCGGTCGCTCGTCAGGAGCAGCACCGCGGACCGCGTGACCGTCTCGGCCTGCGTGGTCAGCGGGTGCTTCGTGTTCGAGCCGGTACCGACCGCCGTGACCGCGCGGGTGAGCTCGGTCGCGTACGGCGTGGAGGCCGCCACCTTGCGCTGCGCCTTGACGACACGCGAGGCGGCGATCATCTCCATCGCCTTGGTGATCTTCTTGGTCGCGGTGACGGATCGGATGCGACGCTTGTAGACCCGGAGCTGGGCTCCCATGAGTCAGGTCCCTTCCTTACGTCACTTGGAGGCGCTGGTCGCCTTCGGACCGGCCTCTTCGCCGAGCAGCTTGCCGTCAGCGGTCTCGAACTGCTTCTTGAAGTCGGCGATCGCGTCGGCAACGGCGGTCAGGGTGTCGTCCGACATCTTGGCGCCCTCCTTGATGGAGGTCATCAGGCCCTGCTCCTTGCGGTGCAGGTACTCGAGGAGCTCCTTCTCGAAGCGGCGGATGTCGCTGACCGGAACGTCGTCCATCTTGCCGGTGGTGGCACCCCAGACCGAGACGACCTGGTCCTCGATGGCCATCGGCTGGTACTGAGCCTGCTTGAGCAGCTCGACGAGACGCGAACCACGCTCCAGCTGCGCCTTCGACGCGGCGTCCAGGTCGGAACCGAAGGCGGCGAACGCCTCCAGCTCGCGGTACTGGGCCAGGTCCAGACGCAGACGACCGGAGACCTGTCGCATCGCCTTGTGCTGCGCGGAACCACCGACTCGGGAGACGGAGATACCGACGTTCAGCGCGGGGCGCTGACCGGCGTTGAACAGGTCCGACTCCAGGAAGCACTGGCCGTCGGTGATGGAGATGACGTTGGTCGGGATGAACGCCGAGACGTCGTTGGCCTTGGTCTCGACGATCGGCAGACCCGTCATCGAACCGGCGCCCATGTCGTCGGAGAGCTTCGCGCAGCGCTCCAGCAGACGGGAGTGCAGGTAGAAGACGTCACCCGGGTAGGCCTCACGGCCCGGCGGGCGGCGCAGCAGCAGGGACACGGCGCGGTAGGCGTCGGCCTGCTTCGAGAGGTCGTCGAAGATGATGAGGACGTGCTTGCCCTCGTACATCCACTGCTGGCCGATGGCCGAACCGGTGTACGGCGCCAGGTACTTGAAGCCGGCCGGGTCGGACGCCGGGGCGGCGACGATGGTCGTGTACTCCAGCGCGCCGTTCTCCTCCAGCGCGCGGCGGACCGACGCGATCGTCGAGCCCTTCTGACCGATGGCGACGTAGATGCAGCGGACCTGCTTGTTCGGGTCGCCGGTGCGCCAGTTGTCACGCTGGTTGATGATCGTGTCGACGGCCAGGGCGGTCTTGCCGGTCTGGCGGTCACCGATGATCAGCTGACGCTGGCCACGGCCGATCGGGGTCATCGCGTCGACGGCCTTGTAGCCGGTCTCCATCGGCTCGTGCACCGACTTACGGGCCATGACGCCCGGAGCCTGAAGCTCCAGGGCGCGGCGGCCGGACGTCTCGATCTCGCCGAGGCCGTCGATCGCGTTGCCGAGCGGGTCGACGACGCGGCCGAGGTAGCCCTCGCCGACGGCCACGGAGAGGACCTCACCGGTACGGGAGACCGGCTGACCCTCCTCGACGCCGCTGAACTCACCGAGGACGACGGCGCCGATCTCGCGCTCTTCCAGGTTGAGCGCGAGGCCGAGGGTGCCGTCCTCGAACTTCAGCAGTTCGTTGGCCATGGCCGAGGGCAGGCCCTCGACCTTCGCGATGCCGTCGCCGGCAAGGGTGACCGTACCGACCTCCTCGCGCGAGGCCGCGTCCGGCTTGTACGACTGGACGAAGTTCTCCAGCGCGTCCCGGATCTCCTCCGGCCGGATCGTGAGCTCCGCCATCTGGGTTCCCTGCTCTCCTTGTTGGGCCCGAAGTTTCACTTTGGGGGGATGGGGACTCCCCCCGTAAAAGAGGTGAATCCTCTGCACGGCCCAACATGGGCCGTCGTAAGTACGTACTGCTCTTGCTATGAAGTTGCTGCTAGCTCGCCAGTCGGCGGCCGGCGTCCTCGATGCGGTCCGCGAGGGAGCCGTTGATGACCTCGTCACCGACCTGCACCCGGATTCCGCCGACGACCTCGGGGTCCACGTCGAGGTTGAGGTGCATCTGGCGGCCGTAGAGCTTCGCGAGGGCGGCACCCAGGCGCTGCCTCTGCGGGTCGCTCAGCGGCACCGCCGAGGTGACGATGGCCACCATGCGGTCCCGGCGCTCGGCGGCGAGCTTGGACAGGGACTCCAGTCCCGACTCCAGGCTACGTCCACGCGGCGCGGTCACAAGACGCGTCACCAGACGCCCCGTGGTCGCCTTGGCCCGGCCGCCGAGCAGGCTGCGCAGCAGCTCGCCCTTGGCCGACGCCGTTGCGGCGCGGTTGGTCAGCGCGGCGCGCAGCTCGGTGCTCGAGGAGACGATCCGGCCGAACCGGAACAGCTCGTCCTCGACGTCGTCGAGCTTGCCCGTGCGCTGCGCGGCGGTGAGGTCGGCGGTGTCCGCCAGCTCCTCCAGCGCGTCCACCAGGTCGCGGGACTGCGACCAGCGGGAACGCACCATGCCGGCCAGCAGGTCAGCGGTCTCGCCGCCGACCTGGCCGCCGAGCAGGCGCTGAGCCAGCTCGGCCTTGGCCTCGCCGGCCTGCGCCGGGTCGGTGAGGACCCGACGCAGCGACACCTCGCGGTCGAGCAGCGCGGTGACGGCGGCCAGCTCGTCGGCGAGCTTGGCCGCGTCGACGGACGTGTTGTCCGTCAGCGCGTCGAGACGCTCACGTGCGGCTGCCAGGGCCTCGCGGCTCGCTCCGTTCATCGCGCGGCCTCGGCCTTCTCCTCGAGGTCCTCGAGGAAGCGGTCGATGACACGGCTCTGACGGGCGTGGTCCTCGAGGGACTCGCCGACGAGCTTGCCGGCCAGTTCGGTGGCGAGCTTGCCGACGTCCTGGCGCAGCGCGGACGCGGCGGCCTTGCGGTCGGCCTCGACCTGGGCGTGACCGGCGGCGACGATCTCCTCGCGCTGCCGCTGGCCTTCCGCGCGCATCTCGGCGATGAGCGTGGCGCCCTGTTCCTGCGCCTCCTGGCGCAGTCGCGCGGCCTCGTGCCGGGCCTCGGCGAGCTGGGCCTTGTACTGCTCCAGAACGCTCTGGGCCTCGGTCTGGGCGGCCTCGGCCTTCTCGATACCGCCCTCGATGGCCTCGCGGCGCTCTTCCAGAACCTTGTTGATGTTCGGGAGGAGCTTCTTGGCGAGGAAGCCGAAGACGATGACGAAGGCGATCAGGCCGATGACAACTTCCGGCCACGGCGGAATGAGGGGGTTCTCCTTGTGCCCCTCCTGCGCCAGGATCATGGCGACGTTCACGTCAGTGCCTTTCGTCTAAAGAGTCGGTCGTCAGGCTCGTCTTAGTAGACGAACGGCATGACCAGACCGATGAGGGCGAGCGCCTCACAGAAGGCGAAGCCGAGGATCTGGTTGGCGCGGATCAGACCGGCAGCCTCGGGCTGACGGGCAAGGGCCTGGGTGCCGTTACCGAAGATGATGCCGACGCCGACGCCCGGGCCGATGGCGGCGAGACCGTAGCCGACGGAGCCGAGGTCACCGGTGACAGCAGCGAGGTTGGACATGCCAGTTCTTCCTTCTCTTAACGGACCGGCGGGGGTTGGCCACCGGACGACTATGGGATTCGAAAATCAGGGTGCTCAGTGGTGCTCGGCGAGCGCACCCTGGATGAAGGTGCAGGTCAGGAGGACGAATACGTACGCCTGAACAGCCTGGATGAAGAGCTCGAAGGCCGTCATCACGATGACCATCACGAACGAGACGGCGGAGTAAGCGATGCCGATGCCGTTGAGCATGTACCAGCTGGCGATCGTGAAGAGCAGCAGCAGGGTGTGACCGGCGAACATGTTCGCGAACAGTCGCACCGCGTGCGTGAACGGGCGGACCAGCAGGTTCGAGGCGAGCTCGATCGTCATGGACAGCGGGAGCACCGCGCCCAGCGACTTGTCGTAGCCGGTGAAGTTCTTGAAGGCACCGACGAATCCGTGCCGCTTGAAGGTCAGCGAGACCCACAGGACGTAGACGATCAGGGCCAGGACCAGCGGGTAGGCGATGATCGACGTCACCGGGAAGGCGGCGACAGGGACGATCGACCAGACGTTCATCATCCAGATGAAGAAGAACAGCGAGACGGCGAGCGGAACATACTTCTCGCCTTCCTTCTTGCCGATCGTCTCGTAGACGATGCCGCGGCGGACGAAGTCGTAGCCGGCCTCGACGACCATCTGGAGCTTGCCCGGGACGACGCTCGGCTTGCGGAACGCGGCCCAGAAGACGCCCACCACGATGATCGAACCGAGCAGGGCGAGCAGCATCGGCTTGTTGAAGTAGAAGGCGTTGCCGTCCGCGTCGCCCATGAGCGGCTCGAACAGGAACGAGTGCAAGCCAGGAGCGACAGTGTCGAAGCCACATCCGTCGAAGAGGTGGCAGTTCGTGTCGAAGGCGAGCACCTGCGTCGGGTCAGCACTCACCGCGGGCTCCTTCATCGTGGCGCATAGGTACGGCAACCTCGTTGTGTCGGCGCGGCGCGCAGCCGCAGTTCGGCACGGGACTGGTGTTACGGATATGGGGGCGGCTGTGGGGCATCTCGCCTCGTGATCGAGCAGGCGTCAGCTCAGATGCCCGCGCCCGCGATGCCGCAGTTGGCACCGGACGATAGCAGGACTTCTCAAGCGGCTTTATCCCGGCCCTACCCCTCACTTCGAGGCCCCGTCTTTTCGGGCTTGTCACCCTTCGAGGGGGTGCCCGAATCGGGTTCGACGTAGAGGATCTTGGCCTTCATGTGGGCGCGCGTCTGCGCGGCGATCCACACGAGGGTGCCGACCACGAGCGTGATCGCAAAGGCCCGGGGGTTGAACAGCGTCGTGTTCTTGAAGATGGAGAGGAAGACGAACAGCAGCAAGATCTGGGCCGCGTAGAGCATCAGGCCCATCGCCTGAAACAGATGCGGAAGCGATTTGGCAGTGCGCTGCAGAACGTAGAGACCGATTCCCATGAACAGGATCACGACCAGTGTCGCGACAACCGCCCCGACAGCCCCATCACCACCGGCGACCACCCCACTGACCACGGCTGCGACAGCTCCGGCGGCTGCTGTGGGCACAGCAGCCTGGAGCAAGATCCGGGCGTCATTGGACGGCATGGCGGCAACTCCGCTTTCACGGTGGGGGCAGGGTGTCGTCATGGACGAGCGTAGTCCCGGGCTGAGAGAGAACCTCACACCAATGGACCGTCGCACTACGGCCCTTCGGCTCTATCCGGGGGGTTCTCGTGAACCGTATCACAAACTATTTGATGAGGTCTTTACCTGGAGGCGTGCTCAGTGTCACACATGAGAGTGATGGCGCGCGTCTGTGCAGGCATGCGGTCGACTTGTCTGGTATTGGGGCGCTTCGCTCCCCCATGACTTGGCAATGCTCTAGTCAGATTCTTACCTTGGCCGCGGGCCCTTGCCTTGACGGTCGGACCGTCAGCGCGACGTCCCGGCCTTCCGCCGGTCCAGGTGGCGAGAACGGGCGCCGATCGCGGTCGCCCCGTTGACGCGCGAGACGCCGGCGGCGACCGGAGTGCGCTGCTCCTCCTCCGCCTCGTCCGGCTCCCCGGCGCCGCCGGACTGCGGTGTGGTGGCCGCGGGCTCCGCGACGGCGCCGCTGCGGCGGTAGCGAGGCGGCACGAAGGCCTCGGCCCAGCGGGGCGTACGCGGCGTGAAGCGCGGGAGCAGCAGCAGGACCAGGCCGATGGCGCTGAGGAACACCACCCCGAGCACGATCCACATGGACGCCGAATTCACCGAGTAGGCGAGGGCGCCGAAGGCGATCAGGGCCGACCAGAAGTACATGATCAGCACCGCGCGGCTGTGGGAGTGGCCGATCTCCAGCAGACGGTGGTGGAGGTGACCCCGGTCGGCGGCGAACGGGGACTGGCCGCGCCAGGTGCGGCGCACGATCGCCAGCACCAGGTCGGCGGCCGGGATCGCGATGATCGTCAGCGGCAGCAGCAGCGGGATGTAGACCGGCACCGTCTGGTGCACGGCCGCCTTCTCCGAGCCGGCGAACAGCTTCAGCGCATCCGGGTCGACCTGTCCCGTGATGGAGATCGCGCCCGCCGCCAGCACCAGGCCGATCAGCATCGAGCCGGAGTCGCCCATGAAGATCCGCGCCGGGTGCATGTTGTGCGGCAGGAAGCCCAGGCACATGCCCATCAGGATGGCCGAGAACAGCGTGGCGGGGGCGGCGGCCTCGATGCCGTACGACACCCAGACGCGGTAGGCGTAGAGGAAGAACGCCGCCGACGCGATGCAGACCACGCCTGCTGCCAGGCCGTCGAGGCCGTCGACGAAGTTGACCGCGTTGATGGTGATGACGACGAGGGCGACGGTGAGCAGGGTGCCCTGCCACTGGGTCAGCGCGACATTGCCGACGGTCGGGATCGGCAGCCACAGGATCGTCAGACCCTGCATGACCATGACGCCGGCGGCGATCATCTGGCCGCCCAGCTTGATCAGGGCGTCGATCTCGAACTTGTCGTCCAGGACGCCGATCAGCCAGATGAGCGCCGCTCCGGAGAGCAGCGCCCGCGGTTCGTTGGACTTCTCGAAGACCGTACTGAGGTTGGTCAGGTGGTCCGCGACCAGCAGGCCCGCGCACAGGCCGAAGAACATCGCGATACCGCCGAGCCGCGGAGTGGGTTCCCGGTGCACGTCACGTGCCCGGATCTCCGGCATCGCTCCGGCCACGATCGCGAACTTCCGCACCGGCCCTGTCAGCAGATACGTCACCGCGGCCGTGATGCAGAGCGTCAGCAGGTATTCACGCACGGGCTTCCCCACAAGTCTCGCTGGCCATCTCAGCCCCACACCCTAGCGACGTACAGATACGCGACGCATATGTGTGGGGACTTCCGGGTAGCGACGATGGTTGCACGTGTGGCTGTGTGCGCAGGTGCGTCTACCCCGTCTCAGCCGGGATACGGCAGAAATCTACCGGCCAGCTCCCGCACTTCTTCACGCGCCTTCTGAGTTTCGGTCTCTCCTCGCAGCACGCTCGCCAGCTGTGCGGCGAGCCACACCATCTCCGCCTCCCCCATGCCCTGGGTGGTCACGGCCGCCGTGCCGAGGCGCAGGCCGCGGGCGTCGCCGTGCGGCAGGGCGCAGCAGTCCAGCACCATCCCGGCCGCCGCGAGCCGTCCCCGTGCGTCCCGGCCGTCGACGCCGAGGGGCGCCGGGTCGGCGGTGATGAGGTGTGTGTCGGTGCCGCCCGTGGTGACGACCAGACCCTCGGCTGCCAGCCCGGCTGCCAGGGTTCTGGCATTGGCGACCACCTGATGGGCGTACACCGCGAACGCCGGGGTTGCCGCCTCGCCGAACGCGACGGCCTTCGCGGCGATGGTGTGCATCTGGGCGCCGCCCTGTGTGAAAGGAAACACAGCGCGGTCGATCCGCTCGGCGAGGTCCGAGCCGCACACGATCAAGCCGCCGCGCGGACCGCGCAGCACCTTGTGGGTGGTGGCGCACACCACATCGGCGTACGGCACCGGGTTCGGGGCCGCTCCGCCGGCGACGAGCCCCATCGGGTGGGCGGCGTCGGCGATGAGATACGCGCCCACCTCGTCCGCGATGTCGCGGAAGACGGCGTAGTCGATGTGGCGCGGATAGGCGATGGACCCGCACACGACGGCCTTGGGCCGGTGGTTGCGGGCGAGCGTGCGCACCTGGTCGTAGTCGATGAGCCCGGTCTCGGCGTCCACCCCGTAGCCGACGAAGTCGAACCAGCGGCCGGAGAAGTTGGCGGGCGACCCGTGCGTGAGGTGTCCGCCGTAGGGCAGTCCGAGGGCGAGGACGGTGTCGCCGGGGCGCAGCAGGGCGGCGTACGCGGCGAGGACGGCCGAAGACCCCGAGTGGGACTGGACGTTGGCGTGCTCGGCGCCGAACAGCGCCTTGGCCCGCTCGACGGCGAGGCGCTCGGCGACGTCGACCATCTCGCACCCGCCGTGGTAGCGGGCGCCCGGGTACCCCTCCGCGTACTTGTTGGCGAGCGGCGACCCGAGCGCCGCCAGCACGGCCGGCGAGGTGAAGTTCTCGGCGGCGATGAGCTGAAGCGTCGTCGACTGCCGCTCAAGCTCCCCGAGCAGGATGTCGGCGAGCTGCGGGTCCTGCCGTCGCAGGACATCGGCCTCGAGGGTATGGGTGACCGACATGGTGGGCTCCGGGCGTGCGTCGACGGTGACGTACGTCCAATGTAGGCCGGGGACGTCAGCCGCGCCCGGCGTTGTCACGCGCGCGCACGAACGCCCGTCAGCGCCGTCACCACCGGATCCAGCGCCTCGTGTATCTCGTCCCCCACCGAGCGGAAGAACGTGAGCGGTGCGCCGTACGGGTCGTACACCTCGTCCGCCTCCGCCGTCGGTGCGAGGAGCCACCCGCGTAGAGCCGCCGCCGCACGGACCAGGGCGCGGGCGCGGAAGACCACGCCTTCCTCCAACGGAGGGAGCGTCGCCGGGTCTATGGCCTTCACCAGGCGGGTGAACTCCTTGAGGGTGAAGGTGCGCAGGCCCGCCGAATGGCCCATCGAGATGACCTGGGCGCGGTGGTCACGGGTGGCCGTCAGGACCAGGTCGGCGCGGATGACGTGCTCGTCGAGGAGCTCGCGGCCGACGAAGCCGGAGGCGTCCGCGCCGAAGTCGGCGAGGACGGTCTCCGCGTTGGATTCCATGGGCGCGCCCTCGTGGCCCCAGGTGCCCGCGCTCTCCACGATCAGCCCGCCGCCGAGCACACCGAGCCGCTGCGCCACGAAATGACGGGTCAGCCGCTCGGTGATCGGCGAGCGGCACACATTGCCGGTGCTGACGTGGAGGATGCGGAAGCTGTCACGCGGGAGGCCGACGAACGTCGTCGTGATCTCCGCCGCGCTTTCCCCGTTGCCTATGCCACGCCCCGCTTCAGGGGCTGTCAATTGGCCACCTCGAGGTCGGGTACGACCTTCCGCAGCTCTTCCGCGGAGATCGCGCCCGCGCGCAGGAGGAGGGGCACTTCGCGCGTCACGTCCACGATCGACGACGGGACGTTGCCGGGGGTCGGGCCGCCGTCCAGGTACACGGACACCGAGTCGCCGAGCATCTCCTGCGCGGCGTCACAGTCCTCGGGGGCCGGGTGACCCGTCAGGTTGGCCGACGAGACCGCCATCGGGCCGACCTCCGTCAGCAGCTCGATGGCGATCGGGTGCAGTGGCATGCGCACGGCAACCGTGCCCCGGGTGTCGCCCAGGTCCCACTGCAGCGACGGCTGGTGCTTGGCGACCAGCGTCAGCGCGCCCGGCCAGAAGGCGTCGACCAGCTCCCAGGCCAGCTCGGAGAAGTCCGTGACGAGACCGTGGAGCGTGTTCGGGGAGCCGATCAGCACAGGGGTGGGCATGTTGCGGCCCCGGCCCTTGGCCTCCAGCAGGTCGCCGACGGCCTCCTTGGCGAACGCGTCGGCGCCGATGCCGTACACCGTGTCGGTCGGGAGGACCACGAGCTCGCCACGGCGGACGGCGGACGCGGCTTCACGCAGACCGGTCGTGCGGTCGGTCGCGTCATTGGTGTCGTATCGCCGTGCCATATCTAGCGGGCCTCCTCGTACACGAAGTACACGTACTGCGGGGAAAGAGTCTCGGGGGCGGTCACGGCAGCGCCTTGCGGGCGGTCGCGAACCTCGGGCGGTTGTTGAGGTCGGGGTGGTCGGCAGCGTCGGCCCAGCCCCGCTCCTCGGTGAAGATCCACGGCACCTGGCCGCCCTGGGTGTCGGCGTGTTCGATGACAACGACGCCGCCGGGACGGAGGAGACGGTGTGCGGTCCGTTCCAGACCGCGAATGAGGTCGAGGCCGTCCTCGCCCGAGAACAGGGCGAGTTCGGGATCGTAGTCCCGCGCCTCGGGAGCGACGTACTCCCATTCGGTGAGCGGGATGTAGGGCGGGTTGGAGATGACCAGGTCGACCTGGCCGTCGAGGTCGGGGAAGGCGTCCAGGGCGTTGCCCTGACGCAGGTCGACCCTGGACCCCTCGACGTTCTTGCGCGTCCAGTGCAGGGCGTCCTCGGACAGCTCCACGGCGTGCACGCGCGAGCGCGGGACCTCCTGGGCGAGGGCGAGCGCGATGGCGCCGGTGCCGGTGCACAGGTCGACGATGCAGGGCTCGACGACGTCCATCGCGCGCACCGCGTCTATGGCCCAGCCGACCACCGACTCGGTCTCGGGGCGGGGCACGAACACCCCGGGCCCGACTTGGAGTTCGAGGTAGCGGAAGTAGGCCCGCCCGGTGATGTGCTGCAGCGGCTCGCGCTGCTCACGGCGGGCGATGACCTCCCAGTAGCGGGCGTCGAAGTCCGAGTCCTTCACGGAGTGCAGCTCGCCCCGCTTCACGCCGTGCACGAACGCGGCGAGCTCCTCCGCGTCGTTGCGCGGCGAGGGCACGCCGGCGTCGGCCAGCCGCTGGGTGGCCTGTGCCACCTCCGCGAGCAGCACGCTGCGGGGGCTTGAGGGTCGCCCCCCAATGAATTGCTGCACGCAAGTCCTCCGTGTCGTACTCGTACGTGCGTACGTCCCTTACGTCCTTACGCAGCCGCCAGCTTCGCTGCCGAGTCCGCGTCGACGCAGGCCTGGATCACCGCGTCGAGGTCGCCGTCCAGGACCTGGTCCAGGTTGTAGGCCTTGAAGCCGACGCGGTGGTCCGAGATACGATTCTCCGGGAAGTTGTACGTGCGGATCTTCTCGGAGCGGTCGACGGTGCGGACCTGGCTGCGGCGGGCGTCGGCTGCTTCCTTCTCCGCTTCCTCCTGCGCCGCTGCGAGCAGCCTGGAGCGCAGGATACGCAGTGCCTGCTCCTTGTTCTGCAGCTGGCTCTTCTCGTTCTGGCAGGAGGCGACGACTCCGGTGGGAATGTGCGTGATGCGCACGGCGGAGTCGGTGGTGTTGACGGACTGGCCACCGGGTCCGGAGGACCGGTAGACGTCGATGCGGAGGTCGTTGGGGTTGATCTCGACGTCGACTTCCTCGGCCTCTGGCGTCACGAGTACGCCGGCCGCGGACGTGTGGATACGGCCCTGCGACTCGGTCGCCGGCACACGCTGCACGCGGTGCACGCCGCCCTCGTACTTCATCCGGGCCCAGACACCCTGGCCGGGCTCGGTGGCGCCGTTCCCGCCCTTGGTCTTCACAGCGACCTGGACGTCCTTGTAACCGCCGAGCTCGGACTCGGTCGAGTCGATGATCTCGGTCTTCCAGCCGACGCGCTCGGCGTACCGCAGATACATGCGCAGCAGGTCGCCGGCGAACAGCGCGGACTCGTCGCCGCCCGCACCCGCCTTGATCTCCAGAATGACGTCCTTGTCGTCACTCGGGTCACGCGGGACGAGCAGCAGACGCAGCTTCTCGGTCAGTTCCTCGCGCTGCTTGTCCAGCTCCTTGACCTCGGCCACGAAGTCCGGGTCGTCGGCGGCGAATTCCTTCGCCGTCTCGATGTCGTCGCCGGTCTGCTTCCAGGAGCGGTACGTGGCGACGATCGGGGTGAGCTCGGCGTAGCGCTTGTTCAGCTTGCGCGCGTTCGCCTGGTCCGCGTGGACCGACGGGTCGGCGAGCTTCGTCTCCAGGTCGGCGTGCTCTGCTACGAGCTCCTCGACGGCCTCGAACATCTTTGGCTCCTGTGTAGGTACGTCTGTGAAGGGCGGGCGACCAAAAACGCCGGTCCCGGCGCGCCTGAGTAGGGCGCGGCCGTGGACCGGCGAATTGGAGCTCGCTACTTCTTGCCGGCAGGAGCCTTGCCGAAGCGGGCCTCGAAGCGGGCCACACGGCCACCGGTGTCGAGGATCTTCTGCTTACCCGTGTAGAACGGGTGGCACTCGGAGCAGACCTCGGCGCGGATGGCACCGCTGGAGATCGTGCTGCGGGTGGTGAACGACGCGCCACAGGTGCAGCTGACCTGCGTCTCGACGTACTCGGGGTGGATGTCGCGCTTCAAGGGTGTCTCCTAGTTTCGGGAGGGCGCCGGGTCGCTGCCGCGGGATACGGGAGCGTGAACCGGAGCCGACGTACCAGTCTGCCAGGACTGGTGCCATCCCCCCAAACCGGGGGGCGGTGTGAGCTATTCCCGGGGGCCGGGAGCGAGGGGTGCGGGGAGAGGGGTGCGGGGATGAGTTACGAGTTGCGGGCGGTGATCGCCGGCGAGGAACTGCTGTGCACGATCACGAGGGATGTGCCCGGCGCCCGGGCGTCTCTTGAGCAGGGCCTTGCGCTGATGCCGATGACGAGCGACCTCTTCGACTCCGTTACGAACGGCGACACCACCCGCGCCCTCGGGTTCCGGGGGCTGCCCTGGTGCTGGGGCCGCTGGGCATCGGGGAGGACCAAGGCTTCCCGGTGGCCGGCAGCCCGATCTCACAGGCTCTTCGTCGGCTGGGTGCGGTGGCACGGGCCGGTGGCGACGAGTTCTCGGCCGTGGGGCTGGACCGGCATCGTCACAGCGCCCGCTGGGCCGGCTGACCCCGCCGCGAAACCGCGCCCCTCAGGGCGTCACCACACGGTTGGCGTCGCCCTTCGCCGTGCCCTTGGTGGCGGACTTCGGGATCGGCTTGTCGTGCTTCAGGGCCGTCCACACCTGCTTGGCCTGTGACTCGGCCACGATCACCCGGTTCGGGTCCGCCGGGTCGTACTGGACCGGCATCGTGACCATGGTCATGTTCTTGGAGTCGATGCTCTTGAGGCCATTGGCGAACGACATGAGCGAGTTGACCGAGCCCAGGTCGGAGTCGGTGGTCACCGTCTTGGTGGCGGTGTTGGCCAGGTCGTAGAGCTTCTTCGGGTTGCCGAAGAGGTCGATGTCCTTGATCTGGTTGATCAGTGCCTTGATGAAGGCCTGCTGCAGCTGGATGCGACCGAGGTCGGAGCCGTCGCCGACGCCGTGCCGGGTGCGGACCAGGCCGAGGGCCTGCTTGCCGGTGAGCTGGTGCGTGCCGGCCTCGAGGTTGAGGTGACTGTCGGGGTCGTTGATGGCCTTGGTGGTGGTGACCTCGACGCCGCCGAGCTTGTCGACCAGCTTCTGGAAACCGGAGAAGTCGACTTCCAGGTAGTGGTCCATGCGAATGCCGGAGACGGACTCGACGGTCTTCACCGCACAGGCCGCTCCGCCCGTCGTGTACGCGGAGTTGAACATCACGTCGGAGTCGGCCGGGTACGTCTTGCCGTCGGTGTCGGTGCAGTCGGGCCGGTCGATGAGCGTGTCCCGCGGGATGGAGACGACGCTCGCCTTCTTGTGGCCCTTGTAGACGTGCAGGATCATCGCCGTGTCCGAGCGGGCGCTGCCGTCGTCGGCGCCGCCGCCGAGCTTCTTGTTGTTGCCGGAGCGGGTGTCCGAGCCGAGGACGAGGATGTTCTCCGAGCCGTCGTCGACCTTCTCGGGACGGTCGGTGCCGAGGGCCTGGTCGATGTCGACGCTCTTGAGGTTGCCGTTGAGCTTGAAGTACACGTAACCCGCACCGGTGCCGCCCAGGACCACGATCCCGGCGGCCGTCCAGGCCATGATCAGCAGGCTCTTGCGCTTGTCGCGCGGCTTGCGTCGGCGGCCCTTGGCGCGGCCACGCGGACCCTTGGGGCCGTTATCGCCTGGTATGGCGGGCTCCGGCGTGCTCTCGGCAGACACTGTGCTCCTCGGTTCTCGTCCGGTCGGTTACCCCCTGCTTTCAGGGTCAGGCGTGGCCATTTGGCCCGTACCACACCATCGTCACCCCGTCCGGTCAGACGGGGAAACTCGGAGAAGGGTTGCACAACGGACCGTGCCCACCGCTCGCAGGCGATGGGCACGGTGCGTAGTCACAGAGGCCTGACAAACTGGCCTCACCTGCGATTTCAGCCGAAGATGTCGTACTGCTTGTAATCGGTTCCCACGGATCTTGCTGTGGTAAAGATCTCGCTCGTGGCCTTGCCGGAACCGGGGTACAGATAGAGCGTGCCGGTGGAGTTGCGGGCCAGGAAGTCCGCCTTGCCGTCGCCGGTCACGTCACCGACGGCGTCGAAGGCCGTGTAGCTCTCCCAGGTGCGCACCTTGACGCGGCCGGCGAAGGCTCCCGTGCCGGCCTTGCCGGTGCCCTTGAAGAGATAGACGTGGCCGCCGGTCTTGCTGCGCGCGATCAGGTCGGTCCTGCCGTCGCCGGTGAAGTCGCCGTGGCCGCGCAGGGAGTTGTACTGGTTCCAGCCGGAGCCGACCTTCACACGGGCGCCGAAGGTGCCGTTGCCCTTGCCCGGGTAGATCCACAGATAGCCGCCGGAGTCGACCGACAGCAGGTCGGGCAGGTAGTCGCCGGTGACGTCGCCCGGGGTGACGATGCGGGTGCGGGTCTTCCAGTTGTCGGCGAGCTGCTTGGTGGCCCAACTGCCGCTGGAGGGCACGAAGTGCGACCAGAACAGGTCGCCGTCGGAGCTGCGCCGGTACACCAGGTCCTGGTAGCCGTCCCGGTCGAGGTCGGTCTGCAGGACGACGTTGACGCCGTCCCAGTTGCCCCAGGACTCGCGCGCCCCGAACGAGGTGCCGGCCGAGTCCTTCGAGTACCCCGTCCTGCTGGTGGCGTTGCGCAGCCACAGGTCGGCCCGGTGGTCCCCGCTGAGGTTGGTGTCGTCCACGCGCGGGTAGGCGGCGCCGACGTAGCTCGTCACCTTGGCGAAGACGCTGTACGCCCCCTTGGCGACGCAGTCCCGCACACCCCAGGAGACGACACCGACGATCCGGCCGTTCACGACGAGCGGCCCGCCGGAGTCCCCGTTGCAGGCGGAGGTGGTGCCGCTGTCGGCGCCGCTCGCGGGCTTGCCCGCGCAGACCATGTGGCCCTTGACGAACTCCCCGCCGTAGTAGCCGGCGCAGGTGGTGTCGGACTGGATGGGCAGCGTGGCCGTCTTCAGCGTCTGGGAGATGTCCGAGCTGGTGGAGCTGGTACGGCCCCAGCCGTAGACCTTGGCGCTGGTGCCGGCGGCGTACGATGCCGTGTCACCGGAGGTCGTCATGCGGATCGGCGTCGCCTTGACCGCGTTCGCCAGCGTGATGACGGCCATGTCGTTGTCGATCGTCGTCGAGTTGTACGACGGGTGGTACCACTGCCGGTGCGGCAGCGTGACGGTGCCGCCGTGCAGGTCGCTGTTGCCGGCGTCGTCGGTGGTCGGCAACTGGGCGGTACCGGTGATGACGGCGCCGAAGTTGTGCCAGTCGTAGCCCTTGACGCAGTGCGCGGCGGTGAGGATCTTCGTCGGCGCGACGACGGCGCCGCCGCAGAAGAACCCGAGGTCGTCGGCCTCGTCGGCGGTGCCCTGATCGTCGTAGTACCAGAGCTGCGCCATCCAGGGCGCCGAGGTGATGCCGGTCGTGGTGCCGCCGATGACCATGGGGCTCACGGTGGAGTCATCGGAGGAGCTGGTGCTGCTCGCACCGAATGACGACTTCCCGGTCGTCTGCCCCGCGGTGTCGTCGCCGGCGACGGCACCGACGACCCGCCGCTCCAGCTCGGCGAGCGAGGCGGAGCTGGTGGCGGGCTTCACGGTGGGCCTGGGCAGCGCGGTCGCGGCCCCGGCGGATGAGGTCAGCAGCGCGGCGGCAACGGCCGCGGCGACACCGGCGGCGGCAACGGGCAGCCCGAAACGTATCCGGCGTCTGTGACGACCACTGCCGGACATGGTGGTGCTCAAGAAGGTCCCCCCAGAGACACAAGAGTAGGAAGGGGCGTACGGAGTCGCCCGTCCCTATCAGCGCCAAAAGGCCGCTTCCCGTCACTGATTGACGGGAAGCGGCCTTTTCGGAGTCGCTTGTGCTCAGTCGCCGTTGCCGGGGGCCGGCGTCGTCTTCTGAATCTGCATCAGGAACTCGGCGTTCGACTTCGTCTGCTTCATCTTGTCGAGGAGCAGCTCGACCGCCTGCTGCTGGTCGAGGGCGTGCAGCACCCGGCGCAGCTTCCAGACGATGGCCAGCTCGTCGGGAGCCAGCAGGATCTCTTCCTTACGGGTACCGGACGCGTCGACGTCCACCGCCGGGAAGATGCGCTTGTCGGCGAGCTTCCGGTCGAGCTTGAGCTCGGCGTTGCCGGTGCCCTTGAACTCCTCGAAGATGACCTCGTCCATGCGGGACCCGGTGTCTACCAGCGCGGTGGCGAGGATGGTCAGCGAGCCGCCGTCCTCGATGTTGCGCGCGGCACCGAAGAAGCGCTTCGGCGGGTACAGCGCGGTCGAGTCGACACCACCGGACAGGATGCGGCCGGAGGCGGGCGCCGCGAGGTTGTACGCACGGCCCAGACGCGTGATGGAGTCGAGCAGGACGACGACGTCGTGACCCAGCTCCACCAGCCGCTTCGCACGCTCGATGGCGAGCTCGGCGACCGTCGTGTGGTCCTCGGCCGGACGGTCGAAGGTCGAGGAGATGACCTCGCCCTTCACCGACCGCTGCATGTCGGTGACCTCTTCCGGACGCTCGTCGACGAGGACGACCATCAGGTGGCACTCGGGGTTGTTGTGCGTGATCGCGTTGGCGATCGCCTGCATGATCATGGTCTTACCGGTCTTCGGCGGGGCCACGATCAGACCGCGCTGGCCCTTACCGATCGGCGACACGAGGTCGATGATGCGGGTGGTCAGCACGCCCGGGTCGGTCTCCAGACGGAGCCGGTCCTGCGGGTACAGCGGGGTGAGCTTGTTGAACTCCGGGCGGCCTCGGCCGTGTTCGGGCGCCATGCCGTTGACGGAGTCCAGGCGGACCAGCGCGTTGAACTTCTCGCGCCGCTCGCCTTCCTTGGGCTGACGGACCGCACCGGTGATGTGGTCGCCCTTGCGCAGGCCGTTCTTGCGGACCTGGGCGAGGGAGACGTACACGTCGTTGGGGCCCGGCAGGTAGCCCGACGTACGGATGAAGGCGTAGTTGTCGAGGATGTCCAGGATGCCCGCGACCGGGATCAGGACGTCGTCCTCGTTGATCTGCGGCTCCGAGGCGATGTCGTCGCGGCCGCGACGGCCACGACGGTCGCGGTAACGCCCGCGACGGCCACGGCGACCACCCTCGAAGTCGTCGTCGTCCTGCTGCTGGCCGCGGTCCTGACGGCCGCCGCCCTGCTGCTGGTTCTGCTGCTGGCCACGGTCCTGACGACCGCCGCCCTGCTGGTCGTCGCCCTTGCGGCGGTCACCACGGTCGCCGCGGTCACCACGGTCACCGCGCTCGCCACGGTCACGGTCGCGGCCGCGCTCACGGCGGTCACGACGACGGCCCTCGCCGCCCTCACCGGCCTCACCCTTGGCGTCGCCCTGCGACTGCGCGGGCGTCTCGGCCTTCGGCTCGCTCTTCGCCTCGGCGGCGACCGTCTCTGGGGCGGCCGCGGGGGCACCGGCATCGGCCGTGGCACGACGACGGCGGCGCTCGGCCGGGGCGTCGTCGCTGGCCGGCTGGCCGGGAATCTCGATCTGCTGCTGGGCCACGGCCTTCTCGGCGGGGGCCTCAGCCGCCTTCTCCGCCTTCTTGTCGGCGTCGTCGCCGGTACGAGCCTTGGAGGTGGCGCGGCGCTTGGGCTTGGTCTCGGTCGCGGCCTCCGTCTTGGGAGCCGCGGCACCTCCTCCGGCCTGCGCCTCCTTGATGACCTCGATCAGCTGGCTCTTGCGCATGCGCGCGGTGCCCTTGATACCGAGGCCGGATGCGACCTGCTGCAGCTCGGCCAGCACCATGCCCTCAAGGCCGGTACCGCGGCGCCGCCGGGAGCCGGCACCGGTGGCAGGCGCGGATGCGTCCGTGGCGGGCGCGGCAGCGGTCTCCTCGACACGTGCGCCCATCAGATCGGTGGTGTCGCTCACGAAGGGTCCTTCCCTGGAGCGGACGTCGGCCTGTCTGGCTCGGCGACCGGTTGTGCTGTCCGGCTTCGGTCCCTGGTGTGTGGACCGTGCCGGGGCGGTGGTCCGCCAAAGCGGCGGAGGAAATATCTGGTGATGACGCTTCCCAGAGCCGTGGCACGGAGTGTCTGTGTCACTCGGCTCGGTCGCGCCGGTTCCGGAGCGTGCCCGGCAAGTCGCTCAGCGCCCGCGTACGAGGTACTGCTCACGTACGTCGTACGGAACACAGTGCGGCTTGGGAGGCTCCCGGAAGAATGTCTGTCCCTGACGGGGACAACAAGCACCTCGCCATGGTGGGGTCGGGTGCAGACTTGAGGTTAACACTACCGGATCCAACAAACATTCCCCCTCTCGAAATCCGGCAACCGAGTGTCAGGTCGCAAGCGGCAGCACGCTCGCTCCCTGGGCATCCAGCTCGAGCCGGTTCGCGGCCCAGCCGTCGCCTGCCAGATGGGCCACCTTGTCGGCACTGTCGTGATCCGCCAGTGCCAGAACGGTGGGGCCCGCGCCGGAGATGACCGCCGGCACTCCGTCGGCCCGCAGCCGCTCCACCAGCGCCGCGCTCTCCGGCATGGCCGGTGCGCGGTACTCCTGGTGAAGACGGTCCTCGGTGGCCGGCAGCAGCAGCTCGGGGCGCCTGGTCAGGGCCTCTACGAGCAGGGCCGCACGGCCCGCGTTGGTGGCCGCGTCGACATGCGGCACGGAGCGCGGGAGCAGACCGCGCGCGGTCTCGGTGAGCACCGGCTTTCCGGGCACGAAAACCACCGGAACGATGGAATCGGCGGGCTCCATCCTGATCGCCCGCGCGGCACCCGCCTCCATCCAGGAGAGGGTGAACCCGCCCAGCAGACAAGCCGCCACGTTGTCGGGGTGGCCCTCGATCTCGGTGGCGAGTTCCAGCAGGGCAGTGTCGTCGAGCTTGGCCTCGCCGCCTATGGTCACGGCACGCGCGGCGACGATGCCGGCGCAGATGGCGGCCGAGGAGGAACCGAGGCCCCGGCCGTGCGGAATGCGGTTGGCGCAGACGATCTCGAGCCCGCGCGGCTGGCCGCCGAGCAGATCGAAGGCGGTGCGCAGGGAACGTACGAGAAGGTGGCTTTCGTCACGCGGCAGCGTCTCGCTGCCCTCGCCCGCGATGTCGATGTGCAGCCCGGTGTCGGCCACCCGGACGACGACGTCGTCGTAGAGCCCCAGCGACAGGCCGAAGGCGTCGAAGCCCGGGCCGAGGTTGGCGCTGGTGGCGGGGACGCGCACCCGGACGGCGGCGGCGCGGAACGCTGGACCGGCCATCGCTTGATGACTCTCCTTGAGCTGCGTGTTTGTCGAAGACATTCGATGACGTACGAGAACCCTTGGGGCCGCTTCCGGGCCGCGGAGACGGCGCGGCACCGCACCCCATGCGGAGGCATATGCGGCGGGCGGGTTCGGTACAGCCTATCGAAGGTAGGTTCTGTGGCGACATAGGGCGCACAGGAGGCGCACGATGCGTGTCGTATGCCCCCTGTGCACCCCCTGTAGGGGAGTTCCCCAGGTAAGCGCCCTCGTACTCGCGGACGCGAGCCCCGTACGACGGAGTGTGGCCCGCTTACGCCTGGGCTTACGCCAGCCCGAGCCGCTCGGCCGCCGTCGCCGCGTCGACCGGGACGGTGACGGGCTGCGGGGCGCCGGCGACGGCCCAGTCGGGGTCCTTGAGGCCGTTGCCGGTGACGGTGCAGACGATGCGCTGGCCCGGGTCGACCTTGCCCTGCTCGGCGGCCTTCAGCAGACCGGCGACGGACGCGGCGGACGCGGGCTCGACGAAGACGCCCTCCTGCGCGGCCAACAGCCGGTAGGCGCGCAGGATTTCACGGTCCGTCACCTCGTCGATGAACCCGCCGGACTCGTCCCGCGCGGCGAGCGCGTACTGCCAGGACGCCGGGTTCCCGATGCGGATCGCGGTGGCGATGGTGGACGGGTCCTTGACGATCTCGCCGCGCACGATGGGCGCGGAGCCGGAGGCCTGGAAACCCCACATGCGGGGGGTCCGCTTCGAGACACCGTCGGCGGCGTACTCCTTGTAGCCCTTCCAGTACGCGGTGATGTTGCCCGCGTTGCCCACCGGCAGGACGTGGATGTCGGGGGCGTCGCCCAGCATGTCCACGATCTCGAAGGCGGCCGTCTTCTGCCCCTCGATACGCACCGGGTTGACCGAATTGACCAGTGCCACGGGGTAGTTGTCGCTCAGGGCACGGGCGAGCGCGAGGCAGTCGTCGAAGTTGCCGTCCACCTGGAGGATCTTCGCGCCGTGCACGAGGGCCTGGCCCATCTTGCCGAGCGCGATCTTGCCCTGCGGGACGAGAACGGCCGAAACCATGCCCGCGCGGACGGCGTAGGCCGCGGCGGAGGCGGAGGTGTTGCCGGTGGAGGCGCAGATGACGGCCTTCGCACCCTCCTCCTTGGCCCGCGTGATGGCCATGGTCATGCCGCGGTCCTTGAAGGACCCGGTCGGGTTGGCGCCTTCCACCTTGAGGTGGACCTCGCAGCCCGTGCGCTCGGAGAGCACCTGCGCGGGCACGAGGGGCGTGCCGCCCTCGCGGAGCGTCACGACCGGCGTGGTGTCGGAGACGGGCAGCCGGTCCCGGTACTCCTCGATGATTCCGCGCCACTGGTGGGTCATTGCTGGTTACTCTCCTTCAACCCGCATGATGCTGGCGACACCCCGCACGGTGTCGAGCTTGCGCAACGCCTCGACGGTCCCGACGAGGGCCGCGTCGGACGCACGGTGGGTGACGACGACGAGGGAGGCCTCGCCGTCCTTGCCCTGCTGGCGAACCGTATCGATCGAGACACCGTGCTCTGCGAACACGGTCGCCACCTGGGCGAGAACACCCGGTTTGTCCGCCACGTCGAGGCTGATGTGGTAGCGGGTGACAACCTCACCCATCCCCGACACGGGCAGGGCGGCGTACGCCGACTCGCCGGGCCCCGTTGCCCCGCTGAGCCGGTTGCGGCAGACGGCGACGAGGTCGCCGAGCACGGCCGAGGCGGTCGGGGAACCACCCGCGCCGGGGCCGTAGAACATGAGCTGCCCGGAGGCGTCGGACTCCACGAACACGGCGTTGTAGGCGCCGCGCACGGAGGCGAGCGGGTGGGTCAGCGGGATCATTGCGGGATGCACGCGCGCCGTGACCGACTGGCCGTCCTCGGCCCGCTCGCAGATGGCGAGCAGCTTGATGGTGCAGCCCATCTCCCTGGCGGAGGCGAAGTCCGCCGCGGTCACCTCGGTCATGCCCTCGCGGTAGACGTCGTCGAGGCGCACGCGCGTGTGGAAGGCGATTCCGGCGAGGATGGCGGCCTTGGCGGCGGCGTCGAACCCTTCGACGTCGGCGGTGGGGTCGGCCTCCGCGTAGCCCAGGGCGGTGGCCTCGTCGAGGGCCTCCTGATACCCGGCGCCGGTCGAGTCCATCTTGTCGAGGATGAAGTTGGTGGTGCCGTTGACGATGCCGAGCACCCGGTTGACCTTGTCACCGGCGAGGGACTCGCGCAGCGGCCGGATCAGCGGGATGGCACCGGCGACTGCGGCCTCGTAGTAGAGGTCCTTGCCGTTGGCTTCCGCGGCCGCGTGGAGGGCGGCCCCGTCCTGGGCGAGGAGCGCCTTGTTGGCGGAGACGACGGACGCGCCGTGCTCGAAGGCGGTCGTGATGAGGGTGCGGGCGGGCTCGATGCCGCCGATGACCTCGACCACGACGTCGATGTCGCCGCGTTTGACGAGGGCCGTGGCGTCGGTGGTGATGAGCGCGGGGTCGATGCCCTCGCGCACCTTGGAGGGCCGCCGTACGGCCACGCCCGCGAGCTCCACGGGGGCCCCGATCCGGGCGGCGAGGTCGTCGGCGTGCGTCGTCATGATGCGCGCCACCTCTGAGCCGACCACTCCACAGCCCAGCAGCGCCACCTTCAGCGGACGCGTACGCATCATCCGACCTCGTTTCCTCTTACCGTCTACGGTTGCACCAGTCTCACTCACCGGACGGGACTTTCTGCCCATCGTCCGGATCGTGAGACATCTATTTCATTTCTACGGGGGTGGAAGACAGGAGATCTTCCACCCCGCGTTTTGGGCCGGTCTCCGGGCGTTCCAGTGTTCCGGTCTCCCGGTGTTCCGGCTCAGCCGACGTCGAGCCGAAGGAGGTCCTCCTCCGTCTCCCGGCGGACGATCACCCGGGACTCGCCGTCGTTCACGGCGACGACGGGCGGCCGCAGGACATGGTTGTAGTTGCTGGCCATGGACCGGCAGTACGCACCCGTCGCCGGTACGGCGATGAGGTCACCCGGCGCCAGGTCGGCCGGCAGGAACGCGTCCTTGACCACGATGTCCCCGCTCTCGCAGTGCTTGCCGACGACACGGGCGAGCATCGGCTCGGCGTCGCTCGTCCGGGACACGAGGGCGACGCTGTACTCGGCGTCGTACAGCGCCGTACGGATGTTGTCCGACATGCCGCCGTCGACGGAGACGTACGTCCGCAGCCCGTCGAGCGGCTTGATGGTGCCGACCTCGTAGAGCGTGAAGGCGGTCGGCCCGACGATGGCGCGCCCCGGCTCGACGGAGATACGGGGGGTCCGCAGGCGCGCGGCCTCGCACTCACGGGTGACGATCTCGGTCAGCGCCTTGGCGATCTCGTGCGGCTCACGGGGGTCGTCGTCACTCGTGTAGGCGATCCCGAGCCCGCCGCCGAGGTCGATCTCGGGCAGCTCGACGCCGTGCTCGTCACGGATGTCCTTGAGCAGCGAGACCACCCGGTGGGCGGCGACCTCGAAGCCCGACATGTCGAAGATCTGCGACCCGATGTGCGAGTGGATCCCGATGACTTCCAGCCCCTCGAGCTGGAGTGCCCGCCGCACGGCCTCGGCGGCCTGCCCGCCGGCCAGCGGAATCCCGAACTTCTGGTCCTCGTGGGCGGTGGCGATGAACTCGTGGGTGTGTGCTTCCACGCCCACGGTGATACGGATCTGGACGCGCTGCCGCTTGCCGAGCTCCTGCGCGATGTGCGCGACGCGGACGATCTCCTGGAAGGAGTCGAGGACGATACGTCCGACGCCTGCGGTGATCGCGCGGCGGATCTCCTCCGCGGACTTGTTGTTGCCGTGGAAGGCGATGCGATCGGCGGGCATGCCGGCGGAGAGGGCGGTGGCCAGCTCGCCGCCGGAGCACACATCCAGATTGAGCCCCTCCTCGTGCAGCCACCGCACGACGGCACGGGACAGGAACGCCTTGCCGGCGTAGAAGACGTCGGCGTCGGTCCCGAAGGCGCTGCGCCAGGCGCGGGCCCGGGACCGGAAGTCGGCCTCGTCCATGAAGTAGGCCGGGGTGCCGTGCTGTTCGGCGAGGGTCTTCACGTCGATACCGCCGACGGTGACGACGCCGTCGGCGTTGCGGCCGACGGTCTGGGCCCACACCTTCGGGTCGAGGGTGTTGAGGTCGGCGGGCGGGGCGGAGTAGTGGCCCTCGGGAAAAACGTCGGCGTGGCGGGGCCCGGCGGGGTGGGCGGAACGGCTCATGACTTTCGTGGGCTCTCTCAGAGATGGTCGGGTGCGTCGATGCCGAGCAGGGACAGGCCACCGGCCAGCACCGTCCCGGCGGCTTCGGCGAGCGCGAGCCGGGCGCGGTGGGTGGCCGAGGGTTTCTCCGCACCGCGGGGAAGGACGGCGGGCAGCAGGGGCAGGACGGCATCGGCGACGGTGACGAGGTGCCGGGCGAGACGGTCGGGGGCGCGGTGGGCTGCCGCCTGGGCCAGGACGCGGGGGTGATCCGCGAGCAGGGCGGCGACGTCGTGCCGTACGTCCCCGGGTTCGGCGTCGAACCCCAGGTCGGCGGCGTTACGGCTGAGAGCCCGGGTGCGGGCGTGGGCGTACCGGACGCGGAAGAGAGGGTTGCTCTCACGCTGGACGAGGTGCTCGTCGGTGATACGGGGCCGGTCATGACCGGCGGGATGAAGCAGGGCCCAGCGGGCGGCGTCGCGGCCGAGCTGGAGGGGGGCGGTGCCGGCGGGGGCGGGCACCGGCCGCACGACGAATTCGGGCGGGGAAACCGAGTCCTGCGCCCCGTCCGCGTCGCCGCCTACGCCGCATACGCCGCCTACGCCCAGGATGTCGACCCAGCGAGGGTCGAGGGGGGCCTCGCACCGGGTGCGGACGGCGGCCCCCTGGGATCGCAGGATCCGACCGAGGGCGTCCATCACCACGACGGCCCGTACCTCATGGGGACAGCTCAGCGGGATGAAGTCCGCGGAGGGGCCGTTGGCGTACCCGTACCGGGTGCCGCGCCGCAGGATCTCCTCGACGAGGGCGGTGGTGGCGGTGTCGCCGAGGCTGATGTTGAGAAACCCGGGCCCGGTGACGACGACATCTCTGATGCCGTCGGTGCTGAGCAGGCGTGCCTGCAGGATCTCGGCGACATCCACCGACGGCCGTCCGGCCGGGCGCGCGAGCTGCAGCGCGACGTTGGTGGCGTAGTCGCCACACCCCCCGGGCCCAGGGGCGGTCACCACGACCCGCTCGGGCACGGCAACGCACAGCACCCCGTCATCGACAGCACGACGCACCGCGCGCAGCACGGTACGGGAGAGCTCGACGGGGGTCACGGGACAAGCGTATGGGAGGAGGGGGGTGGGTATGCGAACGGGTTTGGGGAGGGTCCGGGATTTGGACGGGGGTGGGGGCGGGTGCCTGGTGGAGTGGGGGCGGGTGCCGGTGGGTTACCCGGGCGGGTACGCCTGGGGGTGCGTCTGGTTGTCCGGGGGTGGGGCGGGTGCGTCGCCCCGGGGCGTCCGGTAGGGCCGGGGCGGGTGCGCCCGGGGGCATTCGGTCGGCCCGGGGGCGGGTCCGGTAGGGCCGGGGTGTCAGCTCGGCCGGGGGTGAGTGGGGTCGCCCGGGGGGCGGCTGGTCCCCCGGGGTTGAGTGGGGTCCGCCCGGGCGGGGCGGCTGGTCCGCCCAGGTGCCGGGGCGTTCGCCCTGTTGTGCCGGATCGGAATGCCTGGCGGCTTCGGCTTCCGGTACGGCCGGGGTGTCGTCCAGAACGGCCGGCGGCGTCAGGCTCCGGTGCGCCCAGGGTGGTTGGGGTGCGAGTCCGGTCTCCCGGGGTGCGGGTTCAAAGGACACGCCGGGGGGCTTCCTCGCGGGTGCGGCCGGGGTGTCGGACCGACTTTGCGCTCAGCGGCATCAGCTCCGGTGTGCCCTGGGGTATCGGCGCGTTACGTCCCGGCGTGCAATCTTCCGCTGCCTGGGGCATCCGGCCGAAACACCCGGGGCGTCAGCTTCCGAAGGTCCTGAGGCGCCCATCCGGAACGCCCGGCGGCGTCAGCTTCCGGTGCGTCCGGCGGCCTCGCCGGCTGCCCCGAGTACGCCTCCGAACACGGCGGTGTCTGCGCTGCTGTCCGCGCCCTCGCCGTCGCGTTCCCCGACGCCTTCCCGGGTCCGTTCTGCGCTCCTCCTCACCTCGATCAACCTGCCTACGAGGCTGACGAGTTCAGCCGGCTCAAACGGCTTGGCGAGGAAGGCGTCGACTCCGACACCGAGGCCGGAATCGACCTCGTACTGCGTACAGGCGCTGATGATGGCGAGGGGAAGATCACGCGTACGGGGATCGGATCGCAGCCGAGCGGCAGTCCGCAGCCCGTCGAGCCGTGGCATGACGACATCCAGGGTGACCACATCGGGCCGTACCTGATGAACGACTTCCAGACACTCGGCACCATCGGCCGCGGTCACCACCTCAAGCCCCTCCAGCTCGAGATTGACCCTGATCAGCTGCCGGATGACCTTGTTGTCGTCCACAACAAGCACCCGGCCCGACGCGCCTGGCACAACTCGAGAGTAGGTCCGGACCGGCCACCGCGTCCGGGTTTTCCCCACTTCCACCCCCTGCGAGCGAGCCATCCCAGGTCACACCCGGTGCCACGACCCCGGAAACCCGTTCATGAACACCCCACCGAAGCTGGTAGGGTTCTACCCGTCGCCGCCAAGCAAGGCGCCCGACACGCCCCCGTAGCTCAGGGGATAGAGCAACGGCCTCCGGAGCCGTGTGCGCAGGTTCGAATCCTGCCGGGGGCACTCGCCGAAGGTCAGTAGAGATCAACCGCTGACCGGGGCGAATGCCGATGCGAGAGAGCGGGACCCAGGCTTGATGGGTTCCGCTCTTCGTCATTTTGGGCCCGTGGCCTCCGTTGGCCCGGTGGCGCCGGCGAGTGGTCGCCGGCGGCCCCGGTGCTGAACGGGCTCACGGGGGCTGCGTGCTCAGCCGAAGTGCGACTGGTGATGGTGCCCCGTCGGCTGGCCTCCGTGGGCGGCCTCCCCCGTGGTCAGCAGTTCCGCTGCCTGGTGCTGGGTGTGTGCGGCTGCTATTTGCGCTTCCGTCACGGCGTCTCCGCGTTCGCGCACCAGATCTTCATAGATCGGCAGGTGCTCGCTTCCGGTGGGAGTGCGGGGAGTGGGTGCCATAAAGCTGGTCCTTCGCTGGGTAATGCCGTCAGGCCCTGTTGAGTCGGGCGGCAATTCCGTGCCCGAGGAGCAGATAGAGGACGGCCGGGAGGCCGTAATTGAGGAGGACTCGGAGCCCCTCTGTGTCCATCGTGAAAATGCCCTGTGCCCATCCGGACAGCCAGTCCGCTGATCCATGGACGAATTCCACGAACGTGTTCCCTTGGTTCGCGTCGAGCAGGTACAGCACGATCCACAGGCCGAGGAGACCAGCCGCGATGTCGGCGATCGTGCAGATGGTCAGGGCCGCTCTGCGTGCGGTGTCCGGGTTGCGCTGGGAGCGCTCGGGGGGTGGCGGCTGGTCGTAGGGCTGGTAGCCGGGGATCGGGTCGGTGTTCACGGGAAATCCGTTCTGACGGGGGTGCCGGGCGGAGGGAGCAGGACATCCCGCGAAGCCGAAATCGGAAATCGGACGTCGAGGATGAGCTGCTTCTGCCTGGTTCTGCGTCATACGAACGCGACCGTGTTACACCACCGGCCGTGTCGTCCCCAAGACATGGCCAATGGGGCGCCCACATTGCGCCAATGCGGCAGCAGAAATACGGCGGCACATGGTGACACCGTGGCGGCACCATGGCGGCAATTATCGTCGTCTATTCGGGCACTTGCCTCAATAAGTGTCCGCACTCACACATTTGCGGATGCACTGCAGCGGGGCCCGGGAGGGTCAGGTCTGCCTTGCCGTCGGCAGCATCGCCCAGACCGTCTTGCCCGCCGGCTGGCGTCTCGTCCAACCCCAGTGTTCGGAGAGGGCGTCGATGATGCGCAGTCCCCGGCCGTGCTCGTCGAAGGGGTCACTGGTGTGCGGGTAGACAGGCGGGTTGTCGCTCGGGTCGACGACGGCGCAGACGAGGTGGGCCGGGCGCCGGAGGCTGAGCCTCAGCCAGATCTCGGCCTCGGGGCGCGAGGCGGTCGCGTCGGGCGACGAGGGCGACACGGCGTGCAGTACGGCGTTGGCCAGCAGTTCGGTGACCACCGTGAGGGCGTCGGCGCTGCAGTGGTCCAGTGCCCAGTCGTCGAGCGTGCGACGGACGAAGTCGCGGGCTCGGCCGCAGCTCTGTTCGGCACCGACCAGACGCAGGGCGGCGGAACGAGGCGAGGTGCGCGGGGCTTCGGGGCCAGCGAGCCGGCGGGGGCCCGAGGTGCCGCGGGGTGCTTCCGGCGTCACCGTCAGCCCCGCATGGGGCGCAGCGCTGCCGCGCAGTTGGAGCCCTTCGTACGCAGGTAAGGACACGACGTCTCCCTGATACACGGTCAGGACAGGGCGTCCGCACTGCCGTTGACGCCACGGACTATTATCCACGCCGACGGCGCCTCCGTGCAATTTCACGGGAAATTGCGGGAAGGTGTCTGCGCAGAGCACGTGGTGCGGTCCGGGCCCGGCGGGGCGCCGAGGGCGTGCGCGTGGCCGAACGTGAGCAAGGAGAGTGCAGTGCCAACAGCACAGAACGGCGTACGGGCCAGCTCGTTGGGCGTCCGCTGGATCAAGAGCCGGCACAGCAATGCCGAGGGCAACTGCGTCGAGGTGGCCGGCCTGGGCGACGGCAGCATCGCGATGCGCAACTCCCGTGACCCCGACGGACCTGCCCTGGTGTACACGCCGGCCGAGATCACCGCGTTCCTGGCGGGTGCCAAGGAGGGAGAGTTCGACCACCTCGTTTGATCCTGAACGGAGGACCGGTGGGTTGGACGGAGGACCGGACGGGAGGCGAAGCGCCGCCGGGAAGCGGAAGTTGAGCCTTCTAATTGCTGCGGTTCCGGCGGCACGGGGCGGCGGGATGCGATAATGCGGTCTGTCGTATGCCGGTCTACGGGGAGTCAGGATGTCCGCCGAGTCACCTCGCATCTCCCGCCTCGAGCCCTACCTGAGCCGGACCGAACCCGCGCCGACCCTGCTGAAAATGCTGGTCGGCGTCCAGCTGGCGGGTTTCCGCGAGGACGCGGGCCTGTCCCAGGACCAGGCGGCGCGTGCCGTGGGTTTCAGTCCGGCGAAGTTGTCGCGCATCGAGGCGGGCAAGGGGCGCCGGCCGCCCACGGAGGCCGATGTCCGCCTGCTGCTGAAGGAGTACGGGTCCGAGGACTACGAGGCCTCGGTGCTGCTGCAGTTGCTGAAGCGTGCCGGTGAGCCGGGGTGGTGGCAGCGCTATGACAAGCGGCTGATGCCCGAGTGGTTCGACCGGCTGGTGGGGCTGCAGGAGGCCGCGACGGCCATCCGTACCTTCGAGATCCAGTACGTGCCCGGCCTGTTGCAGACCGAGGCGTACGCGCGTGCCGTGGTGGAGCGCGGGCTGCCGTCGGCGCCCGGCCGTGAGGTGCAGCGGCGCGTGGAGCTGCGGATGCGTCGGCGGGAGCTGGTGCGCCGCGTGGACCCGCCTCAGCTGTGGGCGATCGTCGACGAGTCGGTGCTGCTGCGGATGCTGGGCAGCCGCGAGGTGATGCGCGAGCAGCTCGAGTACCTGGAGGAGATGGCGCAGCTCCCCCATGTGACCCTGCAGATCGTGCCCTTGGACGTGACCAACGCGTCGGCGCCGGCCATTCCCGTCACCTATCTGCGCTTCGGCGGCGTCGATCTGGCCGACATCGTCTATCTGGAGCACATCAAGAGCGCCGCCTTCCTGGAGGACCAGGACGAGACGGAGGAGTACCGGATCGCCCTGGACCGCCTCGGCGACGAGGCTCTCAACCCGCGCGAGTCCCTGGAGCGGCTGCGCGAGACGAAGGCCCGGTACTCCCCTGCCCCGTAAGGCACTGCACCTGAAAGGGCGCTGCGCCCGGTGAGGCGCTGCGCCCCGGGGCGCGAAGCTTCGTTACGGCAGTCGGCCCACGCCGCCGAACTCGATCCACTCCTGGGTGAGTTGGCGCGGCGCCACCTCGGTGTCGGGGCGCCAGGTGGAGACCTCGACCAGGCCGGGTTCGAGGATCTCCAGACCCTCGAAGTACGCCGCGACGTCCTTCTCCTCGCGCACTCGGCCCCAGTGCCCCTGGGTCGCCTGGCCCATGAAGTCGGTGACGAACTCGCGGACCTTGGGGTCCTCGCTGACCAGCTGGCACATCAGCATGAAGCTGCCGGGCGCGAGGTGCTCGCGCACCCGGCGGGCCACGGCGAGGGGGCCGTCGGTGTCGCTGTCGGGGATGCAGTGGAAGACCGAGTTGAACAGCACCGCCACCGGCTGCGAGAAGTCGATCAGGCGCTCGGTGTCGGGGTGGGAGAAGATCGCGTCGGTCTCGCGCATGTCGGCGTGGATGACGGCCGTGTTGTCGTTCTGGTCCAGCAGGGCGCGGCCGTGGACCAGGACCATCGGGTCGTTGTCGACATAGACCACGCGCGAGGACGGGTCGATGGACTGGGCGACCTGGTGGACGTTGTTCTGGGTGGGCAGGCCTGAGCCGTGGTCGAGGAACTGCCGGATGCCGTGGTCCTCGGCCAGTGTCCTGACCACGCGCTGCAGGAAGCGGCGGTTGTTCAGGGCGAGGGCGCGGGTACTGGGGACGACCTTGTCCAGCTCCTCGCAGGCGGCTCGGTCGGAGGCGTAGTTGTCCTTGCCGCCGAGGTAGTAGTCGTACATGCGCGCGGCTGTCGGGATCGTGGCATCGATCGACGTGGACAGCTGCTTTCCAGGCTCCATCGTTTCCCCCAGTCACAGGGCCGGCCGAGGAGATCACCTCGCCGACAACACATCCTAGGGAGGGGGAAGTTGGTGGGGCCAGTCCATCGGTCAACCGCCGGGGAAATGACCCCCTCGGCGAGCGGACGCCCACGGTAAACCGGGGACGGGAACGCAACGCAACCCGGGCAACCCCGCCGAGAGGCAACGGAATTGTCCCGAGATGGCGTCTCTCGTCCCGGATGTCGTTGTGTCGTCAAAGATTCGTAGATGCATACGAGGAACCTCAGTTCGACGCCAGATGGAGCGGACTCTCACAGCCATCGAGGTGCATCCGTGAGGGCTTCTCGGACGCCTTTCATGATCGGGGCTGTGCTGCGCGCCACTTCGAACTAGGGTTCTCGGTCGGAAGCCACATTCGACGGGGGTACGCACGTGGCCGATTCGGCGCGCTCGCTCGACGACACCGCGCAGGACGGGGGAAGGCCGGGCCGGTTCGCCGGCATGGGCCCCTTCATGCTCGTCTGGAGCGGGCAGGCGATATCCCTGGTCGGTAATTCCGTCCTGCGTTTCGCCTTCGTCTTCGAGACCTGGTCGGCCACCGGCCGCGCGACGGCCCTGACCACGCTGTCGCTGTGTGCCCTTCTCCCCCAGGTGCTGCTGAGCCCGCTCGCCGGAGCCTTCGTCGACCGGGTCAAGCGACGCACGGCGCTGCAAGTGGCCGACGGCGGAGGGCTGTTGATCGTGGCGCTGCTCGGCGTCCTGCACTTCACCGGCGGGCTGCACACCTGGGAGGTCTACGCCGCCGTCATGCTGCTCGGTTCGGCTGCCGCCTTCCAGTTCCCGGCGTTGGGCGCCTCGGTGCCGCTGCTCGTGGACAAGGCCCAGCTGCAACGGGCCAACAGTCTGCTGGCCAGCGCCAAGAGCACGGCGGACGTCGGCGGTCCCGCTCTGGGCGGGCTGCTGGTGGCGTTCTCCGGGCTCGGTTTCATCCTCGTCGCCGACCTGGTGAGCTTCGCTCTCGCGTTGGTCGCCATCCGGGTCGTAAGGATGCGGGGGGACACCGGTCCCGCGATCAAGCCGGCGGGTGGGCCGCGCAAGAAGCTCACCGCCGAGGCCATGGAGGGGATGCGGTTCCTCTTCCGGTATCCGAGCCTGCGCGATCTGATGCTCGCCTTCTGCGTGGTCAACCTGGTCATGGTCTTCGGCTTCGCCGCCGTACAGCCCATGGTTCTGGCCCGGTCCGGCGGTGAGACCGCGGCGCTGGCGAGCGTCAACACCGCGATCGGCGTCGGCGGGGTCGCGGGCGGGCTGCTGATGGCGGCGTGGAGCGGGCCGAAGAACCGGGCCCGGGGCATGCTGCTCGGGATCATCGGGATGTGCCTGTCCGCCCAGGTGGCGATGGCACTCGTGGGGGGCGTGGTCGGCTGGTGCGCGGCCATTCTCGTGGGCGCGGCGCTGATGCCGATGATCAACGGCGTGATGCAGGCGATCGTGCAGACCAAGGTGCCTCAGGAGTGGCACGGCCGGGTCTTCGGCGCTGTGATGTTCCTGTCGCAGCTCTCCGTCCCGCTGGCAACCGCCGTCTCCGGGCCGCTCGCCGACGAGGTCTTCGAACCGCAGGCCGCGGCCGGTACCGGGATCTTCGTGGTGCTGGGGCCGCTCGTGGGCGACGGGCCGGGCAGCGGTATGGCCGCGATGCTGCTCATCGCCGGCCTGTGCGGCATCGCCGTCGGGGTGCTGAGCATGACGCGGCGCACGGTGCGGGAGATCGACACGCTGCTGCCCGATGTCAGCGACGGCTCCCCCGAAGACACCGGCAGCGAAGCCACCGACATCGATGCCACCGGCATCGGTGCCACCGACAGCTCCGGGCGCCCCGGCGACCCCGAGGGCACGGAGAACCCCGATCACCCCGAGAACCCGGGGCGCAAGGAATTCGTGGAGGGCTGACCATGACCACCAATCCGTTCGAGGACGAGAACGGCACCTACCACGTACTCACCAACACCGAGGGCCAGTTCTCGCTCTGGCCCGACGGGATCACCGTGCCGGACGGGTGGGACGTGGCCCTGACCGCGAGCAGCCGCGCGGACTGCCTCGCCTACGTCGAGGACCGCTGGACGGACATATGTCCCGCTCGCACGGCCTCCGATGCCTGAGACGGAGACAACGGGGGCGTTGCACGGCGTGCATGAACTCTTCGAGGAACGGGCCCGGCGGACCCCGGCGGCGACCGCGCTGGTGTCCGGCGACGAGCGGCTGAGCTACGGCGAACTCGACGCGCGGGCCGACCGGTTGGCCGGGCTGCTGCGGCGGCACGGCGTACGGCCGGGGGCCCTGGTCGGCGTGTACCTGGACCGGTCCGCCGAGATGGTGGTGGCACTGCTCGGCACGCTCAAGGCCGGTGCCGGCTACGCGATGCTCGACCCGGACTTCCCGGCGGAACGGCTGCGCGGGATGGCGGCGGACGCGGGCGTCGCGGCGGTCGTGTCCCGGCGCGGTTCCCCACAGCCTTTATCCGCAGTCGAGTCGGTGGCCGTGGAGGACGCGGAAGGGGCCGAGCCACTGCGGCGCGGCACCGTGGAGGTTCGGCCGCGGGACCCGGCCTGCGTGATGTTCACCTCCGGCTCCACCGGCCGCCCGAAGGGCATCGTCGCCTCGCATGCCGCGATCACCGGGACGCTGACCGGGCAGGACTTCGCGTCGTTCGGGCCCGGCGCGGTGTGGCTGCAGTGCTCCCCGGTGTCCTGGGACGCGTTCGCGATGGAGCTGTGGGGTCCGCTGCTGAACGGCGGACTGTGCGTACTGCACCCCGGACAGCGCCCCGACCCGGTGCTGACGGCCGGCCTGGTCGAGCGGCACGCCGTCACCTCCCTGTATCTCTCCGCCTCCCTCTTCCACGTGATCGTCGACGAGTACCCGCGGGCGCTCGCCGGCCTGCGCGAACTGATCGTCGGAGGCGAGCCGTTGTCGCCCGCGCACGCGGCCCGCGCCCTGGAGCGCTACCCCGCGCTGCGGCTGAGCAACGGCTACGGCCCGGTCGAGGGAATGGTCTTCCTGACCGTCCATCCGGTCACCGCCGAGGAGGTGCGGGACGGCAGCCCGGTGCCGATCGGGCGTCCGCTGGCCGGGAAACGGCTCCGGGTGCTCGACGAGCGGCTGCGGCCCGTCGCGGACGGTGAGACGGGTGAGCTGTACGCGGCCGGGGCGGGCGTCGCCCTCGGCTACTGCGGCCGTCCCGAGCTGACCGCCGAGCGGTTCGTGGCCGACCCGTACGGGCCCGCCGGTGGCCGGATGTACCGCACCGGTGACCTGGTGCGGCGCCGGGCGGACGGGGTGCTGGAGTATCTGGGGCGTGCCGACGCGCAGGTGAAGATCCGCGGGTTCCGAGTGGAGCCCGGCGAGGTGGAGACGGTGCTGGCCCGCCATCCGGGTGTCGTCCGGGCCGCCGTGGTCGCCCGTCCCGACGCCACCGGTGACAAGCGGCTGATCGCGTACGTCGTCCCGCGTGAGGGACATCAACACCGGCTGCTGGAAGAGGACCTGCGGGACCACGCGGCCCGCGTACTGGCCGACTACCTGGTCCCGGCCGCCTTCGTGCTCCTCGACGCCCTGCCCCTCACTCCCAACGGCAAGCTGGACCGCGCCGCTCTGCCGGAGCCCGGCCCGGTCACCGGTTCCCTCGCGTCGGCGTCGGCACGGCAGCCGTCCGGCCCGGTCGAGGAGGCGCTGTGCGCGCTGTTCTCCGAGGTGCTGGGGGTGGCGTCGGTCGGTCCGGAGGACGACTTCTTCGCGCTCGGGGGCACCTCGCTGACGGTGGCGCGGCTGCTGGGGCGGCTCCAGCTGACGCTGGGCGCCCAGGTCGGCCTACGGACGCTGTTCGAGTGCCGGACACCGGCGGCGCTGGTGCCGTATGTGGAGAAGGCCGGCCAGGAGAAGGCAGGGCGGGACGAGAAGGCAGGGCGGGACGAGGACGCCGTAGTTGCCCCGGAGGGGCATGCGCTGCGTCTGTCGTACGCCCAGCGCCGCCTGTGGTTCCTCGACCAGGTCGACGCGGGTAACGCCTACACGCTTCCGGTGCTGGTGCGGCTGCGCGGCGAGGTCGACCCCAAGGCTTTTCGGGCCGCCCTCGGGGACGTGGCCGCCCGGCAGACGGCGCTGCGTACGGTCTTCGAGGAGCGCGACGGTGAGCCGCGCCAGCGGATACGGGCCGGCGCCGAGGCCCTGCCTCGGCTTCGGCAAGTCGACGTGACATCTGGCGAGTTGGACAAGGCCGTCGCCGAAGCCGCCCGGCACCGGTTCGACCTCACCGCCGAACTACCCCTGCACGCCGTGCTGTTCGGCATCCAGGACCGGCCGGGAGAGCACGCGCTACTGCTCGTGCTGCACCACATCGCGGGCGACGGCTGGTCCCTGCCCCCGCTCTTCCGGGACCTGTCGCGGGCCTACGCCGCCCGGGTCTCCGGCGCCGCACCGGAGCTCGCGCCGCTGCCGGTGCCGTACGCCGACTACGCCCGCCGGCAGCAGGAGCGGCTGGGCGCGGCGGACGATCCGGGATCGCTCGCCGCGGCCCAGCTCGGCTTCTGGCGCAAGACCTTGGCCGGCCTCCCGAACGGTGGCCCCCTGCTCCCGCGGCGCTCCGGAAGGCCCGCCGTGCCGGGTCGGGACGCCGCCACGGTCGTACGGCGGCTGGACGCCCGAGCGCACGCGCTGATCGTCGACGGGGCCCGGGCGGAGGGCGCCACGCTCTTCATGGCGTTGCACGCCGCCCTCGCGGCCGTGCTGGTGCGTGCGGGGGCCGGTGAGGATCTGGCGGTCGGCTCGCCCACCGCCGGGCGGGGGCACGACGGCACGGTCGACGACGTCGTCGGGTTCTTCGTCAACATGCTGGTGCTGCGCAACGACGCGTCCGGCGACCCCACGGCCCGGCAGCTGCTCTCGCGTACCCGGGAGACGGCGCTGGACGCGTTCGCCCATCAGGACGTGCCGTTCGAGGAGGTCGTGGGAGCGCTCAACCCCGTACGGCCCCCGGGGCGGCAGCCGTTCACCGAGGTCGTGCTGGCGTTGCAGAACAACGTCCGGGCCGAGGTGGACCTGCCCGGCGCCGAGTCCGGCGTGGAGCCGCTGCGCACCGGCACGGCACGGTTCGAGCTGCTGGTCGACGTCACCGACGACCACGGTCCGTCGGGCGCGCCGGACGGTATGACGCTGGTCTTCGAGTACCGGACCTCGTGTCTGGAAGCGGAGTTCGTCGAGTGGCTGGCGGACGCGGTCGTCGAGGCGCTGCGCGCGACGGCCGCCGAGCCGGACGTACCGCTGTCCCGGCTGCCGCTGCCGGAGCCGCCCCGGCGGGCCGACGCAGCGCGGGACGCGGTCCTCTCCCCCACACCCACGGCCGGCGATCCGGCGGACTCCGCCCTGCACCGGGAGATCACGGCCGTCTGGTCCGACGTCCTCGGGGTGGAGCACATCGGCCCGCATGACGACTTCTTCCGGCTCGGCGGCAACTCCCTGCGTGCGGTTCGGGTCGCGGCCCGCCTCACGGGCGCCGGACGCACGGTGACGGCAGCCCAGCTGTTCACCTCGCCCACGGTCGCCGCCCTCGCCGCCGAGCTGGAGCGGGCACCGGCCGAGGCGCCCGCCGCCCCGGCGCCCATCCCGCGCCGACGCCGCATTCCCCGGCAGCCGGGCCGCGGCAGCCGTACCGACGTCCCCGGTACAGGCCGTACCGACGACCCGAGTCAGAAGGAGGTGCCATGGACCTGAGCGTGATGTTCTTCGGCGCCGACACACCCGCCGACGACCTCGCGGCCGACGGTGCACCGCGGCACAGCGAGGCCTACGACGACATCCTCACCGTGGCCCGCACCGCGGACCGGCTCGGCTTCCACGCCATCTGGACGCCCGAGCGGCACTTCCAGCAGGTGGGCCAGGTGTTCCCGAGCCCGCCTGTGCTCAGCGCGGCGCTGGCGGTTGCCACCGAGCGGATCAACATCCGGGCGGGCAGCGTGATCCTGCCGCTGCACCATCCGCTGCGGATCGCGGAGGACTGGGCGGTCGTCGACAACCTCTCGCACGGCCGGATCGGGCTGTCCGCGGCCACGGGCTGGCACTCGACCGACTTCGTGCTGGCCCCGGACCACTACGAGGGCCGGCGCGAGCAGACCCTCCGGGACATCCCGCTGCTGCGGCGGCTGTGGGCCGGCGAGGCGGCCGAGTTCACCGACGGCACCGGCACCTCGGTGGCCGTCCTGCCGCAGCCCCGGCCCGTGCAGAACACCCTGCCCCTGTGGCTGACCAGCTCCGGCAACCCGGCGACCTGGGAGGCCGCAGGAAACCTGCGCACCGGGGTGCTCGGGGCGACCGTCGGGCAGAGCCGGGACGAGCTGGCCGAGAAGATCGCCCGCTATCGCGCCGCCTGCGCCGCCGCCCCCGACCAGGGCGGCACCGACGCGCACGGCCGGGTGACGCTGATGGCGCACACCTTCGTCGGCGCGGACGACGAGGAGGCGCGGCGGCTGGCCGCCGTACCGCTGAAGCGGTATCTGGAGTCGTACATCCGGCAGACGACCGCCAACCGCACGGCCGACAAGGCGACGTCGGAGCTCACCGAGGAACAGACCGCGCTGCTGGCCGAGTTCGCCTTCCACCGCTATCTGACCTGGGGCAGCCTGCTCGGCTCCGCCGCGACCTGCCGGAAGATGCTCGCCGATCTGCGCGAGCTGGGCTGCGACGAGGTCGCCTGCTTCGTGGACTTCGGCCTCGGCCGCGACGAGGTGCTGGCCGGGCTGCACCGGCTGGCCGAACTGCGCCAGGACGTGGCGTGACAGGGGATTTCGCAAGGCTCCGGGAGGACGTGGCGTGACGGGGACAACGGGGGCGGCCAGGGCGACCGGTGCCTCGATGGCCGAGCGGTTCGGCGCGCTCAGCGGTGAGCAGCGCGTCCGGCTGATGCGCCGGCTCGTGGAGTCCGGGCAGTTGGGCCTGATCCCGGCGGTCGTGCCGCGTCGGGACGGGGACGGTCCGGTGCGGCTCAGTCCCGCGCAGGAGGACCTGTGGGTGTACGAGTCGCTGTATCCCGGCACTCCGGCGCTGAACCTGTGCAGCGCCTACCACTTCGACGAGACCGTCGAGCCGGTCGACCCGGACCGGCTGGAGACCGCGCTCACCCTGGTCCGGTCCCAGCACGACATCCTGCGGGCGCGCATCGGCGGCGAGCCGGGCGCCCTGTACGTCACCTTCCCGCCCGAGGACCGCTTCGTGCTGGAGCGGGAGGACCTGCGCGGCACCGGCACCACCATCGCGGAGGCCTTCGAGACCTTCCGGCGCCGCTCCTTCGACCTGGCCGGCGGCCCCCTGATGCGGGCCCGCCTCGTCACCGTCGACGAGCGGCGGACCACGCTGATGCTGGGCCTGCACCACGTCATCGCCGACTGGTGGTCCTTCGACGTGCTCCAGGCCGAGTTCGCCGAGGCCCACCACGCCACCGGCAACGGCAGTGGCACCACCACGTCCCGTCCCCTCGTCCAGTACGCCGACTTCGCCTCCTGGCAGGGCGAGCTGGAGGAGGCCGGCGTCTTCGCGGCGCGGCTGGACTTCTGGCGCCGCTACCTGGCCGAGCCGCCCGGGCCGCTCACCGTGCCGGGCAGCCGCAACGCCACCGGCGACGACATCGCGCAGATCCCCTTCCGCGTCGACGCCCCGACCGCCCAGGCGATCCGGGCCCTGGCCCGGGAACGCGGCGCCTCGGTCTACGTCGTCCTGATGGCGGCCTTCGCGGTCCTCGCGCACCGCCTCACCGGCGCCGACGACATGGTGCTCGGCACCCCGACCGCCAACCGTGCCGCCAAGGGCCTGGAGCGGGTCATCGGGTACGTCATGAACGCCATCCCGACCCGCTGGCGGATCCGGCCCGGGGACTCCTTCGCCGACGTGCTGTCCCGGTTCGCCACGGACTTCCCCGAGCTGATGGCCAACGCCGACGTGCCCGTGGGCCGGATCGTCTCGACGGTCGCCCCCGACCGCAGCGCCGGGCGCTCCCCGCTGTTCCAGTGGGTGTTCATGCACCTCACCCAGCAGCGGAGCGTGGCCGCGCTGCGGGAGTTCAGCGAGCCCGAGCGCATTCACACCGGCGGCGAGCACGACCTCGTGGGCATCGTCCGGGACGCCGACGACGGCGCGATGGACGGCAGTTTCGAGATCCGTACGGCCCTCTTCGGCGCCGACACCGTACGACACTGGACGGACGCCTACCTGGAGCTGCTGCGCCGCTTCACCGCCGACCCCGAGGTGCCGCTCGCGGAGGTCGGGCTGGTGCCGGAGGCCGACCGGACGCGGCTGCTGGAGCTCGGCGTCGGCCCTGACGCACCCGAGCCGGCGTCGCTGCCCGACCTGGTGGCACGGCAGGCAGTCCGTACGCCGGACGCGCCCGCGCTTGAGGCCGAGGGCCTGCGGCTGACGTACGCCGAACTGACCGACCGTGTGCACCGGCTGACGGCACACCTCGCCCGGCACGGCGCCCGTCCCGGCCGTGTCGTCGCCGTCGCCCTGGGCCGTACGGCCGCCCTGGTCCCGGCGCTGCTGGCGGTGCAGCGCACGGGTGCCGCGTACCTCCCTCTCGACCCGGACTATCCGCCGGAGCGCATCCGGCTGGCGCTGGCGGACGCGGCGCCGGTGCTGGTGGTCGTCGGGGAGCCCGGGGTGCTGCCGGAGACGGACGTCCCCACGATCGCGCTCGACGAGCGTGCCTACGACGAACAACCGTCTGATGTACGGGAGTTGGAGCCTTCGACGCCCGCCTACGTCATACACACCTCCGGGTCCACTGGGCGTCCCAAGGGCGTCGTCGTCCCCCACACCGGGCTGGCCGCCCTCGCTCAAGGACTCGTGGACTCGCTGGCGCTGACCCCGGGAAGCAGGGTCCTGCAGCTCGGGTCGCCCGCGTTCGACATCTCCGTGGCCGAGATGTGCATGGCATTCGGCTCGGGCGGGACGCTGGTCGTGCCGTCCGAGGGGCCGCTCGCCGGGCAAGGGCTGGCGGATGTGCTGACCGGGCTGCGGATCAGCGCCGCGATGCTGCCGCCGTCGGTGCTGGCGACGGTCCCCGTCGGGGAGTACCCGCGGCTGCGGTCGCTGGCCGTGGGCGCGGAGGCGTGCCCGCCGGAGCTGGTGGCCCGCTGGGCGGTCGGCGGGCGCCGGTTCCACAACGCCTACGGGCCCACCGAGTTCACCGTCGCCGCCACCGTCTCCGGCCCGTTGACCGGTGACGGCACGGCCCCGCCCATCGGCGCCCCGCTGCCGGGCACGCGCGCGTACGTGCTCGACGGGCGGCTGCGGCCGGTGCCGCCCGGGGTGAGCGGCGAGCTGTATCTGGCGGGCCCGGGGGTGGCGTACGGCTATCTGGGCCGGCCGGGGGCGACCGCCGAGCGGTTCGTCGCCGACCCGTACGGGGCGCCCGGCGCGCGCATGTACCGCACCGGGGACCTGGCCCGGCGGCGCGACGACGGGCAGCTGGAGTATCTGGGCCGGTCCGACGACCAGGTGAAGATCCGGGGTCAGCGCATCGAACCGGGCGAGATCGCGGCCGTCCTGACCGGGCACCCGTCGGTGGAACAGGCCGTGGCGGTCGTACGCGAGGACCGGCCGGGCAGGCCGCGGCTCGTCGCGTACGTCGTCGGCGCGTCCGGCACCGAACCCGCGCCGGACGCGCTGCTGGCGTACGCCGCCGGGCGGTTGCCCGCCGCCATGGTGCCGGCCGACGTGGTGGTGCTTCAGGCGCTGCCGCTGGCGCCCAACGGCAAGCTGGACCGGGCTGCGCTGCCCGCGCCGGGGACCCGTCCCGGCGGTGCCGGCCGGGCGCCGGAGGGGGTCCGCGAAGTCACCCTGTGCGCCCTGTTCGAGGAGGTGCTCGGCGTCGAACGGGTCGGTGCCGACGACGACTTCTTCCGGCTCGGCGGCGACAGCATCATGGCGATCCAGCTCGCGGGGCGCGCTTCGGGGGCGGGGCTCGGCATCACCCCGCGTGATGTCTTCACGGCCCGTACGCCTGCCGCACTCGCGCTGACGGCGCGGGCGGTGACGGACCGCGGCACGGAATCGGGCCCGGATTCCGGTACCGGGCGCTTTCCGCTCACGCCGGTCATGCGCTGGTGGCGTGAGCAGGGCGGCGGGGACGCGGCGGCGTTCACGCAGTCGATGGTGTTCCCGGTGCCGCGGGACGTGACCCCGGAGCGGGTCGAGGCGGCGGTGCGCGGGCTGGTCGAGCGGCACGGTGTGCTGCGGATGCGGCTCGTGGACGGGGAGTTGGAGGTTCCCGAGGACATCCCCGGCGTGGCTGTCGACCGCGTCGAGGTACCCGCCGGTACCGATCCGCGGGGACGGGCCGAGGAGTTGGCGGCGTCGGTGCGGCTCGACCCGGAGCAGGGCGAGATGGTGCGGGCGACCTGGCTCGACGCTTCTGCCGGGCAGCCGGGGTTGCTGCTGCTGACGGTGCACCATCTGGCGGTGGACGGGGTGTCCTGGCGGCTGTTGGGTCCCGAACTGGCCGCCGGGCTGGCCGGGGAGAAGCTGCCGGAGAGCACGGGCCCGTCCTTCGCGCGCTGGGCGCGGCTGCTGGCGCAGGAGGCGGTGCGGCCCGAGCTTGCTGATGTGGAGTCGGCCTGGTGGGAGCGGATGCTGACCGGCCCGGACGCGCGGATCGCCGGCGGCCGGGGTGTCGGCGGGCGCCGTGCCGTACTCACTGTCGAGCTGACGCCCGAGGTCACCGAGGCGGCCCTGTCCGAGGTGACCGCGGCCTTCCACTGCGGCCCGGACGCCGTCCTGCTGACAGCCCTGGCCGCGGCTGCGGTACGGCGTCGGGGCGCGGGCTCCGGTCTGCTGGCCCACCTGGAGGGCCACGGCCGCGAGGCGCTCTCCACCCCGGCCGACATCTCCCGTACGGTCGGCTGGTTCACCACCCAGTACCCGGTCCGGGTGGACGCGGGCGCCGCGCTCGGCCCGGACTTCTGGCAGCCGGCGCAGGACGCGGCCGGTGAGGCGCTGAAGCAGATCAAGGAGCAGCTGCGGGCGGTCCCCTCGGGCGGCCTCGGCTGGGGTCTGCTGCGCCACCTCAACCCGGACACGGCCCCGAAGCTGGCCGCACTGCCCGTCCCCGACCTGCGTTTCAACTACCTGGGCCGGTTCTCCGGCGGCGACACGGCCGACGGCGAGCTGCTCGGCATGGCCGCGGAGGCGCTGCCGCTCGGGCATGCGGTGGAAGTGGACGCGCTGGTCCTGGAGCGGGGCGCCGGGCGGCTGTGTCTGAGCGCCGGGTTCTCCTACGCTCGCGGCGAGCTCGGCGAGGACGAGGTCCTGGAGCTGGCCCGCCTGTGGTGCGAGGCGATCGAGGTGCTGGTCGAGCACACCCGCCGCGCCGGCACGGGCGGCCACACCAGCTCCGACTTCCCGCTCGTCGACCTGTCCTCCGATCAACTCGCCCTGCTGGAGGACGACTTGGACTTCGAGCCGGCCGACGAGGACAGCGAGGGGGACGACTGATGGGCGGCCGTATCGCGGACGTACTGCCGCTGTCCCCCGCCCAGGAAGGGCTGCTCTTCCACGCCCTGCGTGATCCGGAGGGCCCTGACCCGTATCTGGTGCAGGCGCGGTTCCGGATCGCCCCCGGTGTCACGGCCGAGGCGGTGCGGGCCGGGGTGGCCGGGCTGCTGGAGCGGTATCCGAATCTGCGGGCGTGCTTCAGGCACGAGCACGTCGAGCGGCCGGTGCAGGTGATCCCGCGCGCGGTGAAGCTGCCGTGGACGGAGGCCGATCGCACCGGGCGCACGTCGGACGAGACGGAGGCGGAGCTTGCCCGTCTCATGGCCGAGGACCGGGACCGCCGCTTCGATCTGGCCCGGCCGCCGTTGGTGCGGGCCACGCTGGTGCGGCACGACGAGGGTGCGGATCTGCTGCTGACCTTCCACCACATCCTGCTGGACGGCTGGTCGGTGCCGCTGCTCGCGCAGGATCTGGAGGCGCTGACGACGGGTGCCGGGGACCTGTCACCCGCCGCGCCCTTCAAGCAGTACCTGGTCTGGCTGAACGGTCAGGACCAGGTCGGCGCCGAGGCCGCCTGGCGCGAGGCGCTGGGCGGTCTCGCGCGGCCCGCGCTGCTGTCGCCCGAGGGACCCGACGGCCCCGAGGACACGGTCGACATCGAGTTGACGCCCGAGCTGACGGCGGCCGTCACCCGACGTGCCATGAACGCCGGCGTCACCGTCAACACCGTCGCGCAGACCGCTTGGGCCCTGGTGCTGGCCCGGATGACCGGCGCCGAGGACCTGGTGTTCGGCGCGGTCGTCTCCGGGCGGCCGCACGATCTGCCCGGCGTCGAGCGGATGGTGGGGCCGTTCATCAACACGCTGCCCGTACGGATCGGGCTGCGCCCCGGCGAGGGTGTCGACGAGCTGCTGGCCCGCGTCCAGGACGAGCAGCTGCGGCTGGCGCCGTACCACCATGTACGCCTCTCGGAGGTGCAGCGGGCTGCGGGCGCGGGCGAACTCTTCGACACGGTCCTGGCGTTCGAGAACTTCCCGCGCACCGAAGGCCCCGCCCCGGCCGTCGAGCTGGTCGAGACGCGGGACGCGACGCACTACCCGGTGACGATCGCCGTCGTCGCGGCCGAGCGGATGCTGCTGCGGGTCAGCTGCCGCCGGGGCATCCCGGCACCCACGATCGGCGCCCGCCTGGCGCGCGCCACGGAGGTGCTGACCTTCGCGCAGGGGACACCGGCCGACCGGCTCGACGTCCTCCCGCCGCAGGAGCAGCGACACGTGCTCGCCCTCTCCGAGGGGCCGGCGCGTCCCCTGCGTACGACGCCCCAGGCGCTGGGCATCCCCGGGCGCTTCGCCGAGCACGTGGCCCGTACGCCCGACGCGCCCGCCGTCGAGTCCGACGGTGAGGTGCTGACGTACGCCGGCCTCGACACGGCGTCCGACGCGCTGGCGGGTCGGCTCCGGGAGGCGCGGGTACGGCCCGGCGACACCGTGGCGCTGCCGCTGGCCCGGTCCGCGTCCATGGTCGTCGCACAGCTGGCGGTGCTGAAAGCGGGAGCGTGCTGTCTGCCGCTGGATCCGGGGGCTCCGGCGGGGCGGTTGGCTGCGCTGGTGGAGGCCGCTGACGCGCGAGTGGCGCTCATCGCCACGGAGGTACAACTGCCGGGCAGCGTCCGGGCGTTGGACCTCCGCGAATCCGACGCCACCGCACACCCGCCGACGGCTCCCGTCCCCCCCGAATCCCCCGCCTACGTGATGTACACGTCCGGCTCGACGGGCGAACCCAAGGGCATCGTCACCCCGCACCGAGCCGTCGCCGAACTCGCCGCCGACTCCCGCTTCACGGGCGGCGCTCACGAGCGCGTCCTCCTCCACAGCCCGCACACCTTCGACGCCGCGACCTACGAGATGTGGGTGCCCCTGCTGAACGGCGGCACCGTGGTGGTCGCCCCGCCCGGCCCGGTCACCCCTGACGTGCTCAAGAGGCTGCTGCCCGAAGGGCACGTCACGGCCGTGTGGCTCACCGCCGAACTCCTGCGCACCGTCGCGGAGATCGCGCCCGAGGTGCTCGGCAGTGTGCGTGAGGTGTGGGCGGGCGGGGACGTCCTCGCGCCCGAGGCGGTGCGCCGGGTGCGCGAACTCTGCCCCGGCACCCGGGTCGTCAACGGCTACGGCCCCACCGAGACCACCGTGTTCGCCACGGCCCACAGTGTGAGCGGCGACGTCGGCGGGTCCGTGCCGATCGGCCGGCCCCTCGACAACACCCGCGCCCACGTCCTCGACCGCCTCCTGCGCCCGGTCCCGACGGGAACGGTCGGCGAGCTCTACGTCGCCGGCGCCGGGCTCGCCCACGGATACCTGAACCGCCCCGGCCTGACCGCCGAGCGCTTCGTCGCCGACCCGTACGGCCCGCCCGGCGCCCGGATGTACCGCACGGGCGATCTGGTGCGCCGCCTCCCGGGCGGTGACCTGGAGTTCATGGGCCGCGGCGACGACCAGGTCAAGGTGCGGGGCTTCCGGATCGAGCCCGCCGAGGTGGAGGCCGCCCTGGCCGGCTGCCCGGGCGTGGAGCGAGCCGTCGTCGCCGCTCGCCCCGGGCCGGACGGCGGCAAGAGGCTGGTCGCGTATGTCGTGGGCGGCGACCCGGACCTCGTACGGGAGCACGCGGCGCGCACGCTGCCCGCGCATCTGCTGCCGTCTGCCTGGTCCCGCCTGGACACCGTGCCCCTGACCGCGCACGGCAAGGTCGACCGGGCCGCGTTGCCCGAGCCCGAAGCGGACGGCGGCCCGCGGGACCGTGGCATGCGGATCGCCCGGCCGGGGCGGGAGCAGCGGTTGTGCGCGCTGTTCGCGCAGGTGCTCGGCGTCGACGCGCTCGGCCCCGACGCCGACTTCTTCGCGCACGGCGGGCACTCGCTGCTCGCCCTGCGCCTGACCGCGAGGATCCACGCGGAGCTGGGGACCCGGGTGTCACCGGCGGCGCTGTTCGAGGCACCCACACCCGCCGCGCTCGCCACCCGCCTGGCGACAGGGCAGGCGGAGGACCGGGACGAGGAGGACGCGTACGCCCCGCTGCTCACCCTGCGTCGCGAGGGCGACCTGCCCCCGCTGTTCTGTCTGCACCCGGGGCTGGGACTCGGCTGGGCGTACGCGGCGCTGCTGCCGCACCTCGCGCCCGGGCGGCCGGTGTACGCGTTGCAGACGCCGGTGCTGCGCGGCGGGCAACTTCCCCGAACCGTCCCCGAGTTGGCCGAGGACTACCTGTCGCGCATCCGCGCGGTGCGGCCGCACGGACCGTATCTGCTGCTCGGCCGCTCCTTCGGCGGGCCCGTCGCCCACGAGCTGGCGGTGCGGCTGCGCGCGGCCGGCGAGGAGGTCGAGCTCGTCGCCGTGCTGGACGCGATGCCGAAGCCGCCCGAGGTGGCCCGCGTGCCGCTGGACCCGGCGGTCGTGGAGCGGGCCGCGCTGGTCAGCCTGCTGCGCAACGCGCTGCCCGGGGTTGCGGCAGGGCCGGGGCCGCTGGAGCGGGCCGAGGTCGTCGCCCGTGTCCACGCGCACAGCGCCCTGCTCGCCGACCTGGACGAAGGGCGTCTCGACACGCTGGTCGCCGCCATGGAGCGGTACATCGAGTTGGCCCGCGCCTGGCAGCCGTCGCCGTACGACGGCCGCGTGACCCTCTTCTCGGCCACCCGCACGGCGGAGGCCACGACCGAGGAGAAGTACGCGGCGTGGCAGGCCTGCTCGGCCGGGGTGGACGTGCACGAACTGGACTGCGAGCACAGCGATGTGCTCACGGCGGGGCCGGTCGGCGAGATCGCCACGGTCGTGGAGAACGTACTGGCAAGGGACCGCACGGGGGACGGAGCACAGGCAGATGGACGCTGACGACATCAGTACCGGTATCTCGGAGGAGTACGAGTTCCCGACCTCGGACGCGCAGGCCCGGCTGCTCGTCCTGGACCGCATGGACCCGGGCAGCGCGACCTACCATGTGCCGGCCGCCTTCGCCGTGCACGGGCCCTTCGACACGGCTGCCTTCGGCCGAGCGCTCGACGCGCTGGTCCTCCGGCACGAGTCGCTGCGCACGGTGTTCCGCACCGGTACCGACGGGGTGCCGGTGCAGATCGTGTCGGCGGCCGGGAGGGCTGAGCCGCGCGTGGAGCGCGATGTCCCCGTGGCCGAGGTGGACGCCCGGATGCGCGCGGAGGCCGCCCGCCCCATCGACGTGACGACCGGCCCGCTGCTGCGCTGCACGCTGTACGGGGTGGGCGACGGCAGCCACCGCATCCTGCTCGTCGCCCACCATCTGGTCTGCGACGGCTGGTCGCTGGGCGTGCTGCTGCGGGAGCTGTCGGCCGGCTACGAGAACGAGACCAAGGGGCTGGGCCACTCCCTGCCCGAACTGGCCCTCCAGTTCCCGGACTTCGCGTCCTGGCAGCGGGATCGGCAGGCGGGCGGAGAGTACGCCGGATCGGTCGCGTACTGGGCCGAGCGGCTGCGGGGCGCCGCCGAGACGGTCCCGCTGCCGCTGGACCGGCCGCGCGGTGCGGTCCGTTCGGCGGCGGGCGGCACGGAACGGTTCACGCTGCCGGCCGGGGTCCGCGAGCGGATCGCCGAGACGGCACGGGCGCGAGGCGGTACGCCGTTCATGGCGTTCTTCGCCGCGTACGCCGCGTTCGTGAGCCGCCTGTCCGGCTCCGACGACCTGGTGATCGGCTTCCCCGTCTCGGGCCGGGACCGCCCGGAACTCCAGGACCTGGTCGGCATGCTGACCAACACCCTGGCCCTGCGGATCGACCTGTCCGGCGACCCGTCGTACCACGCCCTGATCGACCGCCTGCGCACCGCCCTCCTGGACTCGCAGCCGTACCAGGACGCCCCCTTCGAGGCAGTCGTGAACACGGTCGCCCCGGCCCGCGAGATCAGCCACGACCCCGTCGTCCAGGTGGTCTTCGGCTACGACGACGACACCGAACTGACGCTGCGCCTGGCCGGCGCCGAGGTCGAGCGCGTCCATGTCGCCCTGGACACCGCGAAGTTCGACTTCCACCTCCAGGTGGAGCGCTGGGACGAGGATCTCGCCGCGTACCTGATCTACCGCAGCGTCCTGTTCGAGGCGGAGACGGTACGACGGTGGGTGCGGTGCTTCGAGACGCTGGTGGAGGGGCTGCTGGACAGTCCGGACGCGCCCCTGTCGGCCATCGACATGCTCCCGCCGGACGAACGCGCCCGCCTGCTCACCCAGGGGGCGTCAACGCCCCCAAGGGGCGCCATACGGCACAACGCGCCACCCCCTGCGGCGCAGCTGGTACCCGACCTCATAGCGGACCGCGCCGCCAAGCAGCCGGAGGCCACCGCCCTCGTCTGCGGCGACCAGCGCCTGACGTACCGCGAACTGCTGCACCGCGCCGACACCCTCGCGGCCCGCCTGCGCGAGCAGGGCGTACGCCTCGGCGACCGAGTCGGCCTGCTGCTGCCGAGGGGCGCCGACATGGGCATTGCCGCCCTCGCGGTGCTCCGCGCAGGCGCCGCGTACGTCCCCCTGGACCCGGCGCATCCGGCGGCCCGCCTGGCCTACATGGTCACCAACTCCGGCACGTCCCTGCTGCTGACGGCAGCGGAGACAACGGGCCTGGCCGGCACGGACGTACCGGAACTACGGGTCGACGTCGACGAGGACACGGACCCGGACACGGCCCCCGCACAGACGGCCCCCGTGTCGTGCGCCCCCGGCGACCTCGCCTACGTCCTGTACACCTCGGGCTCCACCGGCGTCCCCAAGGGCGTCGCCGTCGAGCACCGCTCGCTGCTCAACCTCGCGACGAACGTGCGCCCCGTGTTCCCGGTGACCGCCGAGGACCGCGTCCTCCAGTTCGTGTCGTTCGGCTTCGACGTGGCCGTGTCCGACCTGTTCTTCCCCTGGGTCGCGGGCGCGGAACTGCACATCGCGCAGGAGGACGAGCGGCTCGGCGAGGCGCTCCAGAAACGGCTCAGGGACTCCCGCATCACGTACGTCTTCCTGCCGCCGTCCGCCGCGATGACCCTGCCCCGCGCCCCGGGCGCCCTGCCCGAGCTGCGGACGCTCGCGGTCGGCGGCGAGGCGTGCCCGGCAGAGCTGGTCGAGCGGCTCGGCGAGGAGGGCCGCCGGATCGTCAACGCGTACGGCCCCAGCGAGGCCACGGTGTACTCCACCACGGCCGACCTGCGTCCGGGCGAGCCGGTGGTCATCGGCCACGCCGTCCCCGGCTCCCGCGCCTACGTCCTGGACCGGCGGCTGCGCCCGGTCCCGGTCGGCGTGACCGGCGAGCTCTACGTCGCCGGCGCCACCCTGGCCCGCGGCTACATCGGCCGGCCCGGCATGACGGCCGAACGGTTCGTCGCCGACCCGTACGGCCCGCCCGGCAGCCGGATGTACCGCACCGGGGACCTGTGCCGGGTCGACGCGCACGACGTGCTGCACTACCTCGGCCGCGGGGACTCCCAGGTGAAGCTGCGCGGCTACCGGATCGAACTGGGCGAGATCGAGGCTCTGCTGGCAGGCCACGCCGACGTCACGGTCGCCGCTGCCGCGGTGCGCGGGGAGGGTGCCGAGCAGCGGCTGGTGGCGTATCTCGTCACCACCGCGGAGCTGCCGGACGCGGTGCTGCGGGCCCACTTGGCCGAGCGGTTGCCCGGATACATGGTCCCGGACGTCTTCGTACGCCTGCCGGAGCTGCCGCTGAACCGCTCCGGCAAGATCGACCGGTCCCGGCTCCCCGACCCCCCGTCGTCGCGGCCGGCGCTGAGCGAGTCGTACACCGCGCCGGGCACCGCGACCGAGCTGCGGGTGGCCGAGGTCTGGCAGCAGGTGCTGACCCTGGACCGGGTCGGCGCGCACGACAACTTCTTCGACCTGGGTGGCAATTCCGTACGGCTGCTGGCGGTGCTCGCGGCGCTCCAGGAACACCCTGAGCACCGGGACCTCACCCTGGTCGACCTCTTCCGGCATCCGACGGTGGCAGCCGTTGCGGCCCACCTCGACAGTACGGCCGAGAACACCGCACCCCGCGAGGAGGCGGCCCGGCGCGGCAGCGACCGCCGGGCGGCCCTGCAGAAGATCCGTTCCAGGAAAGGCACGACGCGATGACGACCGAGGAAGTCCCGATGCAGGATCTCGAATCCGCGGTGGCCGTCGTCGGCATGAGCGGCCGCTTCCCCGGCGCGCCGGACCTGGAGTCCTACTGGGCCAACCTGCGCGACGGCGTCTGCTCCCTGTCCGCCTTCAGCGAGAAGGAGTTGCTCGCCGACGGCGCGGACGCGGCGGAGCTGCGCAACCCCGCGTACGTCGCCGCACAGGGCCGGCTCCCGGACGCGGACCGCTTCGAGGCGGACCTGTTCGGCTTCAGCCGCACCGAGGCGGCGGCCCTGGACCCGCAGCACCGGGTGCTGCTGGAGACCGCCTGGGCCGCCCTGGAGGACGCGGGCCACGCCCCGCTGACTGCACTATCTGCCGCTGCCGCGGCGGGCCCGTCCCGCACCGGCGTGTACGTGGGCGGCAGCCCGACCGAACACGCCCTGGCCGCCGGCACGGACCCGGCGCTCGCGGCGTCGATCGGCGCCCTGCAGGTCCGTATCCTCACCGACCGCGAGTTCCTGGCGCCGTGGATCTCGTACCGCCTGGGTCTGGACGGCCCGAGCATGAACGTCCAGACGGCCTGTTCGACCTCGCTGACGGCGGTGCATCTCGCCGTACAGGCCCTCCTCCTCGGCGAGTGCGACACCGCGCTCGCGGGCGGCGTGGCCATCGGCAGTGTGCGCAAGCAGGGCTACGTCCACTACCAGGGCGGCATCTTCTCCCCCGACGGCCGCTGCCGCCCCTTCGACGAGAAGGCGGCCGGCACGGTGCCGGGCAGCGGGGTGGGCGTGCTGGTGCTGCGCCGGCTGGAGGACGCGCTGGCCGACGGTGACCCGGTGCGTGCGGTGATCCGGGGGACGGCGGTCACCAACGACGGTTCCGGCAAGGTCGGGTTCACCGCTCCGGGGGTGGACCAGCAGACGGCCGCTATCACGGAGGCGTGGGCGGCCGCGGGGCTGGAGCCGTCGGCGGCACAGTACGTGGAGGCGCACGGGACCGGGACGGAGCTGGGAGACCGGATCGAACTGGAGGCGGCGAGCGCGGCCTTCGCCGGCGGTGACGGCACCGGCATCGGCATCGGCTCGGTGAAGTCGAACATCGGGCATGCGGACGCGGCGGCCGGGGTGGCGGCGCTCATCAAGACGATCCTGATGCTGGAGAACGCGACGCTGGCCCCGACGGTGGACGTCACCAGCCCGGTCCCCGCCCTGCGGGAGTCGCCACTGCGGCTGGTGACCGAGGCGGAGGAGTGGCCGGACCGGGCGGGCCTGCCCCGGCTGGCGGGTGTGACGTCGGTGGGGATCGGCGGCACGAACGTGCACGTGGTGGTGCAGGCGGCGCCGGAGCGGCCGACCCGGCCGGATACGGCCGCGCGCCCGCTGGTCCTGCCGCTGTCGGCCCGCACCGAGCCCCAACTCGCCGCTCTCGCAGTCCGGTTGGCGAGGCGACTGCGCGAGGCGGACGCCCCGTCCCTGGCCGATGTCGCCCACACCTTGCGCACGGGCCGGGTCGCGATGCCCGTACGCGGCTATGTCGTGGCCGCCGGGGCACGGGAGGCCGCCGACAAGCTCACGGCGCTGGCCGGGGGCCGCCGGGACTCCACGACCGACCCCCGGGGCGAGGCATGGCTCAGCGGTGAGGAGGTGACCTGGCCGGCCCTCGACGGTGACGTACGGCGGGTGTCGCTCCCGACGTATCCGTTCGCGGGTGAGAGCCATGGCGCGCTGACGCTGAGGCGGCCCGCGACGGCGGAGGCAGCGACGGCGGCGCCCACCCTTCCGCCACCGTCGCCGACGCCGACGCCGTCGCCGTCGCCGGTGAACGAACTCGACGCCACGGTGGCCGAGTTGGTGATCGAGGCGCTGGATCTCGACGGCGCCGCCGATCTGGAGCAGACGTACTTCGAGGCGGGCGGTGATTCGCTGACGGCCGTCCACCTGGCCGGACGGCTCCGCGACGAGCTGGGCATCGACGTGCCGATCCAGCTGTTCCTCGAACCGATCACACTGAAGGACATGACGAACCGCATCGTCCAGATGAAGCAGAACGGCGACGCCGACGGCGCCCTCGACGCCCTCCTCTCCGAGTTCGAGGCGGAGTCATGACCGCCCCGCTCCCGGACAGCCGGACCCGATGGCTCAGGGGCGTGAGCGCGCCCGGCGCGAGGACCCGCCTGGTGTGCTTCCCCCATGCCGGCGGCGCGGCCGGCTTCTTCCACGACTGGGCCGCGCTGACGCCACCGGAGATCGAGGTCGTGTCGGTGCAGTACCCGGGCCGCCAGGACCGGTTGTCCGAGCCGTGTGCGACCACGATGGAGGAGCTGGCGGACGCGATCGCGACGGCCCTGCTGCACGAGGTCGACGACGAGCTGCCGTTGGCCTTCTTCGGCCACAGCATGGGTTCGTCGGTGGCGTACGAGGTGGCCCGCCGACTGGAGGACGTCCCCGGCCGCACCCTCACCCGCCTGATCGTGTCGGGCCGCACCCGGCCTCGTGCCCCGCAGGAGCAGGCGCCGCGCCCGCTCCCGACCGACACCGAGATCCTGGACCACGTCCGGCGGCTGGACCCCGAGGGCGCCGCCGTCTACGAACACCCCGCGCTGCGGCCGGTGATCATGCCGGCCCTGCGCGCGGACTTCGGCCTGCTGGCGAGGTACCGCCCGGCTCGTCTGCACCGGCTGGGAGTTCCGGTCACGGCCTGCGGCGGCGACCGTGATCCGGCGTGCACGGTCGAGGACCTCTCGGCGTGGGCCGACGTCACGACCGAGAGGCTGGACGTCCGGGCCTTCGAGGGGAACCACTTCTATCTCAACCCGCGCAGAGAGGAGTTGATCGCGCAGATCGCCTCGCTGCTGTCGTGAGGCGGCGCGTCGAACGGACGTACAAGTGGCGACGTGCAAGAGGTGAGAAAACTGGGCATGTTTCCCTTTCAACGACTTGAGGGGGGCATGCCCGGATGAGCGAGGCCGTCGCACGCGAGGCCACCGCACCCGCGCCGGCACCACGGAGGGTCGTCGTGACCGGCCTCGGAGCGATCACTCCACTGGGCGTCGGAGTCGGCGAGCTGTGGCGGGGACTGCTCGACGGGCGGCACGGGATACGGGAGTTGGAGGGGGAGGAGTTCGCCGGGCTGCCCGTGCGGATCGCCGGGGTCGTGCCCGTGGACCCCGCCCGGCTGCTGCCCCGGCCGGTGGCGCGGCGGATGAACCGGGCCGCGCAGTTCGGGGTGCTGGCCGCCCGGGAGGCGTGGGTCGACGCGGGGTTCGCCGAGGGCGGCACGCGGGAGAGCGGGGTCGAGCCGGAGCGGGTCGGGGTGAGCCTGGGGGCCATTCTCGGGGACGCGTCCGTACTGGTGGGCGGGGACCGGAAGTTGCGGGAGAAAGGGCCGCGCGCGGTCTCGCCGCTCACGACCCCCATGACGGTGCCCTCACAGGCCGCCTCCCAGGTCTCCCTGGACCTGCACATCACGGGTGAGGCGAGGACCGTGACGAGCGCCTGCGCGTCGGGGACCGAGGCCATAGGGCAGGCGATCGACCGCATACGGTACGGGCAGCTCGACGTGGCTCTCGCCGGCGGCGCCGAAGCCGTCGTCACCCCGGCGATCATGGCTTCCTTCGCGGCGATGCGGGCCCTGGCCGACGGTGACCCCTCGACCGGCTCACCCTCGCGTCCCTTCGCCAAGGACCGGGGCGGGTTCGTCAACGGCGAGGGTGCCGGGGTCCTCGTACTGGAGGCCGAGGAGCATGCGCGGGCGCGTGGCGCGCGGATCTACTGCGAGGCCGCGGGCTGGGGCCTGTCGGCCGACGCCCACCACATGGCCGCTCCCGACCCGTCCGGCAACGGCGTCGCCCTGGCCCTGCGCCGGGCCCTGCGGGATGCCGGGGGCCGTGTCGCGGACGTCGTCCACGTGAACGCCCATGCCACGGCCACGATCGAGGGCGACCTCGCGGAGGCGGGCGCACTGCGGGCGGTACTCGGGCAACGGGCCGTACCGGTCACGGCACTCAAGGGGCATCTGGGGCATCTCCAAGGGGCGGCGGGCGGGGTCGAGGCCGTCGCCGCCGTACTGACGCTGCATCACGGGGTGGTGCCGCCGACCGTGGGGTGCGGGGAGGTCGACGACGCGATCGGGCTGGATGTGGTGAGGGGGGTGCCCCGGGCGTTGCCGGCGGACGGGGACCTGGTGCTCAGCAATTCGTTCGGGTTCGGGGGGCACAACGCGGTGCTGACGTTGCGGCGGACCTAGCGGCAGCCGCGGCGATCCACTTCATGCTGTGCGCTTGCGCGACGCCGTCTTCTTGGCCACGGTCTTCTTCGCGGTGCTCTTGGCGGTGCTCTTCGCCGTGGTCGACTTGGCCGCTGTCTTCTTCGCGCCCTGGGCCGTCTTCGCGGTCGACTTCTTGGCCGACGCCGACGACGCGGTCTTCTTGGCCGCCGCCTTCTTGGCCGCGGCCGTCGACTTCTTGCCGGCCGCCTGCTTGGGGGCCGCCCGGGCCGTCTTGCGCTGGGGCAGGGATCTGACCTCCGCCTCCCCCGGCTCTTCGCCGCGCGACTCCTTCGCCGCCCGCACACTCTTCTCCAGGGCCGCCATCAGGTCGAGGACCTTGCCGGACTTCGCCGGTTCGGGCGTCTGAGGCGGGGCCTCGCCGGCCGCCTTCGCGGCGACGACCTCCTCCAGGGCCTCGCGGTACTCGTCGTGCAGTTCGTCGAGCTCGATCTCGCCGAGAGTGTCCATCAGGGCGTCCGCGAGGTCCAGCTCCTTGTCGTTCACGGTGACGTGCGCGTCCGGCGCGACGCCCTCCGGGGCCCGGACCTCGTCCGGCCACAACAGTCCGTGCATGGCGATGGCGTCCTCGACCACGCGCAGCATGCCCAGGCGTTCACGGCCGCGGAGGGCGTACTTGGCGATCGCCACCTTCTGGCTGCGCTTCAGCGCCTCCCGCAGCAGGGTGTACGGCTTGGCCGCGGGTGCGCCGCCCGCGGCGAGGTAGTACGCGCTGTCCATCTGGAGCGGGTCGATGCGGTCGGCCGGCACGAACGCCACGATCTCGATCGTCTTCGCGGTCGGGAGCGGCAGGTGGGACAGGTCCTCGTCCGTGATCGGGATGATCGTGCCGTCCGCATCCTCGTAGCCCTTGCCGATCTCGGCCTGGCTGACCTCGCGGTCCTCCAGTTCGCAGACCTTGCGGTAGCGGATACGGCCGCCGTCCTCCGTGTGGATCTGACGGAAGGCGATCGAGCGGTTCTCCGTGGCGTTCACCAGCTTGATCGGGATGCTGACCAGGCCGAACGAGATGGCGCCGTTCCAGATGGATCGCACGTGCAGCACCCTTTCGATCGTTTTGCCAGGATCGCCCGGACATCCCTCACATTTTCTGGAATTCTCATCGTATGACGCCGATCACAGAGGTGGAGGGGCGACGGCTGGCGCTCAGCAATCTGGAGAAGGTGCTGTATCCGGCGACCGGCTTCACCAAGGGCGAGCTGCTGCACTACTACGCCACCACGGCCGACGCCCTGCTGCCGCATCTGCGGGATCGGCCGGTGTCCTTCCTGCGGTACCCAGACGGTCCGGACGGCCAGGTGTTCTTCACCAAGAACGTTCCGCCGGGCACTCCCGAGTGGGTCACCACGGCCGAGGTCCCTCGTGTCGAGGGGCCGGCCCGCATGGTGTTCGTGCAGGACCTCGCGAGTCTGATGTGGGCGGCCAACCTCGTCACCGAGTTCCATACGCCCCAGTGGGTGATCGGGGCGCCGGGTGAAGCCGACCGGCTGGTCTTCGACCTCGACCCCGGTTCGCCCGCCGGGGTCGTCGAGTGCTGCGAGGTGGCGCTCTGGCTGCGGGAACGGCTGGCGGCGGACGGCATCGAGGCATATGCCAAGACATCCGGCTCGAAAGGGCTGCATCTCGCCGCGGCGATCCATCCCGCCTCGTCCGAGCGGGCCACCGAGTACGCCAAGGAGCTCGCCGTGGCGGCCGAGAAGGCCATGCCCCGGCTGGCGCTGCACCGGATGACGAAGAGTCTGCGGCCCGGCAAGGTGTTCGTGGACTGGAGCCAGAACGCTGCCCGCAAGACGACGGCCACGCCGTACACGCTGCGCGCTCGGCGTGAGCCGGCCGTGTCCGCGCCGGTCACGTGGGAGGAGGTGGAGGGCTGCCGCTCTCCCGACGGGCTGACGATCCTCGCGCCGGATCTGGCTGCGCGTCTGGAGGAGTACGGCGACCTCTTGGCTCCGCTTCTCGACGGGGACGGTGCGGGGTCGTTGCCGTAGCCGTCCTCGCCCCCGCCGCGCCCCTACCCGTCCCGTCCTTGAAGGGGCTCCGCCCTTCGACCCCACCAAGGGGCTCCGCCCCTGGACCCCCGCTCCTCAAACGCCGGAGGGGCTGAGTTTCCAACGCCGACCCCACTACTCAGCCGGCGGCAAGCCACACCCCCCGGTCCCGAGCCATCGCATGCAGCGCCTCCACATCCGCCGGCTTCAGCACCCCGCCCGTCCGGGCCAGCCCGGCCACCTCCGTGTCCTTGACGACGCGGACCTCCCGGAGCGGCCCGGCGATGGTCACGTCGGACGGGGCGACCAGGGCGAGGACCGGGTGGACCTCGGCGGTGAGGGCGTAGGACGCACGGTCGGCGTCGGCTCGGACGCGGCGGAGCAGGGGGTGGGAGTCACGGCGGCCGAGGGTGACCATCGGGTCGGCGACGGTCACCTTCTGCTTGCGGGCGTGCAGAGTGTGCAGCGCGAACAGCCCGCCGGGGCCGACCACGAGGTGATGGATGCGGTCGCCGCCGGGCAGCGGCACGGAGTGCAGCGTGTGCCAGCCCGCGCCGTCCAGCCGGTCCAGCGCCTCCCCGACCGTCTGCTCCGCCGCCAGCGCCCGGCGGCGGGGGTCGGGACGGCTCAGTCGGTGGGCGGGCCCGGGATCCCGGTCGAGGGAGACCAGGAGCGCCTCGCCGGGACGGTTGGGCGCCAGGTCGTCGTCCGGATGCAGGGTCAGCCGGGCCAGCTCGGCGGGCGTGGGGACGGGGGGCGGTCCCACCGTCACCGGGCCGGTGACGAAGGGCCCGAGCGCCTCCAGCACATCCTCCCGGCGGTCGTCGCTGAGCAGGTTGATCCGGGCCGCCTCACGGTCGTACCAGGCGATGTTCCGCCCGTCCGTGAGGCAGACGTAGAGCCGCTCCTGGCCGTGTCGCCAGGTCGGTATGACGCGCAGTCCGCTCATGCACCATCACCCCACTGACCATGGGAACAGGCGGGGTGCTGCGCGTGCAAGAACCCGGTTACCTTTGAGAGGAGTTGGGCAGACCCCCCTCGACGGGTGTTGGGGAGGCGCCGTTGCGTACCCGCAGGAAGCAACCCGACGTACCGGCTCCGGACAGCCCGTGGAGCGAGATCGTGCCCGGCCTGTGGATGGGCGGTCACGAGTTCCGGGGGCAGTCGGGCCAAGTGGAGTTCGCCGTCGTACGGGACGAGTTCGATCTCGTACAGACTCTGCTGCGCCTGCCCGGCCACGGGCCCGATACCGGCGTGGAGCACCACGTGTGGCCCATCCCCGACGGTCCGCTGGACGGCACCCAGCTCGCGGGGGTGATACGCCTGGCCGAGGCCGCGTGCGAGGCGCTGGACGGGGGCCGCAGGGTCCTCGTCCGCTGCTACCACGGCTACAACCGCTCGGGGCTCGTCATCGCCCACGCCTTGGTGCGCCGGAGCCACTCCGCCGAGCAGGCGATCCGGCTGATACGCTCCCGCCGCTCTCCGTGGGCCCTGCACAACGAGCTGTTCGTCGACTACCTCCGCGCCGGGCTGTCGACCGCCCGGCTCCTTGAGGAGCTCGCCGAGTAATCGTTTCGCCCGTCCGCCCACCGGGTGCGCAAAAAGGACTTCCGTCCGAATAGTGTGTATGGGCCGACCACCACTCGATCCCCAGGAGAACCGTGCCCCGCAGCCGCCCCGTGCGCCTCGTCGTGCTCGTCGCCCTGCTGCTGGCGGCCGCGACCGCCTGTGGTGATGCCGGGGAGCTCCAGGGCGCGGGCCCGACCGAGGTCGCGGTGAGCCCGGACAAGCTGTGGCCGAAGCTGACGCCGGCGTCCAGCCCCGCCTACGTCGTCGGCGAGGTGAACAGGGAGGTCGTGAAGGGCATCGACCTCCCCGAGGGCGACATCCGCGATGTGCAGCCCGTGGCGGTCGTACGCCAGGAGATCGCCGCCCACCGGGACGAGTACAGCGGCAAGGACGCGATGTACCGCGAGACCGGCAGGCTGATGGCCGACTGCGACGAGGGCGCCGGGCGTGGCAAGTGCCCGGTGCTGCGGCCGTACTACCGGGATCTGACCGGCGACGGGCGCCCCGAGCTGACGCTGGGCTTCCGGCTGATGCCGGGCAAGACCACCGCGGTGCGCGTCTACACCGTGGAGAAGCACCGGCTCGTGCAGGTGATGGCCTGGGACGACGCCGTCAGCGGCGTCGAGCTGGCCGGGCGGTCGGTGATCATACGCTCGCCGTCCGAGGTCGCCGGGTACGAGTACCGGCTGCAGTGGACCTGGGACGCGGACCAGAAGGCGATGCTGCTCACGCACGACGAGATGCTGCGCACCGGGCCGGGCAAGAAGACGCCCCGCCCCTCCCCCTCACGCTCCGCGTCGCCTTCCCTCTCCCCGTCCGCCACCCCGTCGGCGAGCACCCCATGAGACTCGGACTCCCCCAGTGGGCCGGTCCGCTCGCCGTGAAGGCGGCCCTCTTCATCACGGTGATGTGCTGCGCGCTCGCCGCGCTGCTCGGCATCCTCGTGCACGTCTCGGTGACGAACCAGACCGTCGGCCAGGCCCGCGACCAGGCGCTGTCCCGGCTGGAGGACGCGACGACCGCGTTCGAGGCCGGGGACACCCTCCCGACCGGCGTCGGCCTGGATCCGCCGGAGCTGCCCGAGTCGCTGCGGGAGCTGGCGGTGGCCGGGGAGCGCGGCACGATGGTCGCCGACCACCGGGGGCGCCCGACGATGTGGGCGGCCGGCCCCGCCGACGGCGAACGTGCCCTCGCGGTCGAGGTCGACTACTCGCAGCAGGCCCGCACCATCGAGGGGCTGGACCGGGCGATCGTGTGGTCGTCGGCGCTGGCGATCGGGGCGACGGTGCTGGTGGGCGTGTTCGCGGTGACGCGGGTGACGCGCCGGCTGCACGCCACGGCCCGGGTGGCCCGGCGGATCAGCGGGGGCGACCTGGACGCACGGGTCGACGATCCCCGTACGAAGGATCCGACCCGGCCGCAGGACGAGGTGGCCTCCGTCGCCGCCGCCCTCGACTCCATGGCGTCCTCGCTGCAGATCAAGCTGCTCGCCGAGCAGCGGTTCACGGCGGACGTGGCGCACGAGCTGCGTACGCCGTTGACCGGGCTGCACGCGGCGGCCGAGCTGCTGCCGGCGGGGCGCCCGACGGAGTTGGTGCAGGACCGGGTGGCGGCGCTGCGCACGCTGACCGAGGATCTGCTGGAGATCTCGCGGCTGGACAGCGGACGCGAGCGGTCGGAGCCGGACTCCGAGCCGCTGGGCGCGTTGGCCGAGCGGGTGGTGCGGGCGTCCGGGACCGGGACCGAGGTCGTCGTCGTACGGGACGCCGTGGTGGAGACCGACCGGCGGCGGCTGGAGCGGGTGTTGGGGAATCTGGTGGCGAACGCGCACAAGCACGGGCGCGGGCCGGTCGTCCTGACGGTGGACGGGCCCGTGGTGACGGTGCGGGACCACGGCGTGGGCTATCCGGAGTACCTCGTCGCGCACGGGCCGCAGCGCTTCCGTACGGAGGGCGGCTCCAAGGGGCACGGGCTGGGGCTGACCATCGCGCTGGGGCAGGCGGAGGTGCTCGGCGCGCGGCTGACGTTCACCAATTCGGCGGACGGCGGAGCCGTGGCGACGCTGACGCTCCGCTAGGAGCGATCGCGGACAGGGCGCCCCCTCCTCGCCCCCTCCTCGCTCCATCGGACCCAAGCCACGCTGGTGCTGAGCCATAAGGCACACAAGACGGACTAATTGGGTAAGTTCCGGACATGACCAAGGCCGGATCCACCCTGGTGGCAGCGGACGCGCCCGCTCCCGCCGCACGTCTCCCCCGGCGCCGTGGCATCGAACTGGCCCTCATCGTGGTGGCCGTCCTGCTCTCCGTGTACGGCTACTGCGCGGTCGGCCTCGCCAAGAACGGCACCGTCCCGCCCGGCGCCGCCGGCTACGGCGCCGGGCTCGGCGTACTCGCCCTGGTCGCACATCTGGCGGTGCGCCTGCGCGCCCCCTGCGCCGACCCGCTGCTGCTGCCGATCGGCGTGTTGCTCAACGGGCTCGGCCTGGTCCTGATCTACCGGCTCGACCTGGAGACACCGGACGACCGGGCGGCGCCCGCCCAACTCGTGTGGTCCACGCTGGGGGTGGCCCTGTTCATCGTGGTGGTCCTCCTGCTGCGCGACCACCGCGTGCTCCAGCGCTACTCCTACGTGTGCGTCGTGGCCGCGCTCATCCTCCTCACCCTCCCGATCTTCTTTCCGTCCGTGAACGGCGCCCGCATCTGGATCCGGATCGCCGGATTCTCCATCCAGCCCGGCGAGTTCGCGAAGGTGCTGCTCGCGGTGTTCTTCGCGGCGTACCTGGCCGCCAACCGCAGTGCGCTGGCGTACACGGGCCGCCGTGTCTTCGGCGTCAACCGGCTGCAACTGCCCACCGGGCGCGTCCTCGGCCCGATCGTCGCCATCTGGCTGCTGAGCGTGGGCGTCCTGGTCCTCGAACGCGACCTGGGCACCTCGCTGTTGTTCTTCGGCCTGTTCGTGGTCCTTCTCTACGTCGCCACCGGCCGCACCGGCTGGATCGCGCTCGGCCTGCTGCTCGCGGCGCTCGGCGCGGTGGCCGTCGGGCAGTTGGAGCCGCATGTGCACGGCAGGGTCGAGGACTGGCAGCATCCGTTCGCGTCGATCGAGGCGGGCGAGGGCCCGAACCAGCTGTCCCAGTCGCTGTTCGCCTTCGCGGCGGGCGGCATGCTCGGCACCGGCCTGGGCCTCGGCCACTCGATCCTGATCGGCTTCGCGGCCAAGTCCGACTTCATCCTGGCGACGGCCGGGGAGGAACTGGGCCTGGCGGGCCTGTCCGCGATCTTCCTCCTGTACGGCCTGCTGGTGGAGCGCGGCTACCGGGCGGGCCTCGCCCTGCGCGACCCCTTCGGGCGGCTGCTCGCGGTGGGGCTCGCCTCGATCGTGGCGCTCCAGGTGTTCGTGATCGCCGGCGGGGTGACGGGCCTGATCCCGCTGACCGGCATGGCGATGCCGTTCCTCGCGCAGGGCGGCTCGTCGGTGGTCACCAACTGGGCGATCGTGGCGCTGCTGATCCGGCTGAGCGACCGGGCACGCAGCCGCCTCGGCGTCCCCAAGAGCGAGGAGACCGCCGTGCCGACGGAACCCGGTGCCACCGCGGAGGCCGCCCGATGACCCGGCACATCCGGCACGCCGGCTTCTTCTGCGCGCTGCTGCTGATCGCGCTGCTCGTGAACGCCGCCCGCATCCAGGTCTTCGAGGCGCCGTCCTACGACGACAACATCGCCAACCGCCGCACCACGATCGCCCGTTACGGGCAGCCGCGCGGCGACATCCTGGTCGACGGTGCCCCGGTCACCGGATCCCGGGACACCGGCGAGCACCTCCGCTACGAACGGACGTACACGAACGGCCCGATGTACGCCCCCGTCACAGGCTTCGCCTCGCAGGTGTACGGCACGACCCTGCTGGAGCACACCGAGGACGGGGTCCTGGCGGGCACGAACCCGCTGCTGACGCCGTTCCCGCTGTGGAACGGCGTCGCCGTGCGCGACCGCAACCCCGGCGGCAATGTCGTCACCACGCTCCGCAAGGCGGCGCAGGAGGCGGCGTACGAGGGCCTCGCCGGCCGCAAGGGCGCGGTGGCGGCCATCGAACCGTCGACGGGCCGGATCCTGGCCCTGGTGTCCGCCCCGTCGTACGACCCGTCGGTCCTGTCCGGGAACCGCTCGGCGGTGGCCAGGTCCTGGTCGACCCTGAACCGCGACGCCGACAAGCCGATGCTGAACCGGGCGGTGCGCAAGACGTATCCGCCGGGTTCGACCTTCAAGGTGATGACGGCAGCGGCGGCCCTGGACTCGGGCGTGGTCGAGGACCTGGACGACCGCACCGACTCCCCGGAGCCGTACACCCTCCCGGGCACCAGGACCTCGCTCACGAACGAGTCCAAGGGCTGCCGGAACGCACCGCTGCGCAAGGCCTTCGAGTGGTCGTGCAACACGGTGTTCGCCAAGCTGGGCGTCAAGGTCGGCGTGGACCGGATGGCGGCGACCGCGGGCGCCTTCGGCTTCAACGACCCGAACCTCAAGATCCCCTACTCGGTCGCCGAGAGCACCTTCGACACCAAGGTGGACAAGGCCCAGCTCGCCCTGTCGTCGATCGGCCAGTACAACACCCGCGCCACGCCCCTGCAGATGGCGATGGTCGCGGCGGCCGTGGCGAACGGCGGCCAGGTGCGGTCGCCGTACCTGGTGGAACGCACGACCAGGGCGGGCGGCTCCACGGTCTCGACGGCCGGGTCCCGCCCGATGCGGCAGGCCATGCGCCCGTCGACCGCCGTCCTCCTCAAGCAGCTCATGGTGGACGTGGTCCGCGAGGGCACCGGCACCAACGCCTGGATCCCCGGCGCGACGGTGGGCGGCAAGACCGGCACGGCCCAGCACGGTCTCGGCAACTCCGGTACGCCGTACGCCTGGTTCGTGTCCTGGGCGCAGGGCGACACCGACCTGGAGCCCAAGGTCGCCGTCGCCGTGGTGGTGGAGGACGCGGACGCCGACCGGGGCGAGATCAGCGGCGGCGGGGACGCGGCGCCGATCGCGCGGGCGGTGATGGAGGCGGTACTGAAGTCGCCCTCGCCCGACGACAGTTGACGCAGGCGACGACCGTGCCCACCCACTGAGACACCCGCTGCGCCCTCCACTCCACCCGACCTATCGTTCGGTCCATGACGACATCAGCGACCCCGGAAGCCGCCTACGAACTCGCCCAGGTCAACATCGCCCGCCTCAAGGCCCCGCTGGACTCCCCGCAGTTGAAGGACTTCGTCGACAGCCTCGACCCGGTGAACGCCGACGCGGACGCCGCCGACGGTTTCGTGTGGCGGCTGGAGGGCGAGACGGGCGACGCGACGGACGTGCGCGTCTTCGGCGACGAGTGGCTGATCATCAACATGTCGGTGTGGCGGGACACGAACGCGCTGACCGCGTACATGTACCAGGGCCGCCACCGCGAGATGCTGGCCCGCCGCCGCGTGGGGGTCCCCCCACGCCTTTAAGGCAGTGGGGGAGGTTCGAAAAGGTGCAGGAGGCGATGGTGACCCTGTGGTGGGTCCCCGCGGGCCACCGCCCGACGGTCGCGGAGGCCGAGTCCCGGCTTCTGCACCTGCGCACGAACGGCCCGACTCCCTACGCCTTCACCCTGCGCACCTCGTTCCCGCCGCAGGGGGCGAAGCCGCTGCTCGGCGAGGTGCCGGACGGCCTGGGCTGCTCGGTCTAGGACGGACCGGCGTCGGACGGACCGACCTCCGCTCCCGCCTCGATCGCGTCCTCGACCTCCGCCACCCGCTCCCGCTCCTCCGCCGCGAACCGCTCGGCGTCGAGCTTCTCGGCGATCTCCTCGTCCTGAGCCATCAGCAGGTCCAGATTCGAGTCCCCCATCTCGAACACCCCCATGTCCACATAGGCCTGCTGAAGGCGCTCGCCCCACAGTCCGATGTCCTTGACGCAGGGGACGATGCGCGAGAAGAGCAGCCGCCGGAACAACTGCAGAAACTCGGACCGCTCACTGATCTGCTCGGCCTCGCCCTTCGGAATGCCGAAGTTCTCCAGGACCTCGACACCCCGCAGCCGGTCCCGCATCAGATAGCAGCCCTCGATGACGAACTCCTCACGCTCCCGGAGCTCGGCCTCGCTCAACTGCTTGTAGTAGTCCCGAAGCGCCATACGCCCGAAGGCCACGTGCCGCGCCTCGTCCTGCATCACATAGGCCAGGATCTGCTTGGGCAGGGGCTTGTCGGTGGTGTCCCGGATCATCCCGAAGGCGGCCAGCGCGAGCCCCTCGATCAGCACCTGCATGCCGAGGTAGGGCATGTCCCAGCGACTGTCCCGCAGCGTGTCACCCAACAGCGACTGCAGATTGTCGTTGATCGGATAGAGCATCCCGATCTTCTCGTGCAGAAAGCGCCCGTAGATCTCGGCGTGCCGCGCCTCGTCCATGGTCTGCGTGGCCGAGTAGAACTTCGCGTCCATGTCCGGCACCGACTCCACGATCCGCGCGGCGCAGATCATCGCACCCTGCTCGCCGTGGAGAAACTGACTGAACTGCCAGGAGGCGTAGTGCTTGCGCAGCTCGCCCTTCTCCCGCTCGCTCATTTTGGCCCAGTACGGCGTCCCGTAGAGCGCCATCGACTCGTCCGGCGTACCGAGCGCGTCGTACGGATCGACCTCCAGCTCCCAGTCGATCCGCAGCTGCCCGTCCCACTGCTTGTCCTTGCCCTTCTGGTACAGGGCCAGAAGCCGGTCCCGCCCGCCGTCGTACTCCCAGCTGAAACGGGCCGCGCCGGACGCCGGCACCTGCCAGATCGATTCCCCCGGATCCTTGACGTACAGGTCGTAAGTCGGCATGCCTCGCAGGCTCACACGCGATAGACGCGGGGTCAACAAGTCCTGCGCAAGGGATTGACGAGCTTGCTGACAGGCAGTCTCATAACAGTCGGACGACGTACCCCCGGGTAACAGAGGTGAGAGACCGATGACGACCCTGACGGAAGCCGACGCGGTCGACGGACTGCGCGACGCACTCGGCCTGCTCAAGGACCGCGAGCAGGTGGCCGAGCGGCTGCTCGCCTCTTCCGCCAAGCACTCCTTCGATCCCGACAAGGAACTGGACTGGGACGCGCCCTACGAGGAGGGCAAGTGGTTCTGGCCCCCCGAGCTGGTCTCGCTCTACGACACCCCGCTGTGGAAGCGCATGAGCGAGGAACAGCGCGTCCTCCTCTCCCAGCACGAGGCGGCGGCCCTCGCGTCCCTGGGCATCTGGTTCGAGATCATCCTCATGCAGCTCCTGGTCCGCCACATCTACGACAAGGCGGCAACGAGCGCACACGTCCGCTACGCGCTCACCGAGATCGAGGACGAGTGCCGCCACTCCAAGATGTTCGCCCGCCTGATCTCCCACGGCGACACACCCTGGTACCCCGTCAGCCGCGCACACCAGAACCTGGGCCGCCTCTTCAAGACGATCTCCACCACCCCCGGCTCCTTCACGGCCACCCTCCTCGGCGAGGAGGTCCTCGACTGGATGCAGCGCCTGACCTTCCCGGACGAGCGTGTCCAGCCCCTGGTCCGGGGCGTGACCCGCATACACGTGGTCGAGGAGGCCCGCCACGTCCGCTACGCCCGTGAGGAACTGCGCCGCCAGATGGTGACGGCCCCGAGGTGGTCCCAGGAGTTCACCCGAATAACCTCCGGCGAGTTCGCCCGCGTGTTCTCCGTGGCCTTCGTCAACCCCGAGGTCTACACGAACGTAGGCCTGGACAAGCGAGAGGCCATGGCCCAGGTCAAGGCCAGCGCCCACCGCCGCGAAGTCATGCAGACCGGAGCAAAACGCCTGACGGACTTCCTGGACGACATAGGAGTACTGCGCGGAGCGGGCCGCCGCCTGTGGAGGTCATCGGGCCTCCTGGCGTAGGCGCACCCTCGTACGGCGGTCGGGGGACGTGCCGGGGTGTCCGCGCAGGCGCGACGCGCACCCCCACCGGACGGCGACGGGCCGCCGCAGGCATGCTCGCCCCACCCCGGCGACTACCCTGCTGGTCATGACGCCCTCGGCCCCCACCCCCGCCTACCGCCGCCTGAGCGTCGAGGAACGCCGCTCCCAACTCCTCAACGCCGCCCTCACGCTCTTCGCCCACCGAGCCCCCGAGGACGTCTCCCTGGACGACGTGGCGGAGGCGGCCGGCGTCTCCCGCCCCCTGGTGTACCGCTACTTCCCGGGCGGCAAGCAACAGCTCTACGAGGCAGCCCTGCGCTCCGCCGCGGAAGAACTGCAGCACTGCTTCGACGAACCCCGCGAAGGCCCCCTCGTCCCCCGCCTGTCCCGCGCCCTCGACCGCTACCTGACCTTCGTCGACGAGCACGACGCCGGCTTCAGCGCCCTGCTCCAGGGCGGCAGCGTGGTGGAGACGTCCCGGACGACCGCCATCGTCGACGGCGTACGCCGCGCCGCGGCGGAGCACATCCTCCGCCACCTGGGCATCTCCGACCCGAGCCGCCTCCTCCGCATGACCGTACGGATGTGGATAACTGCGGTCGAGGCGGCCTCGCTCATCTGGCTGGACGAGGGCAAGCAGCCCCCCGTGGAGGAACTGCGGGACTGGCTGGTGGAGCAGTTCGTGGCCGCGCTCTCCGTCACCGCGGACCGAGACCCCCAGACCGCCGCGCTGGCCGAGAACCTGGCAGAGCAGGAGGCCGAGCAGCACGCCGAGCCCTCCGCCGGGCAGCCGACCGCGGATAGCTGAGACTGGTGCCGTGAAGAGCGAAGACACCCCCTTCGAGGGCGGCCCCATGGACGGCCGGGTCCTGCCCGTACTGCTGGGCATCACGGGCCACCCGCCCAAGACGTACCGCATCCCCGTCCCCGACCCGCACGGCGGCGAGCCCACGGTCCTCGTCTACCGCCGCGTACCCCGCACACCGGGCGCCCGCGTGGGCCTCTCCCAGCGCTGGAAGTACGAGTACGACCCCGAGGGCAAGCACAGCCGCCGCCTGAACTGGCCCTGGTCCAAGCCAGACACCACGCCGCAGAGCAAGCCACACGACTCGAACGAGTGAAGTGACTGAGCCGAGCCGCGCACACCTACCGCGCGAACCGGCCTCCCCCGCCTGATGCTCACGGTACGGAGCAGAATCCTTCTCCGCACCGGAGGTGATGACGTGTCAGGAAGGCGAAGGCTGCTGCATCGTGCCCGCACGACGGCGGTGTCGGCGGCAACGGCGACCGCGACGATCCTCGCGTCGGCAGCCGCGTCCGCACCCGCGACGGCGGCGCCCGAGCCCGCCGCCGACCCGCAAGAGCAATCCACGGCACGTCTCCTGACAGACCTTCAGCGTCTCTACCTCGAGACCGAGAAGGCGACGGAGACCTACAACGCGACCGAGGAGAAGCTCAAGAAGCAGCGCACCGAGGTCACCCGCCTGGACAGCGCCCTGTCCCGCGCCCGCCTCTCGCTGCACGACAGCAGGGGCGCGGCCGGCCGCCTGGCCCGCCAGCAGTACCAGAACACCACCGACATCTCCCCGTACGTGCGCCTGCTCCTGGCCCGTGACCCCCAGCACGCCCTGGACCAGGGCCACGTCATCGGCCTGCTGGCACGCGAGCGCGCCGAAACGGTCGGCCGGCTGACCGGCACGGAACACAAGGCCGACGAACTGGCCCACAAGGCCCGCGAGGCCCTGGACCACCAACTCGTGCTGGCCGAACGCCAGAGGAAGAACAGGGACGCCGTACACAAGCGGCTCAAGAAGGTCGAGGAGCTCCTGGCGTCCCTGACAGCCGACCAGCTCACCGCCCTGGCCGAGTTCGAGAAGAAGAGCGTCAGCGAAGCCCAGAAAGACCTCATGGCATCCGGCGAACTGGCCAAGGAGGACCACAAACCGTCCTCCGAGGCCAACCGTGCGATCCGCTACGCCAGGAAGCAGCTCGGCAAGCCGTACAAGTGGGGCGCGGAAGGCCCGAAGTCATACGACTGCTCGGGCCTGACATCCGAGGCCTGGGCCCACGCCGGCACCCGGATCCCCCGCACCAGCCAGGAACAGTGGGCGCGGCTCGACCGCATCCCCCTGACCGAACTGCGCCCGGGCGACCTGGTCATCTACTTCCCGGACGCCACACACGTGGCCATGTACGTCGGCAAGGGCAAGGTGATCCAGGCCCCGCGCCCCGGCGAGAAGATCAAGGTCTCCCCGATCGCGTCGAACCCGCTCCTGGGTGCGGTACGTCCCGAGGTCAGCCCCCGGAAACCTCCGCGAGATAAGCCCCGGTCTTCTCCGGCTCATAAAAGAAGTTCTCAAAGTCGGCCGGATCATTGAACCCGTTGGCGAACCGATCGGCCACCGGCGGCAACTGCCCGGCCGCCCCGATGAGGTTGAGGATGTGCTCCGGCGGCGGCGCCAGCATCGCGTTCGTCCACTTGGTGACGTGCTGCGCGGTGGCCCAGTACCGGTCGAAGGTGGCGCGCATCCACGCCTCGTCGAACTCCTTGTCCCCGTGCTCCAGGATCGAGGAGAGATAGGCGGCGGCGCACTTGGACGCGGAGTTGGAGCCCTGTCCGGTGATCGGGTCGTTGGCCACCACGACATCGGCCACACCCAGCACGAGCCCGCCGCCGGGAAGCTGACCGACGGGGTTGCGCACGGTCGGCGCGTACCGGCCGCTCAGCGTGCCGCCCGCGTCGGTGAGCTCGACCTTGGTCGCCCGGGCGTACTCCCACGGCACGTACTTCTCCATGAGTTCCAGGGTCAGGGAGAGGTGCTCCGCCGGGTCCTTCACGTCGTGGAAGACGTCGAGCGGCCCGCCGGGTATGCCCTCCCAGAACAGGATGTCCGCGCGCCCGGAGGTCGTCAGGGTGGGCATGACGAACAGCTCGCCGACGCCGGGGACGAGGTTGCAGCGGACGCCTTCGGTGTCCGGGTGCTCCGGACGCGGGCCCAGGCCGTGGACGTACGCCACGGCAAGCGCGCGCTGCGGCTCGCTGTACGGCGACCGCTCGGCGTCCCGCCCGAACATCTGGACGAGCTCGCCCTTGCCGGCCGACACCAGCACCAGGTCGTACGTACGGGAGAAGTAGTCGAGGTCGCCGACCGCCGCGCCATGGATGACGAGCTGGCCGCCGCGCTGTGCGAACGTCTCCATCCAGCCGGCCATCTTCACCCGCTGGTCGACCGACTGCGCGAAGCCGTCGAGGCGTCCCAGCCAGTCGATCGCCCGCGCCGCGGGGCCCTCGCCCCAGGAGCCGGGGGCCGCCACCGAGACGCCGAGTCCCTCGATCTTCGGGGCCTGGGACTCCCAGAAGTTCAGCTGGAGATCGCGCTCGTGCTGGAGTGCCGTGTGGAACATGCACTGCGTGGACATGACCCGGCCGGAGCGGATCTCGTCCGCCGTCCGGTTGGACATCAGGGTGACCTCGTACCCGTTCGACTGGAGTCCGAGGGCGATCTGGAGTCCGGACTGGCCGGCTCCGACGACGAGTATCTTCCGCATCCGGGGTTGTTCTCCTACTCGGGGGTTTCGTCGAGCGCGTGACCTACGAGGCTCAGGAGAGTCTCGATCACCGAGATCCGGCGGCGCGCATCCATGATCATTACAGGTATGTGCGCCGGGATCGTCAACGCCTCACGCACGTCCTGCGGCTCGAACAGCTCGCTGCCGTCGAAGTGGTTCACCGCGACGACGTACGGCAGGCCGCAGCTCTCGAAGTAGTCCAGCGCCGGGAAGCAGTCCTTCAGCCGCCGGGTGTCGGCGAGTACGACCGCGCCGATCGCGCCGCGCACCAGGTCATCCCACATGAACCAGAACCGCTGCTGGCCCGGCGTGCCGAACAGGTAGAGCACCAGGTCGTCGTCGAGCGTGATGCGGCCGAAGTCCATGGCCACGGTGGTGGTCAGCTTGCCGGGCGTCGAGGTGAGGTCGTCGGTCTCCTCGCTCGCCTCGGTCATCAGCGCCTCGGTCTGCAGGGGCGTGATCTCCGAGACGGCGGTGACCAGCGTGGTCTTGCCGACACCGAAGCCACCGGCCACGACTATCTTCGTGGCTATGGGGGCCCGGGTGCGATCGGTCTGCCAGGGCTGTTCGGGCCCCTCTTGGCCGAGGAGCGGGGAGACACCGCGAGCGGCGTCAGAGACGACGGAGTCCACTCAGCACCCTTTCCAGCAGAGCACGGTCCGGCCGGCCCGTGCCGTGGCCGGTTCCCGTGCCGTACACCCGGATCTTTCCCTGGTCCGCGAGATCGCTGAGGAGCACGCGGACCACGCCGAGCGGCATCTTCAGCAGCGCGGCGATCTCGGCCACCGTACGCATCCGGCGGCACAGTTCGACGATGGCCCGCAACTCCGGCATCACCCGGGTGTTGAGGGACCCGTTCGTCAGTTCCTTGCGCTCCTGCGGGGCCTCCAGCGCCGCCACGAGCGTCTCCACGAGGAGGACGTGGCCGAAGCGGGTACGGCCGCCGGTGAGCGAGTAGGGGCGTACGCGGGCGGCTTTGCGGTCGCCGCCGCGGACGGGGAGTTGCTGCCTGTTCTTCGGGGCGTTGCTCATCGCGTACTCCCTGCCGACGCGGCCTCTAGGGATTTCCGTAGCTCGCTGCGGAGTTCGGGGGTGAGGACGTGGCCGGCCCGGCCGACGAAGAGCGCCATGTGGTAGGCCACCACGCTCATGTCGCAGTCCGCGGAGCCGTGCACGCCGAGCAGCGAGCCGTCGCTGATGGACATCACGAACAGGCTGCCCTCGTCCATCGCGACCATCGTGTGCTTCACGCCGCCGAACTGCATCAGCTTGGCGGCACCGATGGTGAGGCTGCCGATGCCGGACACGATGGTGGCGAGGTCGGCGGAGGAGCCCCGGGGTCCGGTGGGCCGGTCGGTCCTGGCTTCCCGGGCAGCCTCGTTGCGGGCGTGGTCCGAGGAGAGCAGGAGCAACCCGTCGGAGGAGACCACCGCGACTGACTGGATGCCCGGCACCTCCTCGACCAGATTCGTCAACAACCAGTGCAGATTGCGGGCTTCACTGCTCAGTCCGAAGGTACTGGGCGCGGTCAACTGCTTGCCTCCTCGGCTGTGCCCCCCGTGGCTGCTTCGGTTTCCGTGCTCGGTGCCGGGTTCTGGCCCGTGTGTTCGGCGATCTCTGCCTGTACGTCGCGGTAGCCGGCCGCCGCTCCCTGGCGGAAGCCGCCCAGCCTCCTGCGGAGGGCGTCTGCGTCGACGCTGCCGGTCCGCTGGCGCGGGGCCTGGGTGGGGGCGGTGATCTTCGGCGTGCGCTTGGGGAGGCCCTTGTCGGTGACGAGTTCATCCGCGTCGTCGGGGACTCGTTCGTGCACCGCCTCGGCTTCGCCTTCGCCTTCGGCGGCCGCGGGTTCGGCGGCTACCGGTTCGGCGGCTGCTGTCGGTTCCTCCCCCGTCGCCTGCGCCGGGATCAGCAGCTCCATCGTCGTCTCGGCGGGATGCTCCCGCTCCTGCTCGGCCTCGGGTGCCGCAGGCCGGCGTACGGCCTCCTCGGCGTCGCCGGTCTCGCGTACCGCCCGCTCCGCCAGCGCCACCAGCGGGTCCTCACCCTTGGCGCGGCCGGGCAGGACATTGGAGTTGGCCTCCGCGTCGGCGCCCGGGAGGGAGAAGGTGTGGGCGCCGGTGCGGTGCGGCGTGTCCGAGGGGACCGCCGCGGGTGGGGCCGCCGCCAGCAGGCCTCCCGGCAGGACCGCGACCGCCGCGATGCCGCCCTGCTTCTGCTCGCGCAGCTGAACGCGGACGCCGTGACGGTGGGCGAGGCGGGCGACGACGTACAGACCGAGGCCCAGGCCTTCGTCGCCCTCCTGGTCGTAGGAGTTCTCGGGGTCGAAGTCGGCGAGGCGGGAGTTGAGGCGGGACATGCGCTCGTCGGTCATGCCGATGCCCTCGTCCTGGACGGAGAGCATCACCTCGCCGCTCTCCAGCAGCCAGCCGGAGATCTCGACGGGCAGGTCGGGCGGGGAGAACGAGGTGGCGTTCTCCATCAGCTCGGCCAGCAGGTGGGAGAGGTCGTCGGCCGCGAAGCCCGCCACGTGCGCGTGCGGCGGCAACGCGGCGATACGGACCCGCTCGTACCGCTCGATCTCGCTGACCGCCGCGCGCACGACGTCGACCAGCGGAACCGGTCCGGCGTGCTGCTGGACGTGCTCGGTCCCGGCCAGGACGAGGAGGTTCTCGCTGTGCCGGCGCATGACCGTGGCGAAGTGGTCCAGCTTGAACAGGGTGGCGAGGCGCTCGGGGTCCTGCTCGCGCTCCTCAAGGCCCTCGATGACGCCGAGTTGACGCTCGACCAGGCCGAGGGTGCGCAGGGCCAGGTTGACGAAGGTGCTGCCGATGCTGTCGCGCAGACGGTCCAGCTGGGCTGCGGACTCGGCGAGTTCGGTGCGCAGCTCCTCACGGGCGTCGGCCATCTTCTGGCGCTGCCCGACGAGGTGCTTGCGGTCGGACTCCAGGGTGCCGATGCGCTCGTGGAGGGCGAGGGCGTGCGCGTGCAGGGCGTTGACCGAGTCGACGACCTGGGCGAACTCGTCCTTGCGGCCGGTGAACTTGACCGGCTCCTGAGCCGCCGGGTCCTCGGCCGCCGCGAGCCGGGCGGAGCCGAGGCGCAGTACGGCGAGGGGCCGGGTGAGACTGCGGGCCATGCCCGTGGCGACGCCCACGGCGAGCAGCATCAGGGCGCCGAGGATCGCGATGCGGATCTCCAGCGCGGTGACGTCGTCGTCGCGCAGCTCCTCCAGGGCCTTGGTGCGGCGGTCGTAGAGGGCGGACTCGACGCCGCGCATCATGTCGACGCGGGCGGAGAGGGCCGCCTCGACGCGCCTGGCGTCGGTGGCCAGGTCGCGGTCGGACAGCGTCGCCTGGTCGGTGAGGGCGGCGAGATACCGCTCGGCGGTGCCGATCTCGGGGCCGGTGACCGTGGAGTCGTACGAGGTGCGCGCGGTCTTCGGGGCGGAGTCGCGGAAGTCGGCGACGGCGGCGTCGGAGCGCAGGCGCGCCTGCTGGGCGGCGGCGCTGAGGGCGGCACGCTGCTCGGCGTCGGCGTCCGAGGAGGTCTCGCGGGTGACCGGGACGCCGGTGACCGGGTCGATGACGGTCTCGGTGGTGGTCGGCACGCTCAGGGCGGCGAGCAGCAGCCCCCGGGTGGCGGCGGCCTGCTGCACGGCGGAGTCCAGCTCGGCCAGCGCGTAGGCTCCGGAGCCCGCGCGGGGCGGCATCTGCTCGGCCAGCCGCTCGGCGAGCCGGTGCAGTTCGCTGATGGTGGCCGAGTAGGCGTTGTGCGCTTCCAGCGCGCTGCTCTTGCCGGTGAGCGCGCCCCTGCGCACGGCCGCGATGCCGTCGAGGTCGTCGTGCAGGGAGGCGGGCGCGTCGGTGTCGGCGCGCAGTTCCTCGACCTGCCGGTCGACGCGGGCGCTGCGCTGCTCGCTGGGCGCCTTGGACTTGGGACGGCCGGCGGCGACGTACGTCGTGACCTCGTCGCGCTCGTCGGCCAGGGAGTGGGCGAGGGTGAGCGCGTCCTCGGTCTGTGCGGCGAGGGTCACCAGCTCCTGGGAGTCGTGCAGTTGCCCGGAGGCGGCGACGACCGAGGGGACGCCGGCCGCGGCGATGGCGGCGGCCACGACGGCGACGGCGACGATCAGCCGGTTCCGTACGTGGGTGGGGCGCCCCCTGCCGGCGGGTGTGGCGTCGGTGGTGGTGCCGGGAGTGGGCTGCGTGCCCCCCGTGGAGGCCGTCTTCTTGCCTGAGCGACGTGGCCGCATCTTCTGCACCGGTGCTCGCATTCCTGACTCGTGATACCCATGGGTCCGGATGACGCTCCGTCAACTACCGCCGACCTCGCGTGCACCCCTTCCCCAAGCTCTCGGCATTGCTCGAGCTGGGGGTGTCCTCACCGGTCCCCGACCCTCCCAGTGCCGGTGGGCAACGGCCGCGCATCACCTGACCCGCCACCCGAAGGAGTGAACCCCGGAGGGGAGTTGGCGGGCAAGTTCCTCTGGCGCGTGCACACGCCTTGCAGGGCGGGCCGGTTGGACGTCCGGGGCAGGCGGTGGCAGTATTCGCCGCCACGTCTTCCCGGAGCACTCCATTCCATCCCAAATCAGACGCCTGACCTGCGCGGCTGCACCTATTCGGCATCTCCTGCGCCCCCTTCGTGACCCTTGTGAAGGGCTCGTGCAGACTGACTGAATGCGAACAGAGCTTGTTTCGGAGCCCGGCGATCCGGTCCGCCCCAACGAGGACTTCGCGAGTGTCGGCCTTCCCGCCTCGGGACAGGGCGGCGTACTGGTGATCCTGGACGGCGTGACCCCACCGAGAGGCGAGACGGGCTGTCTGCATTCCGTTCCCTGGTTCACCGCACGGCTCGGCGGAGCCCTGACCGAACTGACCGTTTCACTCCCTGATGTGCCGCTCGCCGACGCCCTGGCCCGTGCAATCGCGCGTACCGCCGAGGCTCACGTGCAAATCTGTGACCTTTCTCACCCACGAACCCCACAGGCCACAGTGGTTCTGGCCCGCTGGTCGGCGGAGGCGCTGGAGTACCTGATCCTGTCCGACTCGGCCCTCCTGGTGGAGTCGGCCGACGGCGCGGTCACCCCGTACCTGGACGATCGCCTGACCCGCCTCCCCCGCGCCTCCCTGGCCACGGACGCCCTGATCGACGCGCACGTCCGCAACAAGGAGGGCGGCTTCTTCACGGCCGCCGCGGATCCGTCGGTGGCGGCGCGGGCGGTGACGGGGGTCCTGCCGCGCGGCGAGGTGCTGGCGCTGGCCGCGCTGACGGACGGGGCGACCCGGTGGGTGGAGAAGTTCCGCGAAGGCGACTGGGGGGACTGCTTCACCTTCGTACGGAAGGAGGGGGCGCAGGGGCTGGTGGACCGGGTACGGGCGCTGGAGCGGGCCGACGCGGAGGAGCGGGCGTTCCTGGGGCGCAGCAAGACGCACGACGACGCGACGGTCGTGTACGTGCAGTGGTGAGCGCTCCCCGGTTGGGCTACTTCTCCATCCCCCGGTTCAACTGGTTCAGCAGCCGCGCCAGCTCCGCGACCTCGAGCCGGTCCCAGTGGGAGAGCTGCGCGACATAGCGCTCCCGCCGTGCCTCGCGCACCTTGGCGACCCGGCCTCGCCCCTCCTCGGTGAGGTGCACCAGCCACGCCCGCCCGTCGGCGGGGTCGGGTTCGCGGGCGACCAGCCCCAGATCCTCCAGGGCGCGCAGCTGGCGGGACATGGTGGCCTTGCCGACGCCGATGTATGCGGCGAGTTCGGTGGCACGCAGCCGCCCGGACTCATCCAGACGGACCAACAGGCCGTACGCCGCCGATTCCAGGTCCGGATGGACCTCGCGGGCCATCTCCCCCTGCTTGGCCCGGGCCCGCCGGAACAGGACCGTCAACTCGCGTTCCAGATCGAGGAACTCGGGCCGGCCCGGACCACCACCGGACACTCCTTCGGCGGAGGCGCCCCCGGGTTCGACTCGCGGCCCGTCGCCGTTTCCGTCTTCGTGCACGTCAGCCCCTGCCTCGATTTTTCGGTCCTGAAAGTTTCCGCCGACCGCCCTGATGTGCCGCAGCTCCGCCAGTATTTCGCAGGCATGGACCAACGGCAGCCTTCGGACCCCCTTCCACCTGCTCTTCTGCGCGCCTAGCGTCCATGCCGTGGCCACGCACCGAGTCCCTGGCTGACATGCGCACGCCACAGACATGCCCGTTTCCCCACCGAGCGTCACCGAGCCTTCGGAGGCACGCTAATGCCCGTGCACAGACCCGAACCGCTCCGCCGCCGGCGCCCGCACCTCGCCGGGCCCCTGCTCGCCGCCGTCCTCTCCCTACTCCTCGCCGCCCACCCCTCTCCCGCCACCGCCGACGACACCCCGCCCCGCGGCTCCGCCCACATGGGCATGGGCGTCCTGGCCCACGACGGCGAGGAGAGCGTCCCCGCCGATGTCCTGGCCACCCAGTTGGAAGGCGTGGACGTCTCCAGCCACCAGGGCGACGTCGCCTGGCCGACCCTGTGGAACAGCGGGGTCAAGTGGGCCTACGTGAAGGCCACCGAGGGGACCTACTACACCAACCCCTACTTCGCCCAGCAGTACAACGGCTCCTACAACGTCGGCATGATCCGCGGCGCCTATCACTTCGCCACCCCGGACACCACCAATGGAGCAACCCAGGCCAACTACTTCGTCGATCACGGCGGTGGCTGGTCCCGCGACGGCAAGACGCTGCCGGGTGCCCTCGACATCGAGTGGAACCCCTACGGCGACGCCTGCTACGGCAAGACCCCGGCCGCGATGGTCACCTGGATCCGCGACTTCGTGACCCAGTACAAGACCCGCACCGGCCGCGCCCCCGTCATCTACACGGCCACCAGCTGGTGGAAGCAGTGCACCGGCAACCACAGCGGCTTCGCCTCCGCCAATCCCCTGTGGATCGCGCGGTACGCCGCCGCCGTGGGCGAACTCCCGGCCGGCTGGAGCTACTACACCATGTGGCAGTACACGTCCTCCGGGCCGACCGTCGGCGACCACAACAGGTTCAACGGGGCGCTGGACCGCCTCCAGGCTCTGGCCAACGGCTGACCCACACCCGCACCTGAATCCGTATCCGTATCGGCATCGGCATCGGCATCGGCATCCGCCTACGGCGAAGGCCCGGGCCTCCCTCACGAGAACCCGGGCCTTGCCCATCCGGTCGCGCCCGTCACGCCGCGACCGGAACCTCCGGCGCCGCGCCGTTGGTGGCCGGCGACAGCGCCAGTTCCAGGACCTGGCGGACGTCGGTCACGGCGTGGACGTCGAGCTTGTCCAGCACCTCGGCCGGGACGTCGTCCAGGTCGGCCTCGTTGCGCTTGGGGATGATCACCGTGGTGACCCCGGCGCGGTGTGCCGCCAGCAGCTTCTGCTTCACGCCGCCGATCGGCAGCACCCGGCCCGTCAGCGAGACCTCGCCCGTCATCGCCACGTCCGTGCGGACCAGGCGGCCGGACAGAAGCGATGCCAGCGCCGTCGTCATCGTGATGCCGGCACTCGGGCCGTCCTTGGGGACCGCCCCCGCCGGGAAGTGGATGTGCACGCCCCGGTCCTTGAGGTCGGCGACCGGGAGCTCCAGTTCCGCGCCGCGCGAGCGGAGGAAGGACAGGGCGATCTGTGCGCTCTCCTTCATCACGTCACCCAGCTGGCCGGTCAGGGTCAGCCCCGCCGCTCCCGTCTCCGGGTCGGCCAGCGACGCCTCGACGAACAGGACGTCACCGCCCGCGCCCGTCACCGCCAGCCCGGTCGCCACGCCCGGCACGGCCGTACGGCGCTCCGCCGGGTCCTGGGCGGACTCGGGCACGTGGTGCGGCCGCCCGATCAGGCCGCGCAGGTCGCCGTCGAGGACGGTGAACGGCAGCTCCCGCTCGCCCAGTTCGTGCTGTGCCGCCACCTTGCGCAGCAGCCTCGCGATGGACCGCTCCAGGTTGCGGACGCCCGCCTCGCGCGTGTACTCGCCGGCGAGCTTACGCAGGGCGCCCTCGTCGAGGGCGACCTCGTCCTTGTTCAGGCCGGCCCGCTCCAGCTGGCGCGGGAGCAGGTGGTCACGGGCGATGACGATCTTCTCGTCCTCGGTGTAGCCGTCGAGGCGGACCAGCTCCATGCGGTCGAGCAGGGCCTCCGGGATGGCCTCCAGGACGTTGGCGGTGGCGAGGAAGACCACGTCCGACAGGTCCAGTTCCACTTCCAGGTAGTGGTCGCGGAAGGTGTGGTTCTGGGCCGGGTCCAGGACCTCGAGCAGGGCGGCCGCCGGGTCGCCCCGGAAGTCGGACCCCACCTTGTCGATCTCGTCGAGCAGCACCACCGGGTTCATCGACCCGGCCTCCTTGATGGCCCGCACGATCCGGCCGGGCAGCGCGCCGACGTACGTACGCCGGTGGCCGCGGATCTCCGCCTCGTCCCGTACGCCGCCGAGGGCGACACGGACGAACTTGCGGCCCATGGCGTGCGCGACCGACTCGCCGAGCGAGGTCTTGCCGACGCCGGGCGGGCCGACCAGCGCCAGCACGGCACCGCCACGCCGACCGCCGACGACACCCAGGCCGCGGTCGGTCCGGCGCTTGCGCACCGCGAGGTACTCGGTGATCCGCTCCTTCACGTCCTCCAGGCCGGCGTGCTCGGCGTCGAGGATCTCCTTGGCACCGAGGATGTCGTACGCGTCCTCGGTGCGCTCGTTCCACGGCAGTTCGAGCACGGTGTCGAGCCAGGTCCGGATCCACGAGCCCTCGGGCGACTGGTCGGAGGACCGCTCCAGCTTGTCGACCTCCTTGAGGGCGGCCTCGCGGACGTTCTCGGGGAGGTCGGCGGCCTCGACGCGGGCGCGGTAGTCGTCTGACTCCTCGCCGTCCTGCTCGCCGTTGATCTCACGCAGTTCCTTGCGTACGGCCTCCAGCTGACGGCGCAGCAGGAACTCGCGCTGCTGCTTGTCGACGCCCTCCTGGACGTCCTTGGCGATGGTCTCGGCGACGTCCTGCTCGGCGAGGTGGTCGCGCAGCTGCTGGGTGGCGAGCTTCAGGCGGGCCACCGGGTCGGCGGTCTCCAGGAGCTCCACCTTCTGCTCGGTGCTCAGGAAGGGCGAGTAACCGGAGTTGTCGGCGAGGGCGGAGACGTCGTCGATGGCCTGGACGCGGTCGACGACCTGCCAGGCGCCGCGCTTGCGCAGCCAGGCGGTGGCGAGGGCCTTGTACTCCTTCACCAGGTCGGCGACCTGTCCGGGCAGCGGGTCGGGCACGCTCTCGTCGAGGCGGGCCCCCTCGACCCACAGGGCCGCACCCGGTCCGGTCGTCCCGGCGCCGATCTTCACGCGGCCGCGACCGCGGATCAGGGCGCCCGGGTCGCCGTCGGCCAGCCGGCCGACCTGCTCGACGGTGCCGAGCACACCGGTGCTCGCGTACGTCCCGTCGATGCGTGGCACCAGCAGCACCCGTGGCTTTCCTGGCTGTGACCTCGCGGCGGCCTGTGCGGCCTCGACCGCGGCGCGTACGTCGGCGTCGTTCAGGTCCAGCGGGACCACCATTCCGGGCAGCACCACCTCGTCGTCGAGCGGCAGCACGGGCAGGGTGAGCGGTGTGGACGTCGAAGCCATGATCTCCCCTTCGGCAGTCAAGTTGAGTTATGCCGACTCAATGCACGGGGCGCTGCGAATGTTCCCCGGCCTCCGTTCGCTGTGAGCGATCACCTGCGCCACAGGCGGTGACCTCGACTTTCGTCAACAACGGCGGTGGGGGCCTGATCCTTCCCGCACCGCCCCCGGGTTCGTCAGCCGCCCGCGCCGCCCGCGCCGCGCCCCGCGATGCCGGCGGGCTCCCCCGCGGACCACCCGCGCACGAGCGGCCACATCGCGATCCCGATGGCCAGGGCGATCAGGTGCCCCCAGTTGGTCAGCGGGTCCGTCAGCTCGACCAGGCCCTGGAGCAGCGTCCCGCCGAACAGCACCAGTACCGGCCACCGCAGCCACGGCCGCAGCAGCCCGCTCAGCGCGCCGACGCCCGTGGCGACGCCGAAGCTGATGCCGTAGTCGAGGCGGTGCAGCGAGCTGCCGGGAAGGTGGCCGGCCAGCACGGCGAGCCCCACCGGGACCTCGGTCGCGAGGGTGGCCAGGACGTGCCCGGTCAGGAAGACGACGGCCGTCCGCATGCCGCCGATCCGTCGCTCCAGCGCGGTGAGCACCAGCAGGAAGGCGAGCGTGTACGGCGCTACGAACCCGCCCGCGACCCACAGCGCGCTGGCGAGCAGCACCGTCACGGGCGTCCCCACGAGATGCGCCACGTCGGTGCTGGAGCCCTGGTGCAGGGCGTGGACAAGGGCGGGGTCCGCGTACGCGGCGACGAGCGAGGTGACGGCCAGTACGGCGGCGTAGACGAAGGTGAACGGCGTGCCGGCGGGCGTGGGGAGCAGCCGCCGGCGTGTGCCGGGGCGGGGCAGGGGCGGCGCGGAGGGCTGCGTCGTAACGGCGCCCGGCGCGGAGGGTGGCGCCGTGGCGGCGCCCGGCGCCGTCGCGCCCAGTGGCTCGCGCTGCCGCGGCATCCCGTCCAGCAGCTCGGCCGCCTCGGGCAGGCCCGCCTCACCGGGCCCGGGAGCCGAACCCGGCAGGCCCCCAGCTGCGGTCCGTTCCAAGGTGAGGCGCTCCTTCCTTTTCCCTCCACCCTTCGCCCGCGACCCACCCACGTCTGTGACCGGCGCCACAAGAAGGCCGATTCTCAGCAACCTCTCAACAAGCGCCCAGGCCCGTTCCCCCCATCGAGGGACCCTCTCGCCACTCGCCCCTGGAAAGAAGTTTCAGCCCTCCATGGGGGCCTGCCAGGATGACCCGATGCCCACTTCGTACGACATCCCCGAAGTCCTGGACCGTCGCGAGGGCCCGCACGGTGAGGTCGTGCTGCGGCGGCACGGTGACCTGCTTCAGATCATCGCGAACGGCTGCTTTCTTATGGACACCTCCGACGGCCGCTCGGAACGGCTGCTCGTCGACGCGGCGCTCGGCGCGCTGCACGGGCGCCCGCGGCCCGACGTGCTGATCGGCGGGCTCGGCGTCGGGTTCTCGCTCGCACATGCCGCGGCCGATCCGCGCCCGGGAAGGATCACCGTCGTCGAGCGCGAGCGCGCGATTATCGACTGGCATCTCGACGGCCCGTTGTCCGACTTCTCCGCCCCGGCCCTCGCGGACCCGCGCACGGAGATTCTGGAAACGGATCTCGTGGCACACGTACATGAGACTTCCGCCACGTATGACGCACTGTGTCTCGACATCGACAACGGGCCCGGCTGGACTGTCACCGAGGGCAACGACAGCCTCTACTCACCGGCCGGACTGGCAGGCTGCGCAGGGGCGTTGAGGCCCGGTGGGGTGCTTGCCGTATGGTCCGCACAGCCATCACCGGAATTCGAAGAAACCTTGTGTAATGCCGGATTCCAACAGGTGCGTACCGAAGAGATCCCCGTTGCCCGGGGCGTTCCGGACGTCGTACACCTCGCCGTACGACCTGGATAGCCGTGGCGCGGTGACTCCCCGTACCCTGCTCACCTGACGCGGATCATTCAAGCGTCAATCGCAAGCATGAGCAGGCATGGCCAGTTAGCGGGATCACCCCACGGATTCCGGAAAGCAACTTTGGGGCGGGCGATGGAGCAGACACACACCTCCCACAACGGCACGGCGGCAACCCCGGGCGCTCAGCGCCGGGTCCTCGTGGTCGAGGACGATCCGACCATCGTGGACGCCATCGCGGCCCGCCTGCGCGCCGAGGGTTTCCTCGTGCAGACCGCGGGCGACGGTCCGGCGGCGGTCGACACGGCCGAGGCCTGGCAGCCCGACCTGCTGATCCTCGACATCATGCTGCCGGGCTTCGACGGCCTGGAGGTATGCCGCCGGGTGCAGGCCCAGCGGCCGGTGCCGGTGCTGATGCTGACCGCGCGGGACGACGAGACCGACATGCTGGTCGGGCTCGGCGTCGGCGCCGACGACTACATGACCAAGCCGTTCTCGATGCGGGAGCTGGCGGCACGCGTGCACGTGCTGCTGCGCCGCGTCGAGCGGGCCGCGCTGGCCGCCACGACCCCGCGGTCGGGCATCCTGCGGCTCGGCGAGCTGGAGATCGACCACGCTCAGCGGCGGGTGCGGGTGCGCAGTGAGGACGTTCATCTCACGCCCACCGAGTTCGACCTCCTGGTGTGCCTGGCGAACACCCCGCGCGCGGTGCTCTCCCGTGAGCAGTTGCTCGCCGAGGTGTGGGACTGGGCGGACGCGTCCGGCACCCGCACGGTCGACAGCCACATCAAGGCGCTGCGCCGGAAGATCGGCGCCGAGCGGATCCGTACGGTGCACGGCGTGGGCTACGCCCTGGAGACACCCACGCCATGAGCGACGGACCGGCCGCACGGAGAAGCCCCGGCGAGCCCTGGGGCGGCGTACGTCCGTTCTCGATCAAGACCAAGCTGGGCGCGCTGGTCATCATCGCGGTGCTGATCACCACCGGCCTGTCGATGATCGCGGTGCGCACGCAGACGGAGCTGCGCTTCATCACGGTCTTCTCGATGATCGCCACACTGCTCATTACGCAGTTCGTGGCCCATTCGCTCACCGCGCCGCTGGACGAGATGAACGCGGTGGCCCGGTCCATCTCGCACGGCGACTACACCCGCCGGGTGCGTGAGAACCGCCGCGACGAGCTGGGCGACCTGGCCGGGACGATCAACCTCATGGCCGACGAGCTGGAGGCCCAGGACCAGCAGCGCAAGGAGCTGGTGGCGAACGTCTCGCACGAGCTGCGCACCCCGATCGCGGGCCTGCGGGCCGTCCTGGAGAACGTGGTCGACGGCATCGCCGAGGCCGACCCCGAGACCATGCGCACCGCGCTGAAGCAGACCGAGCGCCTCGGCCGGCTCGTGGAGACGCTCCTGGACCTGTCCCGCCTGGACAACGGCGTCGTACCGCTGCGCATGCGGCGCTTCGAGGTGTGGCCGTACCTGTCCGGTGTGCTGAAGGAAGCCAACATGGTGTCCTCCGCGCGCGGGGGCATGGCGTCGGGCTCCGGCAGCCACACCCGTACGGACGTCCATCTGCACCTCGACGTCTCCCCGCCCGAGCTGACGGCGCACGCCGACCCCGAGCGCATCCACCAGGTCGTCGCCAACCTCATCGACAACGCGATCAAGCACAGTCCGCCGCACGGCCGCGTGACGGTCAAGGCGCGGCGCGGGGCGCAGCCGGAGTCACTGGTGCTGGAGGTCCTGGACGAGGGGCCGGGGATTCCGAAGTCGGACTGGCACAGGGTCTTCGAGCGTTTCAACCGCGGCGCCGTCCGCCGGCCGCACGGGCCCGGCAGCGACGGCGGTACGGGTCTGGGGCTGGCGATCGCGCGCTGGGCCGTCGATCTGCACGGCGGCCGGATCGGGGTGGCCGAATCCGAGCGGGGTTGCCGGATTCTTGTCACACTTCCCGGGCAGCCTTCCGAACCAAGTTGACGTAAAGTTCGAAGCGGAGCATCAAGATCCACGTGCGTCCTGGCTGACGGACACGTGTGATCAGGTACGGACCTGCGCTTTCGGCGCGCCAGGTCGAGATCCCGTCGTCCCATCTGCGGTCATCCGAAGCGGAACCACGCTTGTTTCCCGCCATTTCCGGGCCCGAAACACGCTTTCCGATGTGACTTACACGACGATGACCTTGCTCAGCCTGACCTTCTCGGCCATGGGGGCGTAGCCTTAATTCCCGCTGTCCATCACCTTGTGAAGCGGAAGAGGGCGGTTGCCGCCGTGTCGCCACAGTCCCCCAGTAACTCGAGCATCTCGACCGACACCGACCAAGCGGGCAAGAACCCCGCGGCCGCGTTCGGGCCGAACGAGTGGCTCGTCGACGAGATCTATCAGCAGTACCTCCAGGACCCGAATTCCGTAGACCGTGCCTGGTGGGACTTCTTCGCCGACTACAAGCCGGGAGCGCCTGCCGCCTCGGCTCCGGCGGGTACCGCGGCCTCGGGGGCCGCGGGAACCACCAGCACGGCTCCGGCGGCTCCCGCCGCCCCGGCTGCTCCGGCCGCCCCGTCGGTCCCCGCGCCGGCCCCCGCGGCCCCGAAGCCCGCTGCCGCAGCGCCCGCCGCCGCGGCCCCGGCTCCGGCTGCCGCGAAGCCCGCCGCGCCCGCCCCGGCCGCGAAGCCCGCTCAGCCGAAGAAGGCCGAGCCCGCCGCCGCTGCCGCCGACGGTCCGGAGTTCGTGACGCTGCGCGGCCCGTCCGCCGCGGTCGCGAAGAACATGAACGCCTCCCTGGAGGTGCCCACGGCCACGTCCGTGCGCGCGGTCCCGGTGAAGCTGCTCTTCGACAACCGCATCGTCATCAACAACCACCTGAAGCGCGCCCGGGGCGGGAAGATCTCCTTCACGCACCTGATCGGCTACGCGATGGTGCAGGCCATCAAGGCCATGCCGTCGATGAACTACTCCTTCGCGGAGAAGGACGGCAAGCCGACCCTGGTCAAGCCGGAGCACATCAACTTCGGCCTCGCCATCGACCTGGTCAAGCCCAACGGCGACCGCCAGCTCGTGGTCGCGGGCATCAAGAAGGCCGAGACCCTGAACTTCTTCGAGTTCTGGCAGGCCTACGAGGACATCGTCCGCCGCGCCCGCGACGGCAAGCTGGGCATGGACGACTTCACCGGCGTGACCGTCTCCCTGACCAACCCCGGCGGCCTCGGCACCGTCCACTCCGTGCCGCGTCTGATGCCCGGCCAGTCGGTGATCATGGGCGTCGGCTCCATGGACTACCCGGCGGAGTTCCAGGGCACCTCCCAGGACACCCTGAACAAGCTCGGCATCTCGAAGGTCATGACGCTCACGTCGACCTACGACCACCGGGTGATCCAGGGCGCCGCCTCCGGCGAGTTCCTGCGGATCGTCGCGAACCTCCTGCTCGGCGAGAACAACTTCTACGACGAGATCTTCGAGTCGCTGCGCATCCCCTACGAGCCGGTCCGCTGGCTCAAGGACATCGACGCGTCCCACGACGACGACGTCACGAAGGCCGCCCGTGTCTTCGAGCTGATCCACTCCTACCGGGTCCGCGGCCACGTCATGGCCGACACCGACCCGCTGGAGTACCAGCAGCGCAAGCACCCCGACCTGGACATCACCGAGCACGGCCTCACGCTCTGGGACCTGGAGCGCGAGTTCGCGGTCGGCGGCTTCTCCGGCAAGTCCCTGATGAAGCTGCGCGACATCCTCGGCGTGCTGCGCGACTCGTACTGCCGCACCACCGGCATCGAGTTCATGCACATCCAGGACCCCAAGCAGCGCAAGTGGATCCAGGACCGCATCGAGCGCCCGCACACCAAGCCGGAGCGCGAGGAGCAGCTGCGCATCCTGCGCCGGCTGAACGCGGCGGAGGCCTTCGAGACCTTCCTGCAGACGAAGTACGTCGGGCAGAAGCGCTTCAGCCTGGAGGGCGGCGAGTCCGTCATCCCGCTGCTGGACGCGGTCCTCGACTCGGCCGCCGAGTCGCGCCTGGACGAGGTCGTCATCGGCATGGCCCACCGCGGCCGGCTGAACGTGCTCGCGAACATCGTCGGCAAGTCGTACGCGCAGATCTTCCGCGAGTTCGAGGGCAACCTCGACCCGAAGTCGATGCACGGCTCCGGCGACGTGAAGTACCACCTGGGCGCCGAGGGCACCTTCACGGGCCTGGACGGCGAGCAGATCAAGGTCTCGCTCACCGCGAACCCCTCCCACCTGGAGGCGGTCGACCCGGTCCTGGAGGGCGTCGCGCGCGCCAAGCAGGACATCATCAACAAGGGCGGCACGGACTTCACGGTCCTGCCCGTCGCCCTGCACGGTGACGCGGCCTTCGCCGGCCAGGGTGTCGTGGCCGAGACGCTCAACATGTCTCAGCTGCGCGGCTACCGCACCGGCGGCACGGTCCACATCGTCATCAACAACCAGGTCGGCTTCACGGCGGCGCCCGAGTCCTCGCGCTCCTCCATGTACTCGACCGACGTGGCCCGGATGATCGAGGCCCCGATCTTCCACGTCAACGGCGACGACCCCGAGGCGGTCGTCCGCGTTGCCCGCCTGGCCTTCGAGTTCCGCCAGGCGTTCAACAAGGACGTCGTGATCGACCTCATCTGCTACCGCCGCCGCGGTCACAACGAGTCGGACAACCCGGCCTTCACCCAGCCGCTGATGTACGACCTGATCGACAAGAAGCGCTCGGTGCGCAAGCTCTACACCGAGTCCCTCATCGGTCGCGGCGACATCACCCTGGAAGAGGCCGAGCAGGCCCTGCAGGACTACCAGGGCCAGCTGGAGAAGGTCTTCACGGAGGTCCGCGAGGCCACCTCGCAGCCGGCCGTCGCGGAGCCCTCCGACCCGCAGGCCGAGTTCCCGGTGGCCGTCAACACGGCGATCACCACGGAGACCGTCAAGCGGATCGCCGAGTCCCAGGTCAACATCCCCGACCACATCACCGTGCACCCGCGTCTGCTGCCGCAGCTGCAGCGCCGGGCGGCGATGGTCGAGGACGGCACCATCGACTGGGGCATGGGCGAGACCCTCGCGGTCGGCTCCCTGCTGCTGGACGGCGTCCCGGTCCGGCTGGCCGGCCAGGACTCGCAGCGCGGTACGTTCGGCCAGCGCCACGCGGTGATCATCGACCGCGAGACGGGCGAGGAGTACACGCCGCTGCAGTACCTCTCCGAGGACCAGGCGCGGCTGAACGTCTACAACTCGCTGCTGTCCGAGTACGCGGCCATGGGCTTCGAGTACGGCTACTCGCTGGCCCGCCCGGACGCGCTCGTGATGTGGGAGGCCCAGTTCGGCGACTTCGTCAACGGCGCCCAGACGGTCGTGGACGAGTTCATCTCGTCGGCGGAGCAGAAGTGGGCGCAGACGTCCGGCGTCGTCCTGCTCCTCCCCCACGGCTACGAGGGCCAGGGACCGGACCACTCGTCCGCCCGCCCGGAGCGCTTCCTCCAGCTGTGCGCGCAGAACAACATGACGGTCGCGATGCCGACGTCCCCGTCGAACTACTTCCACCTCCTGCGGTGGCAGTCGCACAACCCGCACCACAAGCCGCTGGTCGTCTTCACCCCGAAGTCGATGCTGCGCCTGAAGGCCGCCGCCTCCAAGGCGGAGGAGTTCACGACCGGGCAGTTCCAGCCGGTCATCGGCGACGCGTCGGTCGACCCTGCCGCGGTCAAGAAGGTCGTCTTCTGCGCCGGCAAGGTCTACTACGACATCGAGGCCGAGCGGAAGAAGCGCGGCGTCACGGACACGGCGATCATCCGCATCGAGCGCCTGTACCCGCTGCCGGGTACCGAGCTCCAGGCCGAGATCGCCAAGTACCCGAACGCCGAGAAGTACCTGTGGGCCCAGGAGGAGCCGGCGAACCAGGGTGCGTGGCCGTTCATCGCGCTCAACCTGATCGACCACCTGGACCTCGCGGTCGGCGCCGACGTCCCGCACGGCGAGCGCCTGCGCCGCATCTCGCGTCCGCACGGCTCGTCCCCGGCCGTCGGTTCCGCCAAGCGGCACCAGGCCGAGCAGGAGCAGCTGGTGCGTGAGGTGTTCGAGGCCTGAGCCCCGGAGGCCCGGCCCGCTGAACGGGTCAGTTCGGAAGGCCCGGTTCCGAGTCCACGTGACTCGGAACCGGGCCTTCCGGCGTTTGCGGCCAACTGGCCTGCCGTGCGACTGGATGGAGGGACGGACACGCTGAACCGACCCGTTCGCAAGGCGGGTTGTGACCCACGGGGGAATGAATGGCCGAGCTGCTGCGGATCGCCATGGACGACGAGGACGGCTCCGCGCAACTGGTCGTGGAGGTCGAGGACGACGAGCCCGGCATGGTCCGCGCCTCACGCGTCGGCGACCGTATGCGCGAGGCCTCCGTGTCCCTGGAGGAGGCCCTGGCCCCCATCAGGCGGGCCGCCGAGACCACCTTGCGCACCTTCCAGGCGGCCCAGCCCACCACGGTGGAGCTGGAGTTCGGCGTGAAGCTGAACGCCAGCGCGGGGGCCGTGCTGACGAAGGCGGGGGTCGAGGGGCACATCGTCGTCAAGCTGGGCTGGGAGAAGAACCACTCCGGCGCATGAGTCGCGCAGCCGACGGCCGGTCCGTACTCCCACACACACGCGCGTGCCGGGCACGACATATCCTCACTGCATGTACTTCACCGACCGAGGCATCGAAGAACTGGAGAAGCGGCGCGGCGAGGAGGAGATCACCTTCGAGTGGCTGGCCGAGCAGCTGCGCACCTTCGTCGACCTGAACCCCGACTTCGAAGTACCGGTGGAGCGGCTGGCGACGTGGCTGGCCCGGCTCGACGACGAGGACGACGACGTCTAGACGCCGAGCAGGGGGTCGGTCGACCGTCTGAACGTGAGCGGGCCGTTCCGCAAGCCGCCCCAGGCCTCCCCCTCAACCCAGCCGCCCCACAACCACCCCAACCCCGTCAGTCCAGCGGCCGTACCGTCTCGTACGCCAGTCCCAGCACACCGTGGGCCAGCAGCACGGTGCCCGCCGCGAGCCAGCCGCCGCTGTGGTGCCGTAGGCCCCAGGCCGCGAGGGGCAGGCCGGTCGCGATCTGCGCCAGGGCCAGGGCGCGGGCCTTGGGGCCGGCGGCCCAGGGGAGCCAGGGGCCGAGGCGGCCCCCCTCGACGGCGTCGAGTTCCGCGCGGAAGGCTTCGCGCCAGCCCCACCACTCGATCAGGCGGATGTGCGGCTGGGCACGGGCGGCAGCGTCGAGGCTGTCGGCGCTGTCGCCGGGAGCGAGGCCGTCGGGCAGGGACACACCCGCGCGTGTGAGGACGGCGACCAGGCCACGCATGCGTGCCCGCCCGTCGGCCTCGGCGTCGGGGCGCGTCAGCTCGTCGAGGGCCTGCATGTCCAGGACGGGATCGAGGCCGAGCCGGCCGGCGAAGGAGCGCATGGCCTCGTCCTCGCCGACCGGGGTGCCGTTGGCGAGCCAGACGTAGCCGACGGGGCGACGGAAGCCGGAGGCCAGGGTGTATCCGGCGCGGTCGGCGTCCCACCACAGGGCGAGGACCGGCCAGGGGGCGCCGACGGCGAGGGCGGTGGCCCAGCCGGTGAGGACGCGGTCGATCGGTTCGTCGCCCTCCAGCCAGGGCCGCCCCTCGGGCACGAGCACGCTCCACTCCCCGCCGGCCGGTGCGAGCAGCATGTCCTCGCGCAGCAGCCGGGCGACGGGCGCGACGGACTCGGGATCCGCGCGGCAGAGCAGCAGGGCGCCCGGGGCGGGACGGGCCTGGCGGGCGACGCTGGACTCTTCCGTCGGCATGCCAACACGCTAGGCCGATTTGTCCACCTCGCGTGACTTGTGATCACCAGAACGAGTGCCTTGACTTTCAAAGCCCGCGATATATCGTGTTTACCAGAAGACGCGATATGGCGTGTCATTGCTCATCGTTCCGGTCCGTCCCGGCCCACGCGGCCGTGTCCGGTCGCCCAGGAGGTCCGCACCATGCCCGAGTGGTCCGTAGCAGAGCCCAGGAAGCTCACCTTCGACGAGCCGGTGAGCGAGCTCCAGGTGCGCATCGTCAACGGGACGGTGAACGTGGTGGGCACGGACGAAGGTTCCGCCCGCCTGGAGGTCTCCGAGATCGACGGCCCACCCCTGGTGGTGACCCAGGAGGGCGGCACCCTGTCGGTGGCCTACGAGGACCTGCCCTGGAAGGGCTTCCTCAAGTGGCTCGACCGCAAGGGCTGGCGCCGCAGCGCGGTGGTCTCCCTCGCGGTGCCGGCCGACACGCGCGTCGAGGTGGGCGTGGTCGGCGCCGGGGCCGTGGTCTCCGGGATCCAGGGCCCGTCGGTGGTCAAGGGCGTCACCGGGGACACCACGCTCGTCGCCCTGTCGGGCCCGGTCCGCGCCGACACGGTCTCCGGGAACCTGGAGGCCCAGGCCGTCACCGGAGACCTCCGTTTCAACTCCGTCTCCGGCGATCTCACGGTCGTGGAGGGCTCGGGCTCCTCCGTGAAGGCCGACTCGGTCAGCGGCTCCATGATCGTCGACCTCGACCCGGAGGGCCCGACCGACGTCCGGCTGACCAGCGTCTCCGGCGAGATCGCCATCCGCCTGCCGGCCCCGGCGGACGCGGACGTGGAGGCCAACACCGCGAGCGGCACGATCTCCAACGCCTTCGAGGGCCTCCGGGTGCACGGCCAGTGGGGTGCCCACAAGATCACCGGCCGGCTGGGCGCAGGCACCGGCAAGCTCCGGGCGACGACGGTCTCCGGTTCGATCGCGCTGCTGCGCCGCCCGCCGAGGGAGGAGGAGCCGTGGGAGGCGGAGGCCTGGGAGGACCCCGAGCCCACGACGGCCACGGCCCCGACGACAGACACGGCCTCGACCACGGGCACGGCCTCACCTACGGACACCGATCCGACGACGGCCACGAACCCCGCCACGGCCCCGCTGAAGGACACACACCGCAGCCCGGGGGACAATTCCGTCTCCGGCCAGGGCGATGAACCAACCGATGCCCCACCCCACGCCCCGGCCGACGGCACGACCGACAAGAAGGTGCTCTGACATGCCCCCCGTCTTCGCCCACGGCCGCCTCCGCCTGTACCTGCTGAAGCTGCTGGACGAGGCCCCGCGCCACGGCTACGAGGTGATCCGCCTCCTCGAAGAGCGCTTCCAGGGGCTGTACGCACCGTCGGCCGGCACCGTCTACCCCCGCCTCGCCAAGCTGGAGGCCGAGGGCCTGGTCACCCACACCACCGAGGGCGGCCGCAAGGTGTACGCCATCACCGACGCCGGCCGGGCCGAACTCGCCGACCGCAGTGGCGAGTTGGCCGACCTGGAGCTGGAGATCAGGGAGTCGGTCGCCGAACTCGCCGCCGAGATCCGGGCCGATGTGCGCGGCGCTGCGGGCGATCTGCGCCGCGAGATGCGGGCAGCCGCGACCGAGGCCCGCACGGGCACGTCCGCCAAGACGGACACACCCTTCGGCGACTTCTCCGACTACACCGACAAGGAAGCGTGGCGCGCCGCCAAGGAGGAGATGCGCCGCGCCAAGCAGGAGTGGAAGGAACAGGCCCGACGCGCCAAGGACGAGAGCCGCCGGGCCCGTGAGGAGGCCCAGCGCGCCCGACGCCAGGCGAAGGATGCCCAGGACCACGCCCGCGCCCAGGCCCAGGAGGAGGTCCAGCGCATCGCCCGCCGGGTCCAGGAACACGTACAGGACCACTTTGCCCGCGGCGACTGGCCCACGGGCGTGAGGGAGGGCCTGACGGAACTGGCCAAGGAGTTCGGCGACTTCGGCAAGGACTACGGCAAGGGATTGGGCCGGGACTTCGGTTTTGGCCGTCCGAGCGCCCCCAAGTCGGCACAGCAGCACCCCGACTACTCCGACACCCCCGAGGACTTCCCCGCCGACTACGAGCCCGCCTGGGCCCACGAGTCCCCCACGGACGACCCGGCCCGCGACCTCGACCGCCTGCTGGACCGCTTCCGCGACGACATCCGAGACGCAGCAAGGGACCACGGCGTGACCGCGGACCAACTCCGCGACGCCCGACGCCACTTGTCGACAGCGGCAGCACACATCGGAGCCCTGCTGCGCACACCGAAGCCCTGACATCACGCCCCTGGGCAGCACGGCGCCCACGTCAGTGGCACCGCACTGCCCAGTCAGGCTGGACCAGGAGGTTCCGCACCCGCACCCACCCGAAGGACAGGCACCCCCACCTCCCCTCCTTGCCGCTTCCCCTCATCACCCGGCCTTGGCCTCCCCTTCTCCCCCTCCTCCCAACACCCGGTTCACAGCCTCATGGGTCACCCCGTGATCGGCGAGGACCTCGGAGGGCACACCGGGGCGGGTGGTCAGGGCCAGGAGGATGTGCTCGTCGCCGATGTGCCGGTCCCGGCGCGCGACGGCGATTCGCAGCGACCGCTCCAGCACGTCCTTGGCCTCGCGGCTGAAGGAGCGGCGCCCCGACCACCACCCCTTGTCCTTCCGTTCCCCGGACATCGCCCCGACACCATGGACCTCCTCGACCCGGGCGACGATCTCCCCGACATCGATCCCCAACCCGGCGAGCGCATCTGCCTCGGCCTGCGACAACCCACCCCGCCGCCGGGCCTCCCCCAACGCCGACCGCACGGACTCCAGCCACTCCCCACCGCCGAGCGCCGCAAGCGCGAACGAGGCCCGGCTCCCCTCCCGGTCGAGCAGGGCGAGCAGCATGTGCTCGGCGTCGACGGTCTGCGCCCCTGCCCTCTCGGCGTGCTCAACGGCCCCCGTGACCACGGCACGGGCATCCTTCGTGAACCGCTCGAACATCAACGCCTCCCGTACTTCTTGTGCACGGCCTGCCTGCTGACCCCGAGTTCCGCGGCGATCTCCTGCCACGACCACCCCTGATTGCGCGCACTGCGCACCTGCACGGCCTCCAACTGCTCCAGCAGCCGGCGCAGCGCCGCAACGGCCCGTAGCCCGACCCGAGGATCACGATCACCCGCACGCGCGGCAAGATCTGTTGCTTCGGTCATACCGTCAACCTAAGTTGACACACCTTCTCCCGTCAACCTCAGTTGACAGAGTGGCCGAACAAAAACGGCGAGCCCGAGGCAAAGCCCCGAACCCGCCGCAAGCTGCAGGTGCCGTCCTGCGAACTATCCGTTGGTGAGCACGATCTTCCCGAACTGCTCCCCCGACTCCATCCGCTCGAAGCCCTCACGGGCCCGATCCATCGGAAGCACTTCATCGATCACAGGCCGCACACCGGTGGCGGCGCAGAAGGAGAGCAGATCCTCGAGCTCGTCCTTGGTCCCCATCGTGGACCCGACGATCTTCAACTCCAGGAAGAAGATCCGGGTGAGCTCGGCATGCGAGGGCCGATCACCACTCGTCGCACCCGAGATGACGAGCGTGCCCCCGGGCTTCAGCGACTTGACGGAGTGCGACCACGTGGCGGCACCCACGGTCTCGATCACGGCATCGACCCGCTGCGGAAGCCGAGCTCCCGATTCCACCGCCTCCACGGCCCCCAGCTCCAGGGCCCGCTTCCGCTTGGCCTCGTCCCGGCTGGTGGCGAAGACACGCAGCCCCGCGGCCTTCCCCAGCACGATGGCAGCGGTGGCGACGCCGCCCCCGGCTCCCTGCACCAGCACGGAGTCCCCGGGCCGTACCCCCGCATTGGTGAACAGCATCCGGTACGCGGTCAGCCAGGCAGTCGGCAGACAGGCGGCCTCGGCGAAAGAGAGTTCCTTGGGCTTCGGCAGGACGTTCCAGGTCGGCACGGCGACCTGCTCCGCGAAGGTCCCCTGATACCGCTCGGTGAGAATGGAACGAGGCTCCTTGGGGCCCACCCCGTGCCCACTCTGTCCGATCACCGAGTGCAGGACGACCTCGTTGCCGTCCTCATCGACCCCGGCGGCATCGCAGCCGAGGATCATCGGCAACCGGTCCTCGGGCAGGCCCACGCCCCGCAGTGACCAGAGGTCGTGATGGTTGAGGGAAGCGGCCTTGACGTTGACGGCACTCCAGCCGGGACGGACCTCGGGGGCCGGCCGCTCCCCCAACTCCAATCCGGAGAGCGGCTGGTCGCGGTCGATTCGGGCGGCGTAGACAGCGAACATGACCTTGACGATAGGCTCCCGCGACACCCGACGGAACAACACGCCCCTGTGACACACGCCCGCTTGACGACCAACCGCACGGACGAAAGCCATAGGGCTCCGCGCACCCAAGCCCACGGCGCACCCCCGCGGCGCGGCACCCGCGTAGGGCGGCAAGGTGACGTGCCGGGGGGGTGCCCGCCCGCAGCGGCGGGCGTCAAGAAACAGCACCTCTCAAGGCACGGCAACCGCCCGACCGAGGACGGAAACCCCCCGGCATGCCCCCCCGACCCACACCACACCCGCAGGGGCTACCCGCACTCCCCCCGCACAGCAACGGGCCGCCGCAGGCACCCGGCACCCCTCCGCCGACGGCCCGCCCGGGCAAAGAAATGACCCCGCCCATCCCGGGCGAGGCCATCCCACATCAGCGCCTGCCGCAGCACCGCGTCAGCGCCGGGCAACCCCTTCGGCCCGAGCCGCAGCAGCCACAGCAGCCGTGACCGCCGGCGCCACCCGCTCGTCGAACGGCGACGGAATGACGTAGTCCGCGGCGAGGTCGTCCCCCACCACAGCCGCCAGCGCCTCAGCCGCAGCGATCTTCATGCCCTCGGTGATCCGGGACGCCCGAACCTGCAGAGCACCCGCGAAGATCCCCGGGAACGCCAGCACGTTGTTGATCTGGTTCGGGAAGTCCGACCGCCCGGTTGCGACGACCGCCGCGTACTTGTGCGCGACATCGGGGTGCACCTCGGGATTCGGGTTGGCCATGGCAAAAACGAACGCGCCCTCGGCCATGGAGGCGACAGCCTCCTCCGGCACCGTCCCACCGGAAACCCCGATGAACACGTCGGCGCCCTCCAGCGCCACCTCCAGCGACCCGGTGATCCCGGCCTTGTTCGTGAACCCGGCCAGCTCCCGCTTGACCGATGTCAGGTCGTCACGGTCGGCGGACACCACACCCTTGCGGTCCGCCACGGCGACGTCCCCGATGCCGGCCTCGACCAGCATCTTCGCGATGGCGACACCAGCCGCGCCCGCCCCCGAGATGACGGCCCGCAGATCCCCGAGCCCCTTCCCGGTCAGCCGCGCGGCGTTCCGCAGCGCGGCCAGCGTCACGACAGCCGTACCGTGCTGGTCGTCGTGGAAGATCGGGATGTCCAGCCGCTCCTGCAGCTTCCGCTCGATCTCGAAGCACCGGGGCGCCGAGATGTCCTCCAGATTCACACCACCGAAGGACGGCGCGAGGCGGACCACGGTCTCGACGATCTCGTCGACGCCCGTGCAGTCGAGCGCGATCGGCACCGCGTCGACACCACCGAACTGCTTGAAAAGAATCGCCTTCCCCTCCATCACCGGAAGGGAGGCCTCGGGCCCGATGTCACCGAGCCCCAGCACAGCCGTGCCGTCGGTCACGACGGCCACGACGGACGACTTCCACGTGTAGTCGTGCACGAGCTCCGGCTGCTCGGCAATCGCGCTGCACACCTTCGCGACGCCGGGCGTGTACGCCAGGGACAGGTCGTCCTTGTCACGGACCGGCACGGTGGCCTGCACGGCCATCTTGCCGCCACGATGCAGCGCGAAGGCCGGATCGAAGGAATCGAGGGGTTCGACCCCACCGTCCTGATCGGTATTGCCTCCGCCGCGAGGATTGACGATCTCCGCTGCCACTTTGTCTGACCCCTTAAGTGTTCATGGTTTGAGGGTGGAACCACTCCTGGTGAGAAGTGGGCGGGACCGCGTATGGCCCTGCTCGTTGATACGTACGACGTACGACGTACGGACCCATACGCGACGGCGCGCCGCACACGCGCCATGAGCCCCGGATGAGGGGTGTAAAGAACCTTCTTACCGGACGGACCGCGCCCCGACGAGTCCAATACGTGCAAGATCACATGGCGGGAAGGGAAACACCCACAGGGACAACACGAATCGGACACGACCCGACGACGGAACCACTGCGATTCATGGCCAGATAAGCGGACAATAAGTAGACAATCCACACTGGAGACCACGAAAGGCTGCCAAGCCCGCACACCAGACCGACGGCCGGCCTGCATCCCGAGACAGGCCGAAGATCTTCCGGCCGGAAGGACAGATTCCCGCAGAAGGTGCGGTCAGGATGTACCGACCTGAGGCGGTTCGGGGGTAACCCGTTATCCGATTTTGACATCGCGAGCGCCCTGAATGCCTCAGTCCGAATGGCAAGATGCCGTAATCGCACGAGGTCGCGACACTCGAAGGTGTGTGCCCTCGTCGGCCTATGAAACCAAGGCACCTGCCGAGTCCCGGCGGGCGCCCGCCCCATCGGCAACTCCACCCATCCGCCGGAGGAACCCACCATGACCGCACGCTCCACCCGTCGTACGACCGCCACGCGCTCCCGGCTGGCAGCGGTCGCCTCGATCGCGGTCGCAGGCGCCCTGATTCTCACCGGTTGCGGTGACCAGACGAATGACGGCGGCAGCGAGGGCACCAACGAGACGGGGAACGCCAACAGCGCCCCGCTCTTCTCCAAGCTGCCCAAGAAGATCCAGGACGCCGGCGTCATCAAGGCGGGCACGAACGCCGAGTACGCCCCGATGGAGTTCCAGGAGGGCGGCAAGATCGTCGGCGTCGACCCCGACATCGCCGCGGCCCTGGGCGAGAAGCTGGGTGTGGAGTTCCAGTTCACCTCCGGCTCCTTCGACGGCCTGATCACCGCCCTGAACTCCGGCCGCTACGACGTTGCCATGTCCTCCATCACGGACAACCCGCAGCGCCAGGAGGGCCTGGACGACAAGGGCAAGAAGCTCGGTCCGGGTGTCGACTTCGTCGACTACTTCGTGGCCGGCACCGCCGTGTACGTCGAGAAGGGCAACCCGAAGAAGATCAACTCGATCGAGGACCTCTGCGGCCAGACGGCTGCCGTACAGCGCGGTACGACGTACGAGAAGGCCCTGCAGACCCAGTCCAAGGCCTGCACGGACGACGGCAAGAAGAAGATCAACATCGAGTCGTTCGAGAACGACACCGAGGCCCAGACCCGGGTGAAGTCGGGCGGCGCCGTCGCCGGCGTCAACGACTACCCGGTGGCCGTGGACCTGGCCCGCAAGTCCGGCGGCGGCAACGACTTCGAGGTCGTCGGAGAGCAGATCGACGCCGGTCCGTTCGGCATCGCGGTGAACAAGGACAACAAGGAGCTCTCCGCGGCCCTCGAAGAGGCTGTCAACGCGATCATCGAGGACGGCACGTACAAGAAGATCCTCGAGAAGTGGGGCGCCGAGTCCGGCGCGATCGACAAGGCCGAGATCAACGGCGGCAAGTGACGGCCAGAAACACTGAAGGGCAGTCACTGTGACTGACAAGTTCGACAAGGAGCCGGCCGACGCGAAGCCGTCGGCCGCCGTCTCCAAGGAGGGCGGGGCCATCCCGCCCGAGGCGATCAAGGCCATCCCGGTCCGGCACTACGGCCGCTGGGTCAGCGGTGTCGTCGTGCTGGCTCTGGTGGCCCTGCTGGTCAACGCCTTCGCGACCGCCGAGAAGATCCAGTGGAGCGCCGTCGGCGACTACGTCTTCGACCCCACGGTCCTCGCGGGCGCCGGCCGCACCCTGCTGATCAGCGTCCTCGCGATGATCATGGGCGTGGTCCTGGGCGTGATCCTGGCCGTCATGCGCCTGTCCAAGAACCCGGTGACGAGCTGGGTGGCCTGGGTCTACATCTGGTTCTTCCGCGGCACGCCGGTCTACGTCCAGCTGTTGCTGTGGTTCAACCTGGCGCTGATCTTCCCCATGCTGGATCTCGGTCCGATCTACAAGGACGAGATGGTCGACGTCATGACCCCGTTCATGGCCGCCCTGCTGGGTCTGGGCCTGAACGAGGCGGCGTACATGGCGGAGATCTGCCGCGCCGGTCTGATGGCCGTGGACGAGGGCCAGACCGAGGCCTCGCACGCGCTCGGCATGAGCCACGCGAAGACGCTGCGCCGCATCGTGATCCCGCAGGCGATGCGGGTGATCGTGCCGCCGACCGGCAACGAGTTCATCAACATGTTGAAGACCTCGTCGCTGGTGTACGCGGTGACGTACAACGAACTCCTGCGCGCCACCTCCACCATCGGCTCCACCTCGTACGCCGTGATGGAGATGCTGTTCGTGGCGTGCATCTGGTACCTGGTCATGACCAGCGTGTTCAGCGTCTTCCAGTACTACCTGGAGCGCCGTTACGCCCGTGGCTCGCTGCGGAACCTGCCACAGACTCCGTGGCAGAAGATCAAGGTCAACCTGATGGCCTTCAGCAGCGAGAGGGGCGTGTGAGATGACCGCCATGGTGAAGGCCGAGGGCGTCCACAAGTCCTTCGGTCCCGTACAGGTCCTCAAGGGCATCGACCTGGAGGTGAAGACCGGCGAGGTGTTCTGCCTCATCGGCCCCTCCGGCTCCGGCAAGTCGACGTTCCTGCGGTGCATCAACCACCTGGAGAAGATCAACGCCGGTCGGCTGTACGTCGAGGGTGAGCTGGTCGGCTACCGCCAGAAGGGCGACAAGCTGTACGAGCTCAAGGACAGCGAGGTCGCGCAGCAGCGCCGGGACATCGGCATGGTGTTCCAGCGGTTCAACCTGTTCCCGCACATGACGGCGCAGGACAACGTCATGGAGGCGCCCATCCAGGTCAAGGGCGTGAGCAGGAACCAGGCCAAGGAGCGCGCCCGGGAGCTGCTCGACCGCGTCGGCCTGGCCGACAAGGCCGGCAGCTACCCCTCGCAGCTCTCCGGCGGCCAGCAGCAGCGCGTCGCCATCGCCCGGGCACTCGCGATGGACCCGAAGCTGATGCTGTTCGACGAGCCGACCTCGGCCCTCGACCCGGAGCTGGTCGGTGACGTCCTCGACGTCATGCGCGACCTCGCCGAGTCCGGCATGACGATGGTCGTCGTCACTCACGAGATGGGCTTCGCCCGCGAGGTCGGCGACAGCCTGGTCTTCATGGACGGCGGCGTGGTCGTCGAGTCGGGCGACCCGCGCGAGGTCCTGACGAACCCGCAGCACGAGCGGACCCAGGCGTTCCTGTCCAAGGTGCTCTGACGGTCGGTCGCAGGTGGAGGGGCGGTACGGGATTCCCGTACCGCCCCTCCGTCATGCTGCGGGGCCGCGCTACTTGAGAGCCAGCAGCAGCGTGTCCGACGGAGAGCACCACACCGGCCGGGCCTCCCCGAAGCCCTTCTCGCGCAGTACGCGCGCGTGCCACTCGACGGACGGCATGTCGCCCTCGGCGTGCTCGCCGTAGATCTCGAAGCGCCTGGCCGTGGGTTCGGCGAGGACCGGGTCGTTGGCGGCCAGCTGCCACCACTCGGCCCAGTCGAGGGCGCCGTCCGCCTTGGCCTGATCCATGCGGGCGTGACGCAGGGCCCGCTCGGCGGCATTGATGCGGGGCGTCGACTCGTCGATCATGTGGTCCGCGTTCATGAAGACACCGCCGTCGCGGACGAGCTCCGCGACCTGACCGTAGAGGGCCGCGAGGGGTTCACGGTGCAGCCAGTGCAGGGCCGTAGCGGTCAGGACGGCGTCGTACGAGTCGTACGGCAGCCTCGCAGGCCACTCCGGGTCCTTGAGGTCGGCCGTGACCAGGGAGACCCGCTCGTCGGCCGCGAAGGTGCCCTCGGCGATGGCGAGGAGCGCCGGGTCGAGATCGACGCCGGTGCTCGTGGCCTCCGGGAACCGCTTGAGCAGCCGGGCCGTGATACTTCCCGTGCCGCACGCGAGGTCGAGCACGCGTGGGGCGGGTCCGACGAGGGCCTCGATCATGTCGAGCATGATCCGGAAGCGTTCCTCGCGGTCGGGCATGTACCACTCCTGCTGCCGGTCCCAGCTCTCCTGCCAGGCGGCCCAGTCGGCGCCGGTCGTGGTGATGTCCGTGTCCGTCATCGAACCCTCCATCGCGCATGTCACGTAATACCCTGGAAGCACGATCAGTTGTTACCCGACCGCACCACGACGATAGAACGCCTCCGTAAGGACTACAAGTGGAACTGGCCTATTACTCGGACTACGCCGTACGACTCGTCAACAGCGAGGACCCGGCCCGGGGCAAGGACTCACTGACCTCGGTCGAGGCCGTCCGCGACCTGTTCGGCGGCAACCAGTCGGCGGCCCGCCGCGCCACCGACGCCGACGTCACGCGGTTCCGCGCGGTCCGGGCCCGGCTGCGCTCGGTCTTCGCGGCGGCGGACACCGGCGACGAGACCCTGGCCGTCGACCTGTTGAACTCCCTCCTGCTGGAGTTCCCGGTGAGCCCGCAGATCTCCGGCCACGACTTCCGCGACGACGACGGCCGCCCCCTGTGGCACATGCACCTCGCGGACCACCCGTCGAACGCGACCGCGGGCTTCGCGGCCATCGCGTCGATGGGCCTGGCGTTCCACCTGACGGAGTACGGCGTGGACCGTCTGGGCCTGTGCGAGGCGGCCCCGTGCCGCAACGCCTACCTGGACACCTCCACCAACCGCTCCCGGCGCTACTGCTCGGACCGCTGCGCGACCCGCGCCAACGTGGCCGCCTACCGCGCCCGCAAGCGCCTGGAGGCCGACCGGTCGGCGAATACGGGCCGTACGGCCGACAGCGCCCAGCGCGCCAGCGTGAACGGCGAGCGCTGATCCGCCTTGCGCGGCCGGTACCGCAGCCGGACCTTGCCCAGAATCAGCTCGTCCGGCACGACTCCGTAGTCGGTGCTGTCGCCACCGGCGTACGCGTTGTCCCCGAGCACCCACCAGCCGCCCTCGCGGCGTTCCGCGGCGCGCTTGACGACCAGCAGGTCCTGCTGGAAGGGATGACGCAGGACGACGACGTCACCGGGCCTGATCCGGCCCCGGTGCGACACGACGAGCAGATCGCCGTTGTGCAGCGTGGGCACCATCGACGGCCCGGTCACCTCGGCCCATCCGAAGGGCTGCGCAGCCCGCCCGCGCTCGGTCTCCTGCGACAACTCCGGCATCCCCGGCACCTCCCCGGTACGGTCCTCCACCAGTCTCAGTCTGACCCTGGACTTTTGTCCTAAGCCCATGGGGGCACTCGCGAAAACCTGTCTTGCAGGGAGTAATGTCCCACCTGAGAAGACGATCACGAGGAAGGAATGCTCCATGCTTTCCCGCCTGTTTGCCCCCAAGGTCAAGGTCAGTGCGCACTGCGACCTGCCCTGTGGCGTGTACGACCCGGCCCAGGCCCGCATCGAGGCGGAGTCGGTGAAGGCCGTGCAGGAGAAGATGGCCGCCAACGACGACCCGCACTTCCAGGCGCGCGCCACCGTCATCAAGGAGCAGCGCGCCGAGCTCGCCAAGCACCACGTCTCGGTGCTCTGGAGCGACTACTTCAAGCCGCCGCACTTCGAGAAGTACCCGGAGCTGCACCAGCTGGTCAACGACGCCCTGAAGGCCCTCTCGGCCGCCAAGGGTTCGACCGACCCGGCGACGGGTCAGAAGGCTCTGGACTACATCGCCCAGATCGACAAGATCTTCTGGGAGACGAAGAAGGCCTGACTCAAGGCTCTTTCATCGTTCTCCCGACCCGAAGGGGTCCGACCGGTTCGCCGGGCGGGCCCCTTCGGCATGAGTGGGCTCCCTCTCCGGAAGGACGTCACGCACGGTCCAGTCGCTGCGGCGGGTGCGGCGGCCAGGGTCCGAGAGCGGGCAGCCCCTCGGCAGCCACCGGTGAGACGGTGGGCGTGCGTCCGGCCAGCCAGGCCGCCAGGTCGCGTACGCGTCCGGTGACCGCCGTGCCCGGCGGCCCGCCGCCGACGGACCACTGGCGCCGCGCGTCCTCGGCGTGGAGGTGTGTGCCTGCCGGAAGGCGGCCGAGGAGGAAGTCGATGGCGTGTGCGGCCAGGTCCTCGGGCCAGTCGTCCGGCGGTACGCCGACGTCCAGGTCGACCATGTGGATCCATGCCTCGCGCCAGCGCGCGAATACGGTGGCGGCCAGGTTCGCGTTGCGGAACGTGACCGGACGGCTCCAGTCCATGTCGTCGGCGCGCGCCCAGGTTGCTTCGAGCGCGGCCATGTGTGCGACGAGTGCCGCGCGGTGCTCGGCGGCACTGCGCCCCGCTGTGGCCTCGATGATCGCGTTCCGCTCGGCCGTCCCGCCGTCGTAGCCCGCCACGAGCTCACCGCGCAGCGCATGCACCGCGAGACGGGCGAACATTCTCGCGTTGTCGGTGAGATGCGCCAGGACGTGGCCGCGTGACCAGCCTGGAAGTCCGGATGCCTCGGTGACCTGCTCGTCGGTGAGTCCAGCCGCGAGCCGTTCCAGGGCGCCGTGAGCTTCGATCACTGCTGTGACAGGGGGCTGCATGAAGCCGTCCTACGAGGCCGAGGGCCGATGGAGAACAGCCGGGACCCGGGCAGCGAGGTCCCTCAGGGGCTCACCGCTCAGCCGGCAAATCCTCCACTCGTCCAGGAACTCCACGCCGAGGGACTTGTAGAAGTCGATCGTCGGCTCGTTCCAGGCAAGGACCCACCATTCGAAGCGCTCGTAGCCTCTGCGTTCACAGATCGCTGCCAGCGAGGCGAGCAGAGCCTTGCCGTGTCCACCGCCACGGGCGGGCGGACGTACGTAGAGATCCTCCAGGTGCATGCCGCGCGTACCGGTCCACGTCGAGAAAAGCGGGAACCACAGGGCAAACCCGACGGCCTCACCCGTTTCGTCGTCCTCGGCGATCAGTACGAAGGCGGCGGGATGCTCTCCGAACAGCGCCTCGCGAAGCTGCTCCTCGGTCGCCCGAACCTGCTCAATGGCCCGTTCGTATTCGGCGAGTTCACGGATCATCGCGCGGATCGTCGCGACGTCGTTCACGGTGGCGGCACGGATCATGCCGGAGATCATCGGTCACCGTACCGACCGTGTCCATCCAATTCCGCCCTTCTCGGCGGCCTTTGGTCTCCCGCAGGGGAGAGTCCGACATCAGCACCATCTCGTCCATGCCCCGGATCATGGCCGACCGCCCTGGCCGACCCGGACCCAAGGTTCCCTGAATTCGTGGTGATTGTGTTCACGCGGTAAACGGTGGCCGGGGACTGTTGACGTCCCGTAGGTTCTGGAACGTCCACCCGGAGGTCGAACACCCTGGCGGGTGGGCCCACGGGGGAAGGTCAGCAGCACTCGGCTCCCGTCTCGGCCCGCGTGGCCGAGGCGTTGTCCGGGGTGCTCTGCGACAGCGGGCGAGTGGAGATCACATCATCCGGCGGTCAGTCTCCCGCCGGACGGAATGTCGATCCCCTGGGAGATACCCCCTGCCCCGCCGCCCGCATCTGTGGCCGATCCCCCTGCTGTGGACCCTTGCCCTCGGGCTGTGGGGGCTGTCCCGGCAGGACAGTCTGTGGCGGGACGAGGCCGCGACCTGGCAGGTGGCCCGCCGGCCCGTCGGCGACATCTGGCACATGCTGGGCAACGTCGACTCCGTGCACGGGCTCTACTACCTGCTGATGCACGGCCTCTTCCAATGGTTCGGGGCCGGCACCACGACCCTGCGGCTGCCCTCCGTGCTGGCCATGGCGGTGGCGGCGGCCTGTGTGACGGCCATCGGCCATCGGCTCGCCGGGGCCTGGGCGGGCCTGGCGGGAGGGCTGGCGTTCGGGCTTCTTCCGGCCGTGCAGTTCTATCTCCAGGAGGGCCGTCCGTACGCGCTGGTCGCGGCCGGTGCGGCGATCTCGACCCTGCTGCTGGTGACCGTCCTCGAAGGGCGGGGCCGAGCGATGCACTGGGTCGCGTACGGCGGCACGGTCGCGGTGTGCGGGCTGCTGAACTGGCTGTCGTTGCTGATCCTGCCCGCGCACCTGACGACCCTGCTGTGGACGCGTGCCCGGCGCGGGACCTGGATGCGCTGGGCCCCGGCCGCGACCGTAGCCGTGGCCGCGGTGCTGCCGTTGATCCTGTTCAGCCGGCGCCAGTCCGCTCAGGTCTCCTGGATACCGCCGCTGACCTGGCACATGCTGATCGGGCCCGCCATCCTGCTGGCGATCGGCGGGCTCGGGGCCCTGCTGGACCGGCCGCGCGCGGGACGGCTGTCGGTGGCGCCCGTCGCGCTGCCCCTGCTGGCCGTCCCGCAACTCGCCCTCATCGGGCTGTCCCTGGCCAAGCCGCTCTTCCTGGACCGCTACGTGCTGTTCAGCATGCTGGGACTGGCCCTGCTGATCGGCTCGGCACTCGGCACGGCCGTACGGGCGGCCCGGCCGCGGTTCCCGAGAGCGGCGCCGTGGCTCGTGCCGGTCGCGGTCACTGCGGCCGTCGTCGCGCTGCTGCCGCAGTCGCTGGCCAAGCGTGCCCCGGAGAGCCGTGTGGACGACGTCCTGGCGGTGGCGGCGGACGTACGGCGGCTGAAGCACCCCGGGGACGCCGTGGTCTACATACCGGCCGCCCGGCGCGACTCCGCGCTGGTCTCCCCCGAAGACTTCGCCGGGCTGCGGGACGTCGCGCTGGCGGAAGGCCCGGCGGCGTCGGGGACGTTGAAGGGCGAGGAGGCCGGTCCGGACCGGATACGGGCCGCGATGCTGGCACAGCGGCGGATACTGCTGCTCACCGACGCGTCCGAGGTGGCGCGGCCACTGGCGGGGAAGCGTGACCACGCCAAGACCGCTGTGCTGGAGAAGCACTTCAAGCTGGTCGCGGACGTGCAGGTCCGCGGGCGACGGGTGACGGTGTACGAGCGACGCTGAGGAGCCCGGCCGGCGCAACGTCGGGCCAGGCCCCTTCGACCGTCCGTCCGCGCCCGGTCAGTGGAACTGGGGCACGATCAGATGGATCCCGTACGCCACCACCGCGGCGCACGCGACGAAGCACAGCCCGGCCTGCGTGAGGCCCAGCGTGGACGTGCCGCCGCCTTCCTCGCGTGCCCCTTCGCAGCGGGCAAGACCCAGCACGCCGAGTGCGAAGACGGCGACCACGGCCACGGTGACGGCGAGGCTCACCGCGGCGACCTGGCCGAGTGCGGTCCAGTCGAGGTTCATGATGTGAACTCCCTTGTCTCAGGCGATCGTTGTCTCAGGCGATCGTTGTCTCAGCCGATCGCTGTCTCAGCCGATCGCTGTCTCAGGCGGCCGCGCCGACCTTGGGCGCCTCCGTGCTGCGCACCGTGACCTCGTGGGTGTCGTTGACGTTGTGCGCGGACACCGGGTTGCGGCGGGAGATGAACACGATCCCGGCGGAGACGGCCGCACCCACCAGCGCGACCACGGCCGTACCGAGGTTGCCGCCGTGCTTGACCACGCCCGCCGAGACGCCGCCGACCAGCGCGGCGGCGGGCAGGGTGACCAGCCAGGCCACGACCATGCGCCCGGCCACGCCCCAGCGGACCTCCGCCAGCCGGCGGCCCAGGCCCGCGCCGAGGATGCTGCCCGAGGCGACCTGCGTGGTGGACAGGGCGAAGCCCAGGTGGGCCGAGGTGAGGATCACCGTCGTTGAGGCCGTCTCGGCGGCGAAGCCCTGCGGGGACTGGATCTCGGTCAGGCCCTTGCCCATCGTGCGGATGATCCGCCAGCCGCCGAGGTAGGTGCCGAGGCCGATCGCCAGTCCGGCCGAGGCGATCACCCACACCGGCGGGCCCGCGTCATGACCCAGGGCGCCCGCCGAGATCAGGGTCAGTGTGATGACGCCCATCGTCTTCTGCGCGTCGTTGGTGCCGTGGGCGAGGGAGACGAGCGAGGCCGAGGCGATCTGGCCGACCCGGAAGCCCTTGGTGACGGAGTCCTTGCGGGCGCGAGCAGTGAGCTTGTACGCCAGGTACGTGGCCAGCAGCGCCGCGATCCCCGCCACGAGCGGCGAGGCGACGGCGGGGATCAGTACCTTCTCGACAACCTTGTCGAAGTGCACGCCGTGCGACCCCGCACCCACCCAGACGGCCCCGATCAGTCCGCCGAACAGCGCATGCGACGAACTGGACGGCAGCCCGACCAGCCAGGTGAGGAGATTCCACAGGATCGCCCCGACCAGACCCGCGAAGATCATGCCCGGGCTGACGAGTGAGTCGTCCACGATGCCGCCGGAGATCGTCTTGGCGACCTCGGTGGACAGGAAGGCACCGACGACGTTCAGGACGCCGCTGATGAGCACGGCCGTCCTGGGTTTGAGCGCCCCCGTGGCGATGGACGTGGCCATCGCGTTCGCCGTGTCGTGGAATCCGTTGGTGAAGTCGAATGCGAGGGCCGTCACGATGACGACCGCCACCAGGAACGTGATGTGGTCCATTCCCCAATGCAAACAAGCCCGGACCAATTCACGGAGAACCGACGGCAAAGCGTGTCCCAGGAGCCGGCGCGCGGTTGGTAAGGGTCCTGCAAAGCCCGCGTGGCGAAGCTTGAGTGCGCTGGAGTGCGCCGTACGGCCGCCGCGGGCCCTGGTCGCCCCTGCCGATCTACGATCGCCCCATGAGCATCCGCTGGACCTACGCCTTCATCGACCGCCCCGTCGCGTCCTTCACCCGGGCGCACACCTTCTGGACTGCGGTGACGGACACCCGGCTGTCCGAATTCCGGGGCGAGCAGGGGGAGTTCGTGACCTTGCTGCCGGATGGCGGGGCCGACCCCTGCGTGAAGGTCCAGGGGGTCGACTCGGGCCCCGGTGGCGCCCATCTCGACTTTGCCGTGGACGACGTACCGGGATTCGTGGCCTCGGCGCTCGCGGTGGGGGCGGGTGTCGCCGCCGAGCACGACGGGTGGGCCGTACTGCGGTCGCCCGCCGGGCAGTTGTTCTGTGCCGTGCCCTGGCACGGGGAGTCGGTGCGGCCGCGCGTGGTGCACGGCAGCCGGCTCGACCAGGTCTGCGTTGACGTACCGCCGTCGCGGTACTCATCCGAAGTCGCCTTCTGGAGCGCCCTGTTGGACGGCTGGGAGTCGGTGCCCGGCTCCCGCCCCGAGTTCCATGTGCTCAAGCCACCGTCCGGGCTTCCCGTCCGTATCCTGCTCCAGCGTCTCGGCGAGGAGCGGCGCGACGCAGAGCGGCCCGGTGCGGAACCCCGGGCCTCCGCCCACCTGGACCTCGCCTGCGCGGACATCGCGGCGGTCCGCGCCCGGCACGAGGAACTGGGCGCGGGCTTCGTCGCCGAGGGCGCCCACTGGACGGTGATGCGCGATCCGGCGGGCGGCACGTACTGCCTGACGGGGCGCGATCCGGAGACCGGCAAACTGGCCGGCTAACGGGTGGTCACGACGAGGCAGGCTGCCCGGCCGTTCTCGTCGGGCGTGACGCTCGCGCACGCCGACTCCCGGCCCTCCGGCAGCGATGGGCTCGGCTCGGCATTCCCCCAGCGGTTCGGCCCCGGCGGCTGCGCCGAGTCCTGCAACCACAGCGTCAGCGCGCCCGCGACGACGACGGCGATCACCCACACCGTCACGACCCAGCGCCATAACCGGCGGCGTCCCGTCACCTCCAGGGCTCCACATCCACCACCGCGTTCACCGGAATGGGCCCGTACACATGCGGGAACTCCTCGCCGCCCGGCTCCGGCGCCTCGTACTTGAGCGGCACGTCGAGCCGGGCCGGATCCACGACCAGGACCACCAGTTCGTCGGGGCCGTCGTAGGAGCCGTACAGGAAGCCGGCCACGGCGGGGAGTTGGGCGCGGGTCGAGCAGTGGATGAAGCCCTCGTCCCGCAGCGTGCGACCACGTGTCGACATCTCGTACGTGCCCCGCGCGCGGGCCTCGTCCCAGAGGGAGCGTTCGGTGATGTGGAGGATGTACGTGTGTTCCGGCATGCGGCGAGGTTACGGCTTCAGCCGCGCCGCCCGCGCGTGCAAATAGCGCTGTTCCGGCAGGCTCAGCGTCTTGGCTGCCGCGGCCTCGTAGGCGGCGCGTGCCTCGTCGTGGGCGCCGGCCCGCTCCAGGAGGTGGCCACGGACCGCGTCCAGGCGGTGCCCGGCACCCAGCTCGTCCTCCAGCGCGGCCAGTTCTGCCAGCCCGGCGCGCGGGCCCTGGGCCATGGCGACGGCGACCGCGCGGTTGAGACGCTCGACGGGCCCGGGGACGAGGCGCACCAGGACGTCGTAGAGGCCGAGGATCTCCTGCCAGTCGGTCTCCGTGGCGCAGGGCGCCTCGTCGTGGACGGCGGCGATGGCGGCGCGCAGCTGGTACGGGCCGGCGGGGCCCCGGGACAAGGCGCGGGTGACCAGGGCGACGCCCTCGTCGATCGCGGCCTTGTCCCAGCGGCTGCGGTCCTGCTCGTCGAGGGGGACGAGTTCGCCGTGCGGGCCGGTGCGCGCGTCGCGGCGGGCGTCGGTGAGCAGCATCAGCGCGAGCAGGCCGGCCACCTCGCCGTGGTCGGGGAGGAGGCGGTGGACCGCGCGGGTCAGCCGGATCGCCTCACCGGCGAGTTCGCGCCGCAGCAGGCTCGTACCCGAAGTCGCCGTATAGCCCTCGTTGAAGATCAGGTACAGGGTCTGCAGGACCGCGGGCAGGCGGTTCTCCCAGTTGTCGGGCCGGCCGAAGCGCACCCCGCGGACCTTCTGCTTGGCCCGGCTGATGCGCTGGGCCATGGTCGCCTCGGGGACCAGGTACGCGCGGGCGATCTCCGCCGCGGTCAGACCGCCGACGGCACGCAGGGTGAGGGCGATCTGGGCGGGCGGAGTCAGGTCCGGGTGGCAGCACAGGAAGAGCAGGGTGAGGGTGTCGTCCTCGCGGGGCGCCCTGTCCGCTCCCGGCGGCGGGGCCGTGAAGGCATCCCTCGGCATCAGCGCCGCGGCCTTGTCCTCCCGGGCCCGGCGCGACTGCTCCGCACGCAGCGCGTCGGTGAGCCGCCGCGCCCCGACCTTGATCAGCCAGCCGCGCGGGTTGTCCGGGACGCCGGTCCGCGGCCACTGCTCGGCCGCCGCGAGCAGGGCCTCCTGTACGGCGTCCTCGGCGCTGTCGAAGTGGCCGTAGCGCCGTACCAGCGCGCCGAGGACCTGCGGCGCGTGTCGGCGCAGCAGGTCCTCGGTCTCGGGTGTGGCGCTCACCTACGGCTCGGCCGATGTCTCAGCCGACGTCCCCGGACCCGTCGTCGATGGGCCGGATCACCACCGGGTACACGGGGGCCCCGGCGGGCTGGGGGCACTGCAGGACGCGCTCGGCGATCTCCGTGACCCGCTCCAGGCTCGCGCAGTCCAGCACCCAGTAGCCGGCCAGCAGCTCCTTGGTCTCGCTGTACGGGCCGTCGGTGATCACTGCCTTGCCGTCGTCGCCCAGCGTGACGTGCCGGCCCTTGGCGGGCTCGGTCAGTCCCTGTCCGTCGACCATCTCGCCGCTCTCGGCGAGGTCGTTGTTGAGGGCCTGCATGAAGGCGTACATCGCCTGGATGTCCTCCTGGCTCCAGGCGACGGAGTTCTCGGACCCCTTGCCCTGCATCGCCTCGTAGTCCGCCTGCGTGCCCTGCACCATGACCAGGTACTTCATCAGTCCGCTCCTTCTGCTTCCGTCGGCTCGGGCCGCCCTTGGCGGGCGGCTCTCACAGGGGACGTCGGAGCCGGGCCAGGATTCTCGACAGGGGGCTCAGGAATTTTTCGCGGTGGGTTTCACGGTGGTGTCCACGGTGGGTGTGCCGGGAGCGTCCGGCTGCTCGTGCTTCTCCTCGTGCTCGGCGCCTGCCTCGGCGTACGCCCCGCACTCGGGGTTGTGGCACGGGCCCGCCACCCAGGTGGGGACCCAGGCGCCCAGCGTCTTGTGGCGCCGGACGACCGTCTCTACGGGCTGTCCGCAGTCGGGACAGTGGTGCGCTTGGCTGCCCATGTCCTCAGAGTAGGGCGGGAGAGGGCTCAGCGCTTCCTGCTGTACGTACGAACCACGGCGCCGTTGCCGAACGTGCGCGTCTCGCCGAGGGTGAACTCCGTGACGGCGAAGTCCGATCCGAACATCGGCATACCCGTGCCGTACACGATGGGGTACGTCTTGATGACGAGCTCGTCGATCTCGTCGAGCAGCGCGCCGGCCAGCTGCGCTCCACCGCACAGGTAGATGCCGAACTCGCCGTCTTCCGCCTTCAGCTCGCGGACCTTGCCGACCACGTCGTCCGAGACGATCTCGACCTGCGGGTCGGGCGACTCGGTCAGCGTGCGCGAGGCGACGTACTGGCGCATATGGGCGTAGGGGCTGGTCAGGCCCTCCTTCAGTGCCAGGTCGTAACTGCTGCGGCCCTGGATCACCGTGTCGAACCGTCGGTTGGGCAGGTCGTCGAACCCGAGGGCGCGACGGGCGGGGGTCGACACGGTCTCCGGGTGCTCCGCCTTGAGGAACTCCAGGAACTCCTCGTCGACGAAGGTGTACATCGAGGTCGCATCGCCGCTCGGGTCCCCGATGAACCCGTCGATCGAACAGGCGATGAAGTACGTGAGCTTTCGCAAGCCGGTCTCTTTTCGTAAGGTGTCGGACAACCACTGCGGTTGTAGTGCTTCAGTTGTAGTACTTCGCTTGTAGTGGTTGCAAGGCCATTTCTGTGACCGGGGAAAGTGGGAGAGGAGATTCCGAATGGCGGGCAATCCGGAACGCCGGGCCGCACTCGTCGACGCCGGCGTCGAGGTGCTCGCCCGCGAGGGGGCACGCGGGCTGACGTTCCGCGCGGTGGACACCGAGGCCGGGGTGCCGGTCGGCACCGCCTCCAACTACTTCACCGGGCGCGACGACCTGCTCCGCCAGATCGACGCCCGGCTGCACGTGCGGCTCGCGCCCGACCCTCAGGTGATCGCCGGACTGATGACCCGGCCGAAGGACCGCTCCCTTGTCGCCGCCTTCATGCACGACCTGATGGCCCGCGCGACCGGCGACAGAACGGGCTATCTGGCCCTGCTGGAGATGCGCCTGGAGGCCCAGCGGCGCCCCGAACTGCGCTCCTCCTTCACCAAGTCGGTGCGCGGCGACCTGGACGAGGCCCTGGAGTTCCACCGCAACGCCGGCCTGCCCGGCGGCGACGAGGTCGTCACCGTGCTCTATCTCGCGGTCCTCGGGCTGCTCCTGGAGCACCTGACCCTGCCCGACGTGCTGGACGGGGTTCTGCCCGGGGTCGGCGTGCCGGACGGGCTGGTCGAGCGGATCGTGGCGACGATCGTGCCCGACGGTCCCGAGGGTCCCGACGGTCCCGAGGAGTAGGTCAGGGCTGCCGGTGACTCAGCTCAGCCGCGCGGCTCGCGCCACATCGGCCACATCCGCGGACCGTCCGGGAGGTCGAGGGGACGGCCCTTGAACTCGAAGCCGAGACGCTCGTACAACTGCCTGCTGCGGTCGCTGCTCGCCTCCAGATAGGCGGGCAGGCCCTCCTGGTCACAGCGGTCGAGCACGGCGTTGATGAGCGCGGTGCCGAGCCCCTCGCCCTGGCGGCCGGGTGCCGCGGCGATCATCCACAGGTATTCGTGGGCACGGCCCGCGGGATGGATCCGGGCCGTCAGGCGGCCGATCATCTCGACGCGCTCGTTGTCCGGGTCGACGTCCTGGCGCAGCAGGGCGGGCCCGTCGTCGTTCTCGTCGTGCTCGACGGCCGGTACGGACATCCACAGCGCGCACGCCGTGCCGTCCTCGGTGAGGTCTATTCGGCCGTGGGCCAGCACGATGTCGGTGAACGCGGCCATGAGCCTTCGGTGGGTCCTACGGCGGTACTCCTCGCCCGGGAACACCCAGCCGCTGACCGGATCGTCCTGGAAGGCCGCGTCCAGCAGCCGGACCACCGACTCCCGGTCCGCCTCGCCCGCCGTCCGGATCGCCACGCCCATCTCCACCCGCCCCTTCGCGTCAACCGGTCTTGATCGTAGAGCGATGAGAGCCGGCGTGCGGTCCGCGGGCCGAGTTTGTCGAGATACGGCCGCTGCACAGCAACCCGGTTGATCGGTGACGCGATTGAAGGGGACCCGGTACACAGAGGCGGGCCCCGCACACCGTGGGGATGTGCGGGACCCGCCGGTCCGGAGCCGCTCGGCGGCCGTACGGGGTCAGGAACCGTACGGCCCCGAAAGCTCCGGGGTCTTCACCACCGTCGGCCGCCGCGGCCTCGACCAGTACGGCCGCCGGCTGCCGCTGTCCTCAGTTGCTGCGCCGCGTGACGAACTCGGCCAGCGCCAGCAGTCCGCCCGCCTCCTCCGGGTCGGGCACCGCACGGGCCAGCTCCTGCATGGCGCGTGCCATCCGCTCCGCGGCCTGGGTCTGCGCCCAGTCGCGGCCACCGGCCCGCTCGACGGCGAGCGCAGTCAGCTGCAGGTCCTCCTTGTCGTACGGCACTTCGTACAGCGCGGCCAGCTCCGCCGCCGCCGGACCGCCCGAGGTCAGCGCGGCGACGACCGGCAGGGACTTCTTGCGGGCGGCGAGGTCCGCACCGGCCGGCTTGCCGGTGTGGCTCGGGTCGCCCCATATACCGATCACGTCGTCGATGAGCTGGAAGGCGAGCCCGGCCTCACGGCCGAACGCGTCCAGCGCCGCCACGTCCTCCTCCGCCGCGCTCGCGTACAGCGCGCCGAGGGCACAGGCGCATCCCAGCAGCGCGCCGGTCTTGGCCTCGGCCATGGCGAGCACCTCGTCCAGCCCGACCTCGCCGGGGCCCCGCTTCTCCATCGCCGTGTCCGCCTGCTGTCCGGCGCACAGCTCGATGACGCAGTCCGCGAGCCGGGCCGCCGCGGCGGCGGACGCCGGATGCGGATCCTCGGCGAGCAGCCGCAGGGCCAGCGCCTGGAGGGCGTCCCCCGCGAGGATCGCGTCGGCGTCGCCGAACACGGTCCAGGCGGTGGGCCGGTGCCGGCGGGTGGTGTCCCGGTCCATCACGTCGTCGTGCAGCAACGTGAAGTTGTGGACCAGCTCCACCGCCACCGCCGCCCGTACGGCGGCCGCCCGCGCCCCCGGTCCGCCGACTGCGGCGGCCGCAGTGAGGACGAGCGCGGGCCGGATCGCCTTGCCGGCGTTGCCCGCCGCCGGGGTGCCGTCCGGGTGCTGCCAGCCGAAGTGGTACAGCGCGATCCGGCGGAGGGAAGGCGGCAACGACTCGATGGCGGCGCGCAGTTCGGGGTCGACCGACGCCCGGGCGCGCTCCAGGATCACCCCCGCCTCGGGCCCGTCGAGCGGGCCCGGCCCGCCGTCCGTCTCGGTCGCGATGGGCCCTTGCCTCTCGAGCGTCTCGGTGGACGGCCCCGCCCCGGCGGGGCGTTGCTGCGTCTCCGTCATGAACTCACCCATGGCATCGCCTCGGAGAGTCGGCGGACGGTGGCCCTTCCGCTACGGCTGGGCACCTACGCCGAGGGTCTACCCACACGGGGAGCGCGGGACACGGCGTCGTGGCGGCAAAGGTCACCGCCAGCGCCCGATCTCGACGTTCTCCAGCACACCGAGGGCGTCCGGCACCAGGACCGCTGCCGAGTAGTAGGCCGTCACCAGGTACTTGATGATGGCCTGTTCGTTGATGCCCATGAACCGGCAGGACAGGCTCGGCTCGATCTCGTCCGGGATGCCCGCCTGCTGCAGTCCGATGACGCCCTGCTCCCCCTCGCCCGTACGCATGGCGATGATCGAGGTCGTACGGGCGTCGGAGACCGGGATCTTGTTGCACGGGAAGATCGGCACGCCGCGCCAGGTGGGGATGCGGTTGCCGGCCATCTCGATGGTCTCGGGGACCAGGCCGCGCTTGTTCAGCTCACGACCGAACGCGGAGATCGCGCGCGGGTGGGCGAGGAACAGCTTGGTGCCGCGCCGCCGGCACAGCAGCTCGTCCATGTCGTCGGGGCTGGGCACGCCGTCGTGCGGCTGGAGCCGCTGGTCGTACTCGCAGTTGTTGAGCAGCCCGAACTCGCGGTTGTTGATGAGCTCGTGCTCCTGCCGCTCCTTCAGGGCCTCCACGGTCAGGCGCAGCTGCTGCTCCGTCTGGTTCATGGGCTGGTTGTAGAGGTCGGCCACGCGCGAGTGGATGCGCAGCACGGTCTGGGCGATGCTCAGTTCGTACTCACGGGGCCGGGCCTCGTAGTCGACGAAGGTGTGCGGGATGTCCGGCTCACCGCTGTGGCCGGCCGCGAGGTCGACCTCCTTCTCGCCGTACTTGTTGGTGCGCTGCGCGGGGATCGCCCGGAGCTGCTCAAGGTGCTGGCTGAGGGTTTCCGCGCGCTCCGCGACCTGCTCGACGTCCTGGCGGGGCAGGACGAGCACCGTGCACGCGGTGGCGGCACGGACCGTGTACTCCCAGATGGCGTCGGAGTCGAGCAGCGCCTGGTCGCCGAGGTAGGCGCCGTCGGCGAGGACGCCGAGGGACTCGTCCTCCCCGTAGGGACCGGTGCCGAGCTTCTCCACCCTGCCGTGCGCCAGCAGGAAGACCTCGTCGGTCCGGCTGCCGAACGAGGCGATCAAGGACCCCGCCGTGAACTCCCGCTGCTGGCAGCGCTGAGCGAGCTCCGCGAGCACGTCCTCGTCCTCGTACGACCGCAGGGCCGGCAGTTCGCGCAGTTCGGCCGGGATGACCTCGACGCGGTCCCCGGTCTTCACGAACGTGACACGGCCGTCGCCGACGGCGTAGGTCAGACGGCGGTTCACCCGGTACGTGCCGCCCTGCACGTTCACCCATGGCAGCATGCGCAGCAGCCAGCGGGAGCTGATCTCCTGCATCTGGGGTGCGGACTTGGTCGTGGTGGCCAGGTTCCGCGCGGCCGCCGTGCCGAGACTCTGCTGCGGCTTGCCCTGCTCAGTGCGGACCTCTTCGCCTACCGACATAAGGAATTGCCCTCCCGGTCGTGCACCGGCGCCTGTCTGGCGCCACGTATCGCGATCTCCGCGACCGAGCCTTCCATCACTGAGGGTGCCGGTGCTATTACCCGAAAGAGCGGGAATGGATCACGGTCCACTGGGCAAATAGAGGGACCTTGTCCAAGGTTGCCGTCGCAGTGGTTGGCCAAAACGACTCGTACGCCGTGCGATTCGAGGAGTCGCTTGGGGCTGTTTTCGGTAAAGCACCGATACGAGACGGCCGCGGTGGGCGGTCGGCGCACGGCGCGAAGGGGGCGGTCATGGCCTCACCCATGTCCGCGAGCAGATTCCTGGAGAGACTTCGGGCGGAGGGTGCGACCGTCGTCGAGGTCGGCGACTGGGAGCACCACAACCGCAACCACGTGGGGCCGTGGGGTCCCGTCCACGGCGTGATGATCCACCACACGGTGACCAAGGGCAGCGCGCACACCGTGGAGCTCTGCCGCAAGGGCTACGAGGGGCTGCCCGGGCCGCTGTGCCACGGCGTCATCACGAAGGACGGGCGGGTGCATCTGGTCGGCTACGGCCGTGCCAACCACGCCGGGCTCGGTGACGACGACGTCCTCCGCGCGGTCATCGCCGAAAGCGCGCTGCCGGCCGACAACGAGGCCAACACCGACGGCAACCGGCACTTCTACGGCTTCGAGTGCGAGAACCTGGGTGACGGACAGGACCCCTGGCCGGCGGCTCAGCTGGAGGCGATCGAGCGCGTGTCGGCGGCTGTGTGCCGTCATCACGGGTGGACTGAGCGGTCGGTGATCGGGCATCTGGAGTGGCAGCCCGGGAAGGTGGATCCCCGGGGGTTCACCATGGCTTCGATGCGGGCGCGGATCCGGGAGCGGTTGTCCTAGGGCGGGATGCCTGCGGCGGCCCGTCGCTGCCCCCGGCGGCCGGCCGGGCGACAATGGCCTGGTGAACCACCTCGACTTCGTGACCGACCTGCGGCCCCGGCTTCCCTCGCCGGTGCAGGAGGTCGTGGACGCGCGGTTCGAGCGGGGCGGTGTACGGCTGGTCCTCAAGCGGGACGATCTGATCCATCCGGAGTTGGTCGGCAACAAGTGGCGCAAGCTTGTGCCGAATCTGGCGGCGGCGGACGGGCGCACGGTGGTGACCTTCGGTGGCGCCTACTCCAACCATTTGCGTGCCACCGCTGCCGCGGGGCGGCTGCTGGGGCTGAGCACGGTTGGTGTGGTGCGGGGCCAGGAACTCGGTGAGCGGCGCCTCAATCCGTCGTTGGAGCGGTGTGTGGCCGACGGTATGCGGCTGCATTTCATCGACAGAGCGACTTATCGCCGCAAGGCCGAGCCGGAGACGTTGGCGGGCATCCTGCATGAGGCCGGTGCGGAGGAGGCGTACGTCGTGCCGGAGGGCGGGAGCAATGCCCTTGCCGTACGGGGGTGCCGGGCGCTCGGGGAGGAGTTGCGGGAGCAGGCCGACGTGGTCGCCGTCGCCTGTGGGACGGGCGGGACGCTGGCGGGGCTGGCCGCCGGGCTGGGGCCCGGGCAGCGCGCCTTGGGTGTGCCCGTACTCAAGGGTGGCTTTCTGGGTGATGAGGTACGGGGGCTGCAGGCGGAGGCGTTCGGGGGGCCGCGGGGTGATTGGCGGCTTGACGAGCGGTTCCACTTCGGAGGGTTTGCCCGTACGACCGCTGAGCTCGACGCCTTCGCCGAGGATTTCGAGGAGCGGTATGGGATGGCTGTCGAGCGTCTCTATGTCGCCAAGTTGCTGTATGGGCTTGTGGTGCTGGTGGAGGAGGGGGCCTTTGCCCGTGGGGCGACGGTCGCCGCCGTTGTCACCGGGGCTCCGTTCGGCGCTCAGCCTGCCTCGCGATAGGCCGCCGCCTCCTCCAGGTCCAGCCTGCGCAGCATGGTCCGCAGCATCTCGTCGTCGATGAAGCGCCCGTCCCGCAGTTTCACGAACACCTCTCGTTCGGTGCCGATCACCTCGCGGGACAGGCGGCGGTAGGTGTCGTCGACGGACTCGCCGGTGATGGGGTTGGCCTGGCCGAGGCGTTCCCAGACGGAGTTGCGGCGGCGTTCCAGGACGGCCCGCAGACGGTCCGCGAGGGCCTCGGGGAGGGCGTTGCGGTCGTCGGAGAGGAGTTCCTCCAGCCGTCGTTCGGCGGCGCGGGAGGCCTGCGCCTGGGCGTTGGCCTCCGCGAGGGTCTCGGCCTGGATGTCACGGCCGGGGAGTTTCAGCAGGCGGATCAGCGGCGGCAGCGTCACGCCCTGGACGACCAGCGTGCCGATGACCGTCGTGAAGGTCAGGAAGAGGATGAGGTTGCGCTCGGGGAACGGCTCGCCGCCGTGCATCGTGAGCGGGATGGAGAAGGCGATGGCCAGCGACACCACGCCTCGCATGCCGGCCCAGGAGATGACGAACGCGCCCTTCCAGGTCGGGTTCTGCTCGCGTTTTCGGATCCGCGCCGACAGCATGCGCGGCAGGAAGGTCGCCGGGTAGACCCACACGAAGCGCGAGGCGACGACCACCGCGAAGACGGCGAACGCGTACCAGGCGGCGCGGTTGCCCTCGTACTCGCCAAGGCCCTTGAGCACCACCGGGAGTTGCAGGCCGATCAGGGCGAACACCGCCGACTCCAGTACGAACGCAACCATCTTCCACACGGCCTCCTCCTGGAGCCGGGTGGCGAAGTCGACCTCCCACGCGCGGTGTCCCAGGTACAGGGCCACGACCACGACCGCCAGCACTCCGGAGGCGTGCACCTGCTCGGCCGCCGCGTACGCGACGAACGGGATCAGGAGCGAGAGGGTGTTCTGCAGCAGCGCCTCCTTCACGTGCGTGCGCAGCCAGTGGATCGGCACCATCAGCACCAGGCCCATGCCGATGCCGCCGAACGCCGCGAGCAGGAACTCGCCGATGCCGCCGGCCCAGGTGGCACCCTCACCGACGGCCGCCGCGAGCGCCACGCGATAGGCGGTGATCGCGGTGGCGTCGTTCACCAGGGACTCGCCCTGCAGGATCGTGGTGATCCTGGACGGCAGCCCCACCCGGCGCGCGACCGCCGTCGCGGCGACCGCGTCCGGCGGCGCCACCACCGCGCCCAGCACCAGCGCCGCGGTCAGCGGCAGCCCGGGTACGACGAGATACGCGATCCAGCCGACGGCGAAGGTCGCGAACAGCACGTACCCGACCGACAGCAGCATCACGGGCCGCAACTGAGCCCGCAGATCGAGATACGAACTGTCCGTCGCCGCGCTGTGCAGCAGCGGGGGCAGCACCAGCGGCAGGACGATGTGCGGGTCGAGGGTGTACTCCGGGACGCCAGGCAGGTACGACACGAGGAGGCCGACGGCGACCAGCAGCAGCGGCGCCGGCACGGGCGCCCGCCGAGCGGCCGCGGCAACAGCGGCACTCCCGGCCACCAGCAACAGCAGTGGCATCACGTCCATACGCCTCGCCCACCCTCGCCCTCGTGCGTCGTCGCGGCCCGCCCTCGATTTTCCGCGCCGTCGCGCGCGTGGCCGTCGTAACCTGGCAATCATGAAACAGTGCACGCACGCCGACGCGCTGCCGCACCCGGAACCCGGTCCGCTCAACGAGACATGTCCCGAGTGTCTGGCAGAGGGCTGGCACCCGGTTCAGCTGCGGCTCTGCCTCACCTGCGGTCACGTCGGCTGCTGCGACTCGTCGCCGGGACGGCACGCCACGGAGCACCACAAGGAGTCCGGCCACCCGATCATGCGGACGTTCGAGCCCGGCGAACTCTGGCGCTGGTGCTTTGTCGACCACGTACTCGTGTGACGGGGACGTACGCTGGACAACCGAGGATCCGGACGGTTCGACCGTCTGACGCCTGGGTACGTCAAACCGGCGCGCGCTCTTCCCAATTGGGCCCGCAGACCCCCTAGCCACGGAGCGTATCCGTGTGTTTACTATGAGTGACAGCAAGGGGTTGGGGTCCTGGGGACAGGAAAGTTCAGAGCGCGATAGCGTCACCGCTGAACCACACATCGCGTTACCCCGGGGGGCGACCCTCGGCCCCGAGAAGCTTGTACCACCTTGGAGGTGAGGGTGTCCCAGATCGCAGGCGAGCCCGCGACCCAGGACTTCGTGGAAGTCCGGCTGCCGGCTGCGGGTGCCTACCTGTCGGTGCTGCGTACGGCGACTGCCGGCCTCGCGGCCCGTTTGGACTTCACCCTCGACGAGATCGAGGACCTGCGCATCGCGGTGGACGAGGCCTGCGCGATCCTGCTCCAGCAGGCCGTGCCCGGCTCGGTGCTCAGCTGTGTCTTCCGACTCGTCGACGACTCGCTCGAGGTCACCGTCTCGGCCCCGACCACGGACGGCCACGCCCCCTCCAGGGACACCTTCGCCTGGACCGTGCTCTCGGCCCTCGCGGGCAAGGTCTCCTCCGCCGTGGACGAGGACAAAACCGTTTCGATCAGCCTCTACAAACAGCGCGGCGCGGGACCCGGGCCGGCGTGAGGAACGGGGACGGGCCGGTGCGGGACGAAGAGCGCGGCACACGGGAGCTGTCGGACGGCGCTGCCCCCTGCTCGGACGGAGCCGAGAACCCGGGAGTGGGCCCGAGCGGTCCGAGCGGTTCCCGACGCATGGCGGACGGCATCGACGGCATCCCCGAGCAGGCCCGGCCGCACCCGGAGGACAACTCCGCGGAGGCCGGCTTCCTGGCCGACGGACGGGATGACGAAGGCGCCGTGCAGGGCGCGCCTCCGGGCGGGCGGGCCGGGGTCTCCCCGGTCCGCGCGGGGGCGAGGGCTCGGGAGAGGGCAACGGGCGGGACGATGAGCGAGCACCAGCGAAACGCCGAGGACGAGGCGATGAGCGCGCACAGCGTGCAGGCCACGCAGCACCACCCTCAGGACCGCAGCGGGGCGCGCGCCATGTTCGTCGAGCTGCGCAAGCTGCAGGACGGCAGCCCGGAGTACGCGGACCTGCGCAACAAGCTGGTCCGTATGCACCTGCCGCTCGTCGAGCACCTCGCGCGCCGCTTCCGCAACCGCGGCGAGCCGCTCGACGACCTCACCCAGGTCGCCACCATCGGTCTGATCAAGTCGGTCGACCGGTTCGACCCGGAGCGTGGCGTCGAGTTCTCGACGTACGCGACCCCGACGGTCGTCGGCGAGATCAAGCGGCACTTCCGCGACAAGGGCTGGGCGGTGCGGGTGCCGCGGCGTCTCCAGGAGCTGCGCCTCGCCCTGACGACGGCCACGGCCGAGCTGTCCCAGCAGCACGGGCGCTCCCCGACCGTCCACGAACTCGCCGAGAAGCTGGCGATCTCGGAGGAGGAGGTCCTGGAGGGCCTGGAGTCCGCCAACGCGTACTCCACGCTGTCCCTGGACGTCCCCGACACGGACGACGAGTCCCCTGCGGTCGCGGACACCCTCGGCGCGGAGGACGAGGCGCTGGAGGGCGTCGAGTACCGCGAGTCGCTGAAGCCGCTGCTCGAAGATCTCCCGCCGCGCGAGAAGCGGATCCTGCTGCTGCGCTTCTTCGGCAACATGACCCAGTCGCAGATCGCGCAGGAGGTCGGCATCTCCCAGATGCACGTGTCCCGCCTGCTGGCCCGCACGCTGGCGCAGCTGCGGGAGAAGCTGCTGGTGGAGGAGTAACGGCTCCCTGAGAGCCGCCGGCTACTTCTGATCCGGTGCGCTGCCGGGCCCCCGAATGCCGAGGGCCTGGGTGGTCGCCGGGTTGATCAGGAACACGAGCGTGGCGCTCGCGACCGCAGCGATCGCGATGCCCGCCGGGATCGCAATGCTGTCGGCCTGCAGCAGGCTGTAGGCCACCGGCAGCGCCATGATCTGCGTGATGACGGACGGCCCCCGGCTCCAGCTGCGCTGAGCGAACAGCCCTCGCGCGGCGAGCAGGGGCAGCAGGGCGAGGACGACCAGCGTCACGCCCAGGGTGACGGCCTGCTGCCGATCGTCCGGATCCCCGGTGAGCCCCAGCACCAGCACCCAGACACCCCCGACGGTCAGCGCCAGCCCTTCCAGCGCGGTCAGTGCCGCCGCATACGTCAGCCGCCGCGGACGCGGACCGGCGGTTTCCGGGGTGGTGGGGGTCTGCTCCTTGGTCACCCTTGAAGGGTAGCCCTCCGCGATATCGCCCTCCCGCCCGCACCTGACGGAGGCCGGCCAGACATCTCAGCCCGTCCGGCGTTTGAGGACGAGGACCTTCAGGGCCGAAGCGGGGGCCCGGGGTCGGCAGCCCCCGGCGGGCCCGCAGCAACGCCGACCGCCCATGAAACCGACCGCACAGAAACCACGGCCAGGCCGACGGCAGTCCCCCGTGTCGAGACTCACGCCTCATCTCTTACTAGATCCCAACCTCGACCTGTGCCCGGTACCCCCCAGTAGGTACGCTGCCAGTCATGCGTGCACTTCTCGTGGTCAATCCGGCAGCAACCACCACAAGCGCACGTACGCGCGATGTCCTGATCCACGCGCTCGCCAGCGAGATGAAGCTGGAGGCCGTCACCACCGAGTACCGCGGCCACGCGCGTGACCTGGGCCGGCAGGCGGCGGAGAGCGACGACGTCGACCTGGTGGTCGCCCTCGGCGGCGACGGCACCGTGAACGAGGTCGTCAACGGACTGTTGCACAACGGCCCCGACCCGGACCGTCTCCCCCGCCTCGCCGTGGTCCCCGGCGGCTCCACCAACGTCTTCGCCCGCGCCCTCGGCCTGCCCAACGACGCCGTGGAGGCGACCGGCGCCCTGCTCGACGCCCTGCGCGAAGGCAGCGAACGTACGGTCGGAATGGGCATAGCGGCCGGCACCCCGGGCACGGAGGACGAAGCCGTACCCGACAGATGGTTCACCTTCTGTGCGGGCCTCGGCTTCGACGCCGGCGTCGTCGGCCGGGTCGAGCAGCAGCGCGAGCGCGGCAAGAGGTCCACGCACGCCCTTTATCTGCGCCAGGTGGTACGCCAGTTCCTGCAGGAGCCCAACCGCCGGCACGGCACTATCACACTGGAGCGGCCGGGGCAGGATCCGGTGACCGATTTGGTGCTGTCCATAATCTGCAACACCGCTCCGTGGACGTATCTGGGCAATCGCCCGGTGTACGCGGCGCCTAAGGCCTCGTTCGATACCGGCCTCGACGTGCTCGGTCTCAGCCGTATGTCCACGGTCGCGGTTGCCCGGTATGCAACCCAGTTGCTCACTTCGTCCCCCGAGCGCGGAGCCCATGGCAGGCATGCGGTCACGCTCCACGACCTGGACCAGTTCACCTTGCATTCGAAGGTCCCTTTGCCCCTTCAGATGGACGGCGACCACCTGGGGCTGCGTACGAGCGTGACGTTCACAGGCGTACGCCGTGCACTGCGTGTGATTGTGTGAGCGGAACGGGCTAAAGTCCTTTCACTCGAACGTTTAGGCCAGGATCCACCCCATGGAAGTACGGCTGTGACCTAGTCGACACCGAGGAATCAAAAAAAACTTTCCGGAAGGGGTTGTATCCGTCGCTGAGGTTTGCGAGTCTCTACGTGGCGATCGGGACGGCCCGCAAGACCGGCCTCCACTGATCACCGGAACCCCTCTTCAAATCACAGGACCTCGCCAGGGAACCTGGCGTTCGGCCCTTCACTTGTTGAGGGATTCGTGAAAGCGTTCACATTCACAAGCAATCAGCACGTAATACCAAGGAGAGGTAGCAGCCATGGACTGGCGTCACAACGCCGTTTGCCGCGAGGAAGACCCCGAGCTCTTCTTCCCCATCGGCAACACCGGTCCTGCGCTGCTGCAGATCGAGGAAGCCAAGGCCGTCTGCCGTCGCTGCCCCGTTATGGATCAGTGTCTGCAGTGGGCGCTCGAGTCCGGCCAGGACTCCGGCGTCTGGGGTGGTCTCAGCGAGGACGAGCGTCGCGCCATGAAGCGCCGTGCCGCCCGCAACCGGGCCCGTCAGGCCTCCGCCTGACAACACCCGCCCCGCAAACAGCCTGAGCTTGGCGGCGCGTACAGCGAGTACGCATCTCCCGCCCCCGAGCCGCAGCGCGCAGTACCCCCGATGCGCTTAGCAACACAGAGCAGCAACGAGCACTGGCCCTGGACCGGATGGTCCAGGGCTCTTTGCTGTCCGCCCGTACTCGTGCGCCGTACTCGTGCGCCTTACTTGTGCGCCCGAACCGGGATGTCCAGGATCACCCTGGTCCCCCGCTCCGGTGCCGGGACCATGTCGAACGTGCCGCCCAACTCGCCCTCCACCAGCGTCCGTACGATCTGCAGGCCGAGGTTGCCCGCGGTGTGCGGGTCGAAGCCCTCGGGGAGGCCCACGCCGTCGTCCTGGACCGTGACCAGAAGGCGGACCTGCTTCGTCGTACCGCCGCGGACGGCCGAGACCTCGACCGTGCCGGTGTCGCCCTCGCGGAAGCCGTGCTCCAGCGCGTTCTGGAGGATCTCGGTCAGGACCATCGACAGCGGGGTGGCGACCTCCGCGTCCAGGATGCCGAAGCGGCCGGTGCGCCGGCCGGCGACCTTGCCGGGCGAGATCTCGGCGACCATCGCCAGCACCCGGTCGGCGATGTCGTCGAACTCCACGCGCTCGTCGAGGTTCTGGGAGAGCGTCTCGTGCACGATCGCGATCGACCCGACCCGCCGTACCGCCTCTTCGAGGGCCTCGCGGCCGCGGTCGGACTCGATGCGGCGGGCCTGGAGGCGCAGCAGGGCCGCCACCGTCTGAAGGTTGTTCTTGACGCGGTGGTGGATCTCCCGGATGGTCGCGTCCTTGGTGATCAACTCGCGCTCGCGGCGGCGCAGTTCTGTGACGTCCCGGAGCAGCACCAGCGAACCGATGCGCGTGCCCTTGGGCTTGAGCGGGATCGAACGGAACTGGATCACACCGTCACCGGACTCGATCTCGAACTCGCGCGGTGCCCAGCCGCTGGCGACCTTGGCGAGCGCCTCGTCCACCGGTCCCTGCGTCGGGGCGAGTTCGGCGGTGGTCTTGCCGAGGTGATGGCCGACGAGGTCGGCGGCGAGGCCGAGGCGGTGGTAAGCCGACAGTGCGTTCGGGGAGGCGTACTGGACGATGCCGTCGGCGTCGACGCGGATCAGGCCGTCGCCGACGCGGGGCGAGGCGTCCATGTCGACCTGCTGGTTGGCGAACGGGAACGATCCGGCCGCGATCATCTGCGCGAGATCCGAGGCACTTTGGAGGTACGTCAGCTCAAGGCGGCTGGGGGTGCGCACGGTCAGCAGGTTGGTGTTGCGCGCGATGACGCCGAGGACGCGCCCGTCACGTCGTACGGGAATCGACTCGACGCGGACCGGGACCTCCTCGCGCCACTCGGGGTCACCCTCCCGCACGATCCGGCCCTCGTCGAGCGCGGCGTCCAGCATGGGGCGGCGGCCGCGCGGGACGAGGTGGCCGACCATGTCGTCCTGGTACGAGGTCGGGCCGGTGTTGGGCCGCATCTGCGCCACGGAGACATAGCGGGTGCCGTCGCGGGTGGGGACCCACAGGACGAGGTCGGCGAAGGAGAGGTCGGAGAGCAGCTGCCACTCCGAGACCAGCAGGTGGAGCCACTCGAGGTCGGAGTCGTCGAGGGCCGTGTGCTGGCGTACGAGTTCGTTCATGGAGGGCACGTGGCCGAGCGTACCTGGCGGTACGGACATGGCTGGAAACCAGCCACTACGGGAGGCGATACGGCCCTGAAAACACCCGCGGGCCGCGGCGCCTGAGAGGGACCCTCAGCCCTCCCGGCACCGCAGCCCGGAGCAACATCGGCCGTGGGGTGTGCGGTCCCGGTCGGCCGAAGGATGAGGAGCCGGGGCAGTCAGGGCAGAGAGCTCCGGTTCCTCGGTCCGCCTTCCTGTGCGGGGAAGACGGAAGTCGGTGCGTTCTTGTACTACGCACTCCTTCGCATTGTGGACTAGACCACTCTGGTGTGTCCATGCGTTGGAGCGTGTTTGCTGTTGGCGCTTCTTCGCGGGCTCCGAATCAACTGGAGAACCAGCGGGACGCCCTACCATCCACCACGCAGCCTAACCCGTGTGGGTTCATGTGCGAGGCCAGTTGGCCATGGCAATTTCCGCAAGTGCCTCCAGTTCCTCCCGGCTCGCCCCGTCGCGCGCCTGTTGTGACATGCCCTGGATCATTGCGCCGGCGTGCCGGGCGAGGGCGGGGGCGTTGACACCGGCGTGGAGGGCGCCGGTGGCGATGTCCGCTTCGATACGGCTGCGGATGGCACCGATGGTGGCGTTGCGCCGGTCGCGCAGCGAGTCGGCGACCGCCGGGGTCGTGCAGTTGATGGCCGCGTGGGCGATGAGGCAGCCCTGCGGATGGCCGGGATCCGTGTAGACGCCGGCGGCCTCTCGCAGGGTCCGCTCGACGGCCGCCCGGGAGGTGGGCTCCTCGGCGAGGGCGCGGTCCGCGAACGAGGCGTAGCGCGAGGTGTAGACGCGGACGACCTCATCGAAGAGCGAGCGCTTGTCGCCGAAGGCCGCGTACAGACTCGGGGCGCCGATGTCCATGGCGCGGGTGAGATCCGAGACGGACGTCGCCTCGTATCCACGCTCCCAGAAGGCCAGGATCGCCTTCTCCAGAGCGGTTTCACGGTCGAAGGAGCGGGGCCGTCCGCGCGTCTTAGCCGCAGGCCGCGCCTCCGCCCCGGTCCCCGTCGTCGCCTCGCTGCTCACCATGGAGTGCATTTTATAGCGAGCACTAGAGAAACGGCGGGGGGTTGTTGTACGTTCTTTCTGTAGCGACCGCTAGGGAAATGCGAGGGGGCGTCGGCATGGGCGTGCTTGCGGGCAGGACGGCACTGGTCACGGGGGCGAGCAGGGGGATCGGACGAGCGATCGCCGAGCGGCTGGCACACGACGGGGCGCAGGTCGCCGTGCACTACAGCAGTAACGAGGCGGCGGCGAAGGAGACGGTCACCTCGATCGAGACGGCGGGCGGCAGCGCGTTCGCGGTCCGCGCCGAACTGGGCGTGCCCGGTGACGCCGAGACTCTCTGGGAGGCCTTCGACCGGCATGCGCAGGGCGTGGACATCCTGGTGAACAACGCGGGCATGGCGATTTTCGCGACCATCGGGGAGACGGACGAGGAGGCGTACGACCGGACGCAGGCGGTCAACGCGAAGGCACCGTTCTTCATCGTCAAGCACGGCCTCGGACGCCTGCGCGACCACGGCCGGATCATCAATGTCACGGCCGCCACGGACTACGCCATCGCTCCCATAGCCGCCACCCACATGGCCAAGGGCGCGGTCACCACCCTGACCCGCTCACTCGCTGCCGAGTTGGCACCGCGCGGTATCACCGCCAACTCCGTCGGGCCCGGCTTCATCGACACGGACCTGACGAGCGCCGCACTCGCCGACCCCGGCATACGCGGGCACGCCGAGGCCGTCTCGGTCTTCAAGCGCGTAGGTACGTCGTCCGACGTGGCCGACGTGGTGGCCTTCCTGGCGTCGCCCGACTCCCGCTGGGTCACGGGGCAGCACATCGACGCGACCGGGGGCTCGCTGCTGAGCCTGCACTAGTCAGCGCGTCTCCGTCACCTTCGCCAGCGCCCGCGGCGCATCCGGGTCCTGGCCTCGGGCGATGGTGACCTCGTAGGCCAGGAGCTGGAGCGGGAGGATCTCCAGGATCGGCTGGAGTTCCTCGGCGACGCCCTCGGTGGGCAGGACGAAACCGGCCGAGGCCTGCGCGACCTGGTGCCGGGCGCCGATGACGACCAGGTCGGCGCCACGGCCGCGGAGCCGGTCGAGGACGGGCTGGAGCACCTCGCCGCCCTTGCCGTCGGTGACGACCGCGATGACCGGCGAGACGTTGTCGACCATGGCGAGCGGGCCGTGCAGCAGGTCGGCGCCTGAGTAGGCGAGGGCCGGGATGTAGCTGGTCTCCATGAGCTTGAGGGCGGCTTCCTTGGCCGTGGGGTAGCCGTAGCCGCGGGAGGTGATCACCATGCGTTCGGCGAAGCGGTAGCGGGCGGCGAGGGTGCGCACCTCGTCCTGCCGGGCGAGCAGTTGCTCGGCGAGATCCGGCAGCGCCATGGCGGGGGTGCCGTCACCGCCGCGCAGACCTTCGACGAAGAGGTACAAGGCGAGAAGGGAGGCCGTATAGGTCTTGGTCGCGGGCAGGGCCCTCTCCGGTCCGGCCATGATGTCGAGGTGGTACTCGGAGACGGCGGCCAGCGGGGAGTCGGGGTTGTTGGTCACCGCGAGCGTGATCGCGCCGGCCTCGCGGGCGGCCCGGGTCGAGGCGACGAGGTCCGGGGAGCCGCCGGACTGGCTCACGGCGGTGACCAGGACGTCGGTGAGGTCGGGACGGGCGCCGTAGGCGGTGGTGGTCGACATGGAGGTCAGGCCGCAGGGCAGGCCGAGGCGGATCTCCAGGAGGTACTTGGCGTAGAGCGCGGCGTGGTCGGAGGTCCCGCGGGCGGTGAGCAGGGCGAAGCGGGGCGCGCGGGCGGCGATCTCCTGGGCGACGCGGCTGATGGCGGGGGCGCCCTGGGACAGGATCCGGCGCAGCACGGAGGGCTGTTCGGCCATCTCGCGGGCCATGATCCGGCCGGGGAGTTCGTTGTGAGGGGCGTGCGGGTCGGGAGGGTACGGGGTCGTGGTGGTCATGGGGCCTCCCTGCTCTCGCGCCCACTGCCGGGCATGGCGCCTGTCGCTTCCGGCGGACAGTCTCCATTCCACTCCCCCACGGGGAATGACGCCTGCCCGACGGCCCGCCGAAATGTCCACGGGGCTTGCGTTCACCTGGGCCCCGTAGCCTCGCTCTGTTAGATTGGTCTAAACCACATGCCCCTTCAGGGTGCCCTTCGAGTCCTACTTCAGATCGGCAGGCCCAGCGTGGAAGTTGTCATCGTTCCGGACGCCAAGGCGGGTGGCGAGCTGATAGCCGAGGCCATGGCCCAGCTACTGCGGC